>NZ_JBFUKC010000004.1:0-298250 GCF_056401045.1 Rhizorhabdus sp. P4_G6 | reverse complement strand
CGCCGCCCCCGCCGAGCAGGCCGCCCAAGCCGCCGCCCCCGCCGCCGCCGAGCAGCGCGCCGAGACCCTTGAGGCCGCCCATCTTCTTCATCTTCTTCATCACCGTCGACATCTCCTGGTGCATCTTCAGGAGCTTGTTGACGTCCTGCACCGTGGTGCCGGAGCCCTTGGCGACGCGGATCTTGCGCTTGGCGTTGAGCAGTTCGGGGCGGGTGCGTTCCTTGGGCGTCATCGATCCGATGATCGCGTCCATCCGCACCAGCACCTTGTCGTCGGCCGCGCCCGACGCCATCGCCTGCTTGACCTGCTTGATGCCGGGCAGCATCGCGGCGAGCCCCGAAAGCCCGCCCATCCGCGACATCTGGCGTAGCTGGTTGCGGAGGTCGTTCATGTCGAACAGCCCCTTGGCCATCCGCGCGGCCATCGCCTCGGCCTCTTCGACCTTGATCGTCTCGGCGGCGCGCTCGACCAGGCTGACGACGTCGCCCATGCCGAGGATGCGGCCGGCGACGCGGCTCGGCTGGAACAGCTCGATGCCGTCCAGTTTCTCGCCGGTGCCGACGAACTTGATCGGCTTGCCGGTGACCGCGCGCATCGACAGGGCGGCACCACCGCGGGCGTCGCCGTCCATCCGGGTCAGCACGACGCCGGTCAGCGGCACCTGCTCGGAAAAGCTGCGGGCGACGTTGACGGCATCCTGGCCGGTCAGCGCATCGACGACGAGCAGGATTTCCTCGGGGTCGGCGACGCCGGCGACCGCCTTCATCTCCTCCATCAGCGCCTGGTCGACATGGAGCCGGCCCGCGGTATCGAGGATCAGGACGTCATAGCCCTGGAGCTTGGCCGACTGGAGCGCGCGCCGCGCGATATCAACCGGCTGCTGGCCCTGGACGATCGGCAGGGTGGTGACCGAGGTCTGGGTGCCGAGGATCGCGAGCTGTTCCTGCGCGGCCGGCCGATTGACGTCGAGCGACGCCATCATGACTTTCTTGCGGCCCTTTTCGGTGAGCCGCTTGGCGATCTTCGCGGTGGTCGTCGTCTTGCCCGAGCCCTGCAGGCCGACCATCATGATGATTGCCGGCGGACTGACATCGACATTGAGGTCCGACGCTTCCGAGCCGAGCATCTCGACCAGCGCATCATGGACGATCTTGACGACCTGCTGGCCCGGCGTGACCGAGCGCAGCACATTCTGGCCAACCGCCTGTTCGGTGACCTTGTCGACGAATTCGCGGACGACGGGCAGCGCGACATCGGCTTCGAGCAGCGCGATGCGGACCTCGCGCATCGCCTCGCGCACATCCGATTCGGAAAGCGCGCCGCGACCGCGCAAGCGGTCGAAGACCCCTCCCAGCCTTTCGCTCAGACTTTCGAACATGCACTTGCTCCTCTGCGCCGAAGCGCCGAAATTGCTGTCTTCAGGCGCAAAACGCAAAACGCGCCGACGGGCGAAACCTCGCCGGTCAGCGGGCGTCCATGGACGCGATCATTGCTTTGCTGTCTGTAAGACGAGGCGGCCTTTAGGCGCGAACCGGCGCAAAAGCAAGGATCGGCGCAGGCTCAAGCTCCTCTCCCACTTCGTGAAGGGGGGTGAATAGGAAAAGGCCCGGGCTGGAGTACCCCGGGCCTTCACCCTCTCCTGAAGCTTCGATGCTGCCGCCTATGCGGCGAACTGGTTCATCGTGTTGTGCGCGCCGCCGGCCTTGAGGGCCGCTTCGCCGGCGAAATATTCCTTATGATCGTCGCCGATGTCGGAGCCCGACATGTTCTGATGCTTCACGCAGGCGATTCCCTGGCGGATTTCCTGGCGCTGCACCCCCTTCACATAGCCGAGCATGCCGGCCTCACCGAAATATTCCCTGGCGAGGTTGTCGGTCGACAGCGCCGCGGTGTGGTAGGTCGGCAGGGTGATCAGGTGATGGAAGATGCCAGCGCGCTTCGCAGCGTCGCGCTGGAAGGTGCGGATCTTCTCGTCGGCTTCCAGGCCCAGCTCGGTGCCATCATAGTCGACGCTCATCAGCTTGGCGCGATCATAGGCCGACACATCCTTGCCCGCTTCGCTCCAGGCATCGAACACCTGCTGGCGGAAGTTGAGCGTCCAGTTGAACGAGGGCGAGTTGTTGTAGACCAGCTTGGCGTTCGGAATGACCTCGCGAATGCGGTCGACCATCGAGGCGATCTGCTCGATGTGCGGCTTCTCGGTCTCGATCCACAGCAGGTCGGCGCCATGCTGGAGCGAGGTGATGCAATCGAGCACGCAGCGGTCGGCACCGGTGCCTTCGCGGAACTGGTAAAGGTTCGACGGCAGGCGCTTCGGCTTCATCAGCTTGCCGCCGCGGTTGATCACCACGTCGCCGTTGATGCTGTTGAGATCGGTGACCTCCTCGCAGTCGAGGAAGGCGTTATACTGGTCGCCGAGATCGCCCGGCTCCTTGCTGTAGGCGATCTGCTTGGTGAGGCCGGCACCCAGCGAGTCGGTGCGGGTGACGATGATTCCATCCTCCACGCCGAGTTCGAGGAAGGCGTAGCGGCAGGCGCGGACCTTGGCGAGGAAGTCCTCGTGCGGCACGGTGACCTTGCCGTCCTGGTGGCCGCACTGCTTCTCGTCGGACACCTGGTTTTCGATCTGCAGCGCGCAGGCGCCGGCTTCGATCATCTTCTTGGCGAGCAGATAGGTCGCCTCGGCGTTGCCGAAGCCCGCGTCGATGTCGGCGATGATCGGCACGACATGCGTCTCGTAATTTTCCACGGCGTGGAGCAGCCGCTGTTCGTCGACCTGGTTGCCGGTCTCGCGCGCCTTGTCGATCTCGCGGAACATCATGCCCAGTTCGCGGGCATCGGCCTGACGCAGGAAGGTGTAGAGTTCCTCGATCAGCGCCGGAACGCTGGTCTTCTCGTGCATCGACTGGTCGGGCAGCGGGCCGAAGTCGGAGCGCAGCGCGGCGACCATCCAGCCGGACAGGTATAGGTAACGGCGCTTGGTGCTGCCGAAATGCTTCTTGATCGAGATCATCTTCTGCTGGCCGATGAAGCCGTGCCAGCAACCCAGCGACTGGGTGTAACTGGCTGGATCGGCGTCATAGGCGGCCATGTCGCGGCGCATGGTCGCCGCGGTGTGGCGTGCGATGTCGAGGCCAGTCTGGAAGCGGTTCTGCAAGCGCATGCGGGCAACCGACTCGGCGTCGATGCCATCCCAGCTGCCATTATAGCTGCGGATCAGCTGCTGCGTCTGGTTGATCTGATCTTGATAGGTCATCGCGGTGTCCTCGTGCTGTTGTAAGCGTCAGACACCCGAAAACCGCCAATGTCAGCACCGGCACGCCAAAAAATAAGGTGGTCTCGTCAGGTGCGTAGCTGCCTTGTTTTGAAAGCTTGTAAATATCTTACATCATGCGGCGGAGACTTCTGCGTCCCTGCGCGTTCGAAGCGGCATCCCAAAAGACAGGAGAATGTCATGGCCGATCTTTCGCGCATCAAGGAGCATATGGAGGTCATCGGCGCCGATGGCGTCCATGTCGGCACCGTCGATCATGTCGACGGCGACCGTATCAAGCTCACCAAGGCGGATAGCGGCCAAGGCAGTCACCGCGGCCATCATCATTATGTCCCGGGTGGCCTGATCGCCGAAATCGAGGGCGACAGCGTCCGGCTGACGGCCAAAGCCGATGTCGCGGTCATGTTCGAGGAGGAGGCCTGACAGCGCGCGCCTGACCCGAGCGTTTTCTGCCGCGTTAAACTATTGGCAATCTAGCTTGCCTAGGCTGCGTCTTCGTTGAAATCCGGAGGCGTAATGAAAGGCAGGGCGATCAAGGAGGGCACGCAAGCGGGTCCGCCCGAAGATCGTCGCGACCTGCTGGCCGCCGGCGTGAGCGTTGCCGCGACCTTGCTCGTGATCGCCTCCGGCTGGTCGGTCGTCGCGTCGGTCTATCGATCGCTGCGCGGCGGCCTCTCGGTTTCCGACAATATCCTGGTATCGGTGTTGCTGCTCAACGTCGCGCTGACCGTCCTGGGCTGGCGGCGCTATCGGGCGCTCAAGCACGAGGTCGCGTTGCGCCGTGCCGCGGAGGCGCGCGCCAGCGAACTCGCGACCAGCGATCCGCTCACCGGCCTGCTCAACCGCCGTGCGCTGGGCGAAGGCGGCGCGCGGATGATCGAGTCCACGCTGACGCGCCAGCGCGCCGTCGCGATGCTGATGGTCGACCTCGACCATTTCAAGGCGATCAACGACCTGCACGGCCATATGGCCGGCGATCAGCTGCTGCGCGCCGCTGCCGAGGCGATGATGGCGCCACTGCCCCCGCACGCCATCGCAGCGCGGCTCGGTGGCGACGAGTTCGCCTGCGCCTTTCCGTTCGATCCGGCCATGGCCGCGGCGGTCGACAGCGTTGCTGACGCGATCCTCGCCCGCATGGCCGAACCATTCCTGGTCGGCGGGGTTGAAGTGCAGATCGGCGCGTCGATGGGCATAGCCCGTACCGAGGCGGGCTGTCGCACCATCGATACGCTGATGCGGCGATCGGATATCGCGCTCTACGCGGCCAAGCGCGCCGGGCGGAACCGCCGTGCCTGGTTCGACGGCAGCATGGAACGCGAGCTCGAGCTGCGCAACGAGATCGAGCTCGGCCTGCGTGCCGGCATTCCGACCGGCCAGATCGTGCCATGGTTTGAGCAGCAGGTCGACCTCGCCACCGGCACCCTGCTCGGCTTCGAGCTGCTTGCCCGCTGGGAGCATCCCGAACATGGGCTGATCGAGCCCTCGGTTTTCATCCCGATTGCCGAGGAATCCGGGCTGATCGGCGAATTGTCGATGTCGTTGATCCGCAGCGCGCTCGAAGAGGCGCGGCATTGGCATCCGGCTCTGCTGCTCGGCGTCAATATCAGCCCGGCGCAGATGCGCGATCCCTGGCTGGCGCAGAAGATCGTCAAGCTGCTGCTCGAGATGAATTTTCCCGCCGAGCGGCTCGAGATCGAGATCACCGAGGCGGCGCTGCTGGAAAATCTCGGCTTCGCCAGCTCGATCATTGGCAGCCTCAAGAACCAGGGCATCCGGGTCGCCCTCGACGATTTCGGAACCGGCTATTCCAGTCTGACCCATCTGCGGGCGTTGCCGCTCGATCGAATCAAGATCGACCGGAGCTTCGTGATGCGGATGGCGCGCGATCCGGAAGCGGCCGCGCTGGTGCGGATGATCATCTCGCTGGCCGACAGCCTCGGCATCGCCGCGATGGCAGAAGGCGTCGAAACCGGCGAGATCCACAGGATGCTGACCGGTCTCGGCTGCACGACGGGCCAGGGCTGGCATTTCGGGCGCGCCATCCCGGCCCGTGCCACCCGCGCCCTGCTCGCCGAGCGCGGGCTTCTGATCGCGGCAAGCCCCAGCGCGGTTGCTGGTGAAGTGGTGTCGATGCGCCAGGGCCGAAAGCGGCTCGCTTCGTAGAGCTGAAGCCGCAGCAGGCCTGGCGCCGCACGAAGTTCCCCGCCTTATGGACTTGCCCTGCGCTAGTCCCTAAATCGCGCGGCGATGATGGTCCGCTTTCACAAGATGCATGGTCTCGGCAATGATTTCGTCGTGATCGATGCGCGCGACCGCCCGGTGGAGATCACCGAGGCGCGCGCGCGCGCGCTCGCCGACCGCCGGACTGGAATCGGGTGCGACCAGCTGATCCTGCTCGAGCCGTCGGCGATAGCCGATGCGCGGATGCGGATTTTCAATGCCGATGGCGGTGAGGTCGAGGCGTGCGGCAACGCCACGCGCTGCGTGGTTAGCCTGCTCGGCGGCAGCGCGACCATCGAGACGCTCGGCGGGCTGCTGGGCGGACGCAGCGACGGTGGCACGGTGTCGGTCGAACTGGAGGCGCCGCGGTTCGACTGGGACGCCATCCCGCTGGCCTATGCGATGGACACGCGGGCAATGCCGGTCGCCTGGGAGGATCTCACCGCACCCATGGCCGCCAATGTCGGCAATCCGCACGTGATCTTCTTCGTTCCCGAATGCGATGCGATCGAGCTCGACCGGCTCGGCCCGCTGATAGAGACCGACCCGCTGTTCCCGGCGCGGATCAACGTCAATGTCGCAACGGTCGACGACCGGTCGAACATCCGCCTGCGGGTGTGGGAGCGCGGCGTCGGCCTTACCGACGCCTGCGGCACCGGCGCCTGCGCGACGGCGGTGTCGGCGATCCGCGCGGGTCTCGTCGATACGCCGGTGAAGGTGACCCTCCCCGGCGGCCCGCTGGTCATCGACTGGGCGCCCGGAGGCAGGATCACCATGTCGGGCCCGGCCACCCATGTGTTCACCGCGGAAGCGGAGCTGAGCGCCTTCGGATGAGCGGTCCCGAGCTGATCACGCTGGGCTGCCGGCTCAACATCGCCGAGAGCGAGACGATGCGGGCGCTGGCGGCCGACGCCGACGACCTGATCATCGTCAACAGCTGCGCGGTTACGGCGGAAGCGGTCAAGCAGGCGCGCAAGGCGATCCGGCAGGCGGCACGGCGCAGGCCCGAGGCGCGGATCGTCGTCACCGGCTGCGCTGCCCAGATCGAGCCCGCCAGCTTCGCGGCGATGCCCGAAGTGGCGCGGGTGATCGGCAATGCGGAAAAGGGCCGCCCCGACCTGTTCGGCTTCGAGCGCGCGGATGCCGCCGATATCCATGTCTCCGACATCATGGCGCTGCGCGAGACCGCGCCGCACATGGCGTCTGCCTTCACCGGCCATGCCCGCGCCTTTGTCGAGGTGCAGAATGGCTGCGACCACCGCTGCACCTTCTGCGTGATCCCTTATGGGCGCGGCAACAGCCGCTCGGTGCCGGCCGGTATCGTCGTCGAGCGGATCAAGGCCCTGGTCGAGCAAGGCCATGAAGAGGTGGTGCTGACCGGAGTCGACCTCACCAGCTATGGCCCCGACCTGCCGGGCGCGCCGACGCTGGGGATGCTGGTCGAGCGAATTCTGGCGCATGTGCCGGATCTCCGTCGGCTGCGCCTCTCGTCGCTCGATTCGATCGAGATCGACGACCGGCTGTTCGCGCTGGTGACGGGCGAGGCGCGGATCATGCCGCACCTTCACCTTTCGCTGCAGGCCGGCGACGACATGATCCTCAAGCGGATGAAGCGCCGGCACAGCCGCGCCCAAGCAGTGGCGATGATCGAGCGGCTGAAGGCGGCGCGGCCCGGCATCGCAATCGGCGCGGACCTGATCGCCGGCTTCCCGACCGAAGACGATGCGATGGCGGCGAATACCGCGGCGCTGATCGACGATTGCGACATCGTGTTCGGCCATGTCTTCCCTTATTCGCCACGCAGCGGGACGCCGGCGGCACGGATGCCCCAGCTCGACCACGCGACGATCCGGCGCCGGGCGGCCCATTTGCGCGAACGGGCGCAGGCGCGGCAGGCGGCGTGGCTCGCCACCCTCGTCGGCAGCGAGCAGTCAGTGCTGGCCGAGCGCGGCGGCGCCGGTCATGCGGCCAATTTCGCGCGGGTGCGTTTCGAAGGCGAACCGCCTGAACCGGGGCGCGTCCTATCCACCATCATCACCGGCATCGATGCCGATGGCCTCAAGGGAAGATCCGCAGGCATGGCCGCATGAGCGACAAGCGCTGGCACGAGAAACTGTTTGGCGGCTTCCGCAAGACCTCCGACCGCCTGGGCGAGAACCTCACCGGCCTGTTCGGCAAGGCGGCGCTCGACGCCGCCACGCTCGACGAGATCGAGGAGGCGCTGATCGCGTCGGACCTCGGCCCGGTCACCTCCCGCCGCATTCGCGACCGGCTGGCCGGCGAGATGTTCGAGAAGGGGTTGGATGAGCGCGCGTTGCGCGAGATCGTCGCGCAGGAGATCGAGAAGGTGCTGGCGCCGGTCGCCAAGCCGCTGGAGATCGAGGCTTTCCCGCGCCCGCAGGTGATCCTGGTCATCGGCGTCAACGGATCCGGCAAGACCACCACGATCGCCAAGCTCGCCCACTGGCTCAAGGAGCAGGACTATGCGGTGATGCTGGTCGCGGGCGACACCTTCCGCGCCGCCGCGATCGGCCAGCTCAAGGTCTGGGCCGAGCGGGTCGGCGTACCGATCATCACCGGCAGCGAGGGCGGCGATGCCGCGGGCCTCGTGTTCGAGGGCGTCAAGCAGGGCACCGAAAAGGGCATCGACGTGCTGATCGTCGATACCGCCGGTCGCCTGCAGAACAAGACTGGCCTTATGGACGAGCTTGCCAAGATCAGGCGGGTGCTCGGCCGGCTGAACCCCGCGGCGCCGCACGACGTTCTGCTGGTGCTCGATGCGACCACCGGTCAGAACGGGCTGAGCCAGATCGAGATCTTCAAGGAGACGGCGGGCGTGACCGGCCTGATCATGACCAAGCTGGACGGCACCGCGCGGGGCGGCGTGCTGGTCGCTGCGGCCGAGCGCTACGGCATGCCGGTCCATGCGATCGGGCTCGGCGAAGGAGTCGACGATCTCAAGCCGTTCGACCCGGCCGAAGTGGCGCGCGCGATCGCGGGCCTGGAGAGGATCGGCAAGTGATGGGCGATGTGGCGTTGAAGAAATCCGAGCCCGGCGCGGGCATGCGGCTGGCGATCGATCTCGGGCCGCTGGTGGTCTATCTGCTGACCTATTGGCTCAGCAAGGATGTCATGATGTCGACCGGTGTCTTCATGGGCGCCACGCTGGTCGCGGTAATCGCCTCCTGGGCGATCTACCGGAAGGTATCGGCGCTGCTGCTGTTCTCGGGCGTGATGGTGCTGGGGTTCGGTGGGCTCACGCTGTGGCTGCACGACCCGAAGTTCATCCAGATGAAGCCGACCGCTTATTATCTGCTGGTCGCCGCCATCCTGGCGTTCGGGCTGCTCACCGGGCGGCCCACCATCAAGACGGTGCTCGGCCATGCCTATCCCGGTCTTACCGACCTCGGCTGGACCAAGCTCACCCGGAACTGGGCGCTCTTCTTCGTCGCAATGGCGATCGCCAACGAACTGGTCTGGCGCTCGACCAGCATGTCGTTCTGGCTCGGCTATAAATTATGGGGCGCGATGCCGGCCACGCTGTTGTTCGCGCTGGCCAATGTACCGATGCTGATGAAGCATGGACTGAACGCGGAAAAGGCCGAGGACGTCGCCCTGCCGCCGCAGGGATAGAGCATCGTGCGAGAAATCTGACGCATTCACAACAGCCGTCGCTGGGGGACGTGGTGAGATGATTCAGATTTCAGGCACGACGCTGTAGAGCGCGCCCTCTCCCCGAAGGGAGAGGCAGGCGGCGACATCAGGCTGCGATCTGATCGCCGCGCCGGACGGCATCACCCTCGATGTTCCGTGAGACGAAGTCCCAGTTGATAACCTGGCCGAGTACGGCCTCGGCGAACTTCGGGCGCTCGTTGCGATAGTCGATATAATAGGCGTGCTCCCACACATCGAGCGCAAGCAGCGGCGTGATGCCATCCTGGCCGATCGGGACGTCGCCATCGTGGAGCGAAGTGGTTTTCAGCGCATCGCCGGCGAGGACAAGCCATGCCCAGCCGCTGCCGAAATGGCCGGTCGCCTCGTCCGCCAGCTTCTCGATCATCGCCTCGTGCGATCCGAAGCTGGCATCGACCAGCTTCGCCAAGGCAGCCGACGGCCTGGTCGAGCCGGCGGGTGCGAGGCATTGCCAGAAGAAGTCGTGGTTCCAGATCTGGCCCGCATTGCTGGACAGTGGCTTGTCCCCGCTGCTCTTGGCGAGCGCGATCACCTCGACCAGCGACTTGCCGCCCAGGCCCTTCTCGTCGATCCAGCCATTGACCTTGTCGACATAGGCCTGGTGGTGCTTGCCATGATGATAGTCGAAGCTCTCGGCGGACAGCACCGGTTCGAGCGCCGCCTTGTCAAACGGCAGCGGGTGAAGCGAGAACGCCATAGTGAAACTCCTTGGTCGTCATGGGGATGGAACCACAACGGGTGCCGGGCCACGCAGGTCCCTGTTCCGAGGAATTTCGTCGGATTTCCGAGCCGCAGCACCGATCTTTATCATAACATGTGACAAACGAACTCGGGATTCCTACAGTGTGCGCCGAAGCGATCCGCAGGCCAAGGGAGCGGACGCAACCGCAGGGGAACGCTATGGACAAGTTTTTCGGTAATCTACATCTGGTGCTCGTCGTCGGACTCGTCGCCGCGATCGCGCTGATCGCCTATATTCACCCTGACCAGACGTTGCTGGTGAACTATGTGCTGCGCTGGCTGCACGTCTTCTTCGGCATAACCTGGATCGGCCTGCTCTACTATTTCAACTTCGTGCAGATCCCGACTATGCCGACCGTACCGGCCGAGCTGAAGCCCGGTGTCTCCAAATATATCGCGCCCAAGGCCCTGTTCTTCTTCCGCTGGGGCGCGGCGTTCACGGTGCTGACGGGCCTCGCGGTCGCGCATGTCACCGGCTATCTGATCGAAGCGCTGACGCTGCAGCCTGACTACAGGCTGATCGGCATCGGCATGTGGCTGGCGCTGATCATGGCGTTCAACGTCTGGTTCCTGATCTGGCCTGCCCAGAAGAAGGCGCTGGGGCTGGTCGAGGCCGACGCCGATACCAAGGCCAAGGCGGCGAAGACCGCGATGATCTTCTCGCGCACCAACACGCTGCTGTCGATCCCGATGCTTTATGCGATGACCAACGCCAATCTCGGCTGATCATCTATCAGCAATAGCGGAAAAATGGGCCGGGGGTGCGAACCTCCGGCCTTTTTCGTGCATCCCTCCGGCGGAGCGTGGGATGTGGTCGTCGGGGACGGCGTTGCCGTCGCGAACCTCTACTGAGTTCCGGCCTCCGCCGGTATGACGAGTGGTTTCAGGACGTTAACTGGGCCTGCGCCGCATCCACGCCCGTTTTGCCCAGCGAGCCACCCGCCGCAACGGCCTCGGCAGGCTGTCTAGCCGGCCGGGCGGGGAGATGTCGGTGCGCGAAGGGCGCTGGTGGCCGAGCTGCGGCCGCGCGAGCCAGGTCGTCAGGTCGGGGCGGCTGGCCCGGAACCAGCTATAAGCGCCGTCGACATGCATCGGACCGCCCTCGGCGCTGCCGGGCGGGCGTTCCAGCATCGCCTCGAGATAGGGCACCAGCCCGGCTATCGCGCTGCGGCCGAAACCGATCAGGTGGGTGGTCCTGAGTGGCCGGGTGCAATCGGCGAGCAGCAGTGGCGTTGCGAGAGGATCGGCGGCACCCAGGCCCTCGGGCAGGTCATAGCCGCCATAGAAGATATCGCAGCCAAGTTGATCGAGCAGGTCGAGCGCGGGGGGCAGCAGTGCCTCGATGCCAGTGGCGAAGTCGCAGTCGTCCTCGGCGATCAATATCGCGTGGCAGCCGAGATCCCGCGCCTCGCGCAGCATGGCGAGATGGCCGAGGAAGCACCCCCGCGCGCCGGCATTGGGGAAGCCGCCGGCATCGCGCGGCCGGACCGCCGCGAACAGCCTGACTCGCGGGTCCTCCAGCGAGGTGCCGATCCGCTCGAGTTCGCCTGCCATCTCACGGCGGCGATCGTCGCGATCGGGCAGGTTGAGGACATAGAGCCGGTCGAAGCTGGCGAAGAGCCGATCGGCCGCGGTCATCCGGAACGGTCGAGCAGGTCGTGGCGGCGCAGCGCGTGGCGCAGCTGGTCATAGCTGAGCTTGAGCGCGAGCGCGGTCGCGCGCTGGTTGAAGCGGCAGCGCTTGAGCGCTGCCTCGAGCAGTGCCTTCTCGTGCATCAGCACCGCTGCGCGAAAATCGTCGCAGTCGTAATGCGCCGGCGCGGCAGGCGCCGCGGGCGGGGCTGCGGGCAGGGCGACACCCGTCTCCGCGGCGGGCTGGACTGACGGCTCCGTCTTGGCGGGGCGCCACGGGCTGTCGAACGGATCGAACTGGATCGCATCGACGGGCTGTTCGGAATCGTCCCAGCGATAGACCGCGCGCTCGACGACGTTGCGGAGTTCGCGGACATTGCCCGGCCAGTCATGGTCGGCCAGGGCCTGGGCGGCGGCGGGGCCGAAGCCGGGCCAGTGCGGCCAGCCGAGCTCCGATGCCATCCGCCGGCCGAAATGGTCGGCGAGCACCGGCACGTCGCCCTCGCGAGCCCGTAGCGGCGGCAGGGTCACCACTTCGAACGACAGCCGGTCGAGCAGGTCGGCGCGGAAGCGGCCCTTGTCGACCAGCTCGGGCAGATGCTCGTTGGTCGCAGCGACGATACGGACGTCGACCCGCACCGGCCGCGACGATCCGATCCGCGTCACCTCGCCATATTCGGTCGCGCGCAGCAGCCGCTCCTGTGCGCCGATCGACAGCGTTGCCAGCTCGTCGAGGAACAGCGTACCGCCATCCGCCTCCTCGAAGCGGCCCTGCCGCGCCTTGGTCGCGCCGGTGAAGGCGCCCGACTCATGGCCGAACAGTTCGGCTTCGATCAGGGTTTCGGGAAGGGCGGCGCAGTTCATCGTCACCAGCGGCCCCGCCCAGCGCGGCGAGAGGCGGTGCAGGCGTTCGGCGACCAGCTCCTTGCCGGTGCCCCGCTCGCCGACCACCAGCACGGGCCGGTTGAGCCCGGCGGCGCGGCTCGCGCGCTCGACGGAATCGAGAAAGGCATAGGATTGGCCGATGAATTGCGCTTCGCGGTCCATGGCCGAGAATTGGCAAGAATTCCCAAGACTTGGCAATGGGAAAATCGTGCAGCCGGGCCGGCATAGTCAGAAAATCCCGCAATTCCGCCGTTTTTGAGGTTGGCACAGTCCCTGCATTGCATCTCGCAACGCCGCCGCCATCGTACCGAGCGTAACCAAGGAGCTTGAAATGGGAATCTTCTCCCGAACCCGAGACATCATTGCCGCCAACGTCACCGACCTTCTCGACAAGGCCGAGGACCCGGCGAAGATGATCCGCATGATCATCCTCGAGATGGAAGAGACGCTCGTGGAGGTTCGCGCCTCGGCGGCTCGCACCATCGCCGACCAGAAGGAACTGCGCCGGCAGATCGCCAAGCTGGACACCGTCCAGGCCAATTGGCTGGAAAAGGCCGAGCTCGCGCTGTCGAAGGACCGCGAGGATCTCGCCAAGGCCGCGCTGACCGAAAAGCAGAAGGCAGCCGACCTCGCCGACCAGCTGAAGGATGAGGTCATATTGCTCGACGAGTCGCTCAAGGCATCCGAAGGCGATATCGCCAAGCTGCAGGGCAAGCTGCGCGAGGCCCGCGCCCGTCAGAACAGCATCGTCACCCGTCTCGAATCGGCGAACAACCGCGCCAAGATGCGCGAGATGTATGCCGGCCCCAAGGTCGACGACGCCTTCTCGCGCTTCGAACTGCTCGAGCGCCGCGTCGATTATGCCGAAGGCCGTGCCGATGCGGCGGGGATGGGCGCTGCGCCCAAGACCCTCGACGAGGAAATCGCCGAGCTTCGGTCGAGCGACAAGGTCGACGCCGAACTCGCCGCGCTGAAGGCCAAGGCCGCGGGCAAGGAGGGCTGATCCGATGGACAGCGATATCATCATCGCGCCGATCGTCGTCGGGATCCTGTTCATCGGTTTGCCCTGGCTGATCCTCCATTATGTCACCCAGTGGAAGAAGAATGGCGGCCTGACGGTCGAGGACGAGCGCCTGCTCGACAACATGCACGACATGGCCCGCAGGCTCGACGAGCGGCTGGGCACGCTGGAGCGGATCCTGGACAGCCAGGATCCGAACTGGCGGCCCCGACAGGCCGCCGAGCGCAGCCATGATGACGACTGGCGCCGCGACAACTGATCGCCGGCCGCCGCAGACAGACAGGAAGGGAAGTTCGCAATGTCAGCTCGCCGCACCAAATTCTACCTCGACAAGCGCAACAGCAAATGGCTGGGCGTCTGCTCCGGGCTCGCCGACTATACCGGCCTGGACGTCACCTTGATCAGGGTCGGCACGGTTATCCTCACCTTCATGACCTTCCCATGGGTGCTCGTCACCTATCTGGTGGTCAACTGGCTGGCCAAGGACAAGCCAGGCGAGTTCTACGACAGCAGCCGCGAGGACACGAAATTCTGGCAGGCGGTTCGGGCTCGGCCCGGCGCGTCGGTCCGCGATGTCCGCGCCCGCTTCCGTGACATCGATCGCCGCATCGCCGACATCGAGACGCATGTGACCAGCCAGAATTCGGCGCTGGCCCGCGAGATCGACGCGCTGCGCTGATCCGGGGCAGGTCCCGACTCGCTCGGGTTATGTCATTGATCGAAGCAGCGATACCGTTTGTCGAAAAGATCCGCCGACATTAGTGTAAATAATGATCGCCTCCAGCTTTGGGAATCATACGCCATGTCCGCCGAAACTCTTTTCCCCTTCGCGGTGCTCAGCCTGGTTCTGCTGGCGATCGTCGCCAGCGTCGCCAAGAAGTGGCTGGCCATCAAGGAGAAGCAGATCGGCGCAATGTCTGCCGATACCGCCGAGAAGGCCGCGCAATATGCGGCCCGGACCGAGCGGCTCGAACAGCGCGTTGCGGTGCTCGAACGCATCCTGACCGATCGCTCGACCGTGCTGGCCGACGAGATCGACCGGCTGCGCGACCAGCCGATCAACTGACATCCTGTTTCGGAGAGCCGAGATGAACCCGTTCGAAATGGTCGTGCTGATCGTCGCGATAACCGCGATCGCCAGCATCTTTCGCGCCAAATATGGTGTGGTCAGCACGAAGAAGGGCGAAAAGTTCGTCCGCCCCGACAATGGGGACAACGACCGCCTCCGCGAGGAGCTGCGCACGCTCAAGGAGCGGGTCGCGGTGCTCGAGCGGATCGCCACCGAAAACGACCGCGGGCTGACGCTCGATCGCGAGATCGAAGCGCTTCGCCACCGCGACTGAAAGGAAAGAGGAGCAGGACCATGCAGGACCCGATCTTCTGGCTGACGATCAGCGGCGCAGGCCTGGTCGGCCTCGTCATCCTCGCCTGGGCCGCGCTGAGCGGCTGGCGCGGCTGGCTCGACCTGCAGCGGCTGAAGCTCGAGGGCCGTCATGCCACCACCGCACCCGGAACACCATCGCCCGCGGCGCGGATCGAACTGGCCGACCTGAAGGAGCGCGTCCGCAAGCTCGAGGCGATCGCGGCGGGCGTCGATTTATAGGCCGTTCCTCGCCCTCGCCGGGGTGACGGATAGTGGAAAATCGGGTAGGCGCTCGCGCCATGACCGAGCCTGCCCGTTTTTCCGATATCGTCGACGAATATGAGTTCCTCGACAAGGATGACCGCTATCGCCTGCTGATCGATCTCGGCAAGGCGCTCGAGCCCATGCCGGATCCGCTGAAGACCGATGCGACGCTGGTGCGCGGCTGTTCGGCGGCGGTCTGGGTCTATCCGACCGTTCGTGACGACGGCACGCTGCACTTCCTGGCCGACAGCAACGCCGCGATCACCAAGGGGATCATCGCGCTGGTGCTGCTGACCGTGCAGGACAAATCCGCGGCCGAGATCCGCAGCATCGATGTCGCCGCCGCGCTCGAGCCGTTCGACCTGCGCAACCAGCTCAGCTCGAACCGAACCCAGGGGATTCCCAACATGATCACGTTGATCAAGTCGACGGCGGAGCGCTACGCATGAACCGGCGGATGGCAGTCGCGCTGATGGCGGCGGCCGTTGCGATGCAGGCCTGCGCGGCCGAACCGGCATCTACGCCGGCACAGGCCTTCGAAACCGGCAAGCTCACCATCGGCGGCCAGGCCTTCGCGCCGGCCGAGGTGCTCGATGCGCGCGCGCTGCCCGACATCAACAAGAAGGTCGGCATCCTGCTGACGCTGACGCCGCCGGCCGCCGAGCGGCTGGGTGAAATCACCGCGGCGCTGATCGGCAAGCCGATGTCGGTCGCGCTCGACGGCAACACGCTCGGCGGCGAACTGATCCGCAAGCCGCTGACCGACGGTACCATAGAGATCCCCGGCCGCTGGAACCTGACCGACGCCGAGGCGATCGCGCGGCGGATCTCCGGCAAGGATCCGTTGCCCGACGATCTGGGCGAATAAGCGCAGCCTTTCGGCTGCACCGGCGTTCTTCATCGTCCATGCAGCACGCCCCGATAGAGCATCTCGACACCGTCAATTCCGGCCCCGGCATCAGCCGGATCCGGCGCGGCAATGGGTGGCGGTTCATCGCGCCCGACGGTTCGATCATCCGCGACGTCGAGACGCGCATGCGGATCCTGGCGCTCGGCATCCCGCCGGCGTGGCGCAAGGTGTGGATCAACCCCGATCCGCTGGCGCCGGTCCAGGCCACCGGGCTCGATGCGGCCGGGCGCAAGCAATATCGCTATCACAGCCGGTGGCGCGAGCGGCGCGACGAGGAGAAATTCGCCGGGCTGCCCGCCTTTGCGGCGCACCTGCCGCGCCTGCGCAGGGTGGTGCGCAAGGCGCTCGAGAGCGACGATCCGTGGGAACGCGCGCGCGCCGCGGCGGTGCGGCTGCTCGATGGCTTCGCAATCCGGGTCGGATCGGCCGATTCCGCGGCGCGCGGCAGCTTCGGTGCGACGACGCTGCTCAACCGCCATGCCCGGATCAAGGGCGACGAGATCCAGTTGAGCTTCTACGGCAAGCACGGCATCCGCGCCGAACTGTCGGGCCGTGACGCGGCGCTTGCGGCGGCGCTTGCGGAATTGAAGAGCGCGGGCGCAGGGCAGCTCTTTTCGATGCGATCCGGGCTGCGGGTGCGGGCTTCGGACATCAATGAGTGGATATGCGAGCTGACCGACGGCACCGGCACCGCCAAGACCTTCCGCACCTGGCGGGCCTGCGCGGTTGCCGCGGGGATGCTGTCGCGAGGCCGCCGGACGTCGGTGAAGACCATGCTCGAGGAGGTCGCACGCCAGCTCGGCAATACGCCGGCGGTGTGCCGCAAATCCTATGTCGCGCCGGTGTTCGTCGACATGGCGAGGGCCGGGCGCTGGATCGAGACCGTGCCGTCGGAGCCGCGGGCGCTGCGCCCGAATGAACGGGCGAGCCTGGCAATGCTCACGGGCGAGCAGGAGCCATGAGCGGCGCGCTCAGTTGAAATCGGCGATGGTGTCGATCGCCAATTCCAGTTCGCCGAGCGAACAGGGCTTCCGCAGCACCTTGTCCCCGACCTCGGCCGGTACGATGTGCGAGAGGCCGCTGAAGTAGATCACCGGCATTTCCGGCCGCGCCTGGCGCGCCATCGCCGCGAGCTCCTGTCCGTCCGGTCCGCCGGGCATGTGGATGTCGGTGAGAAGCAGGTCGATACCGCCGTCGTCGATCGCCTCTGCGGCGCGGTGCCCACCGATCGCCTCGATCACGTCATGGCCCAGGTCGCGCAGCAGATCGGCCGTCACGGAAAGCACGAGGCCGTCGTCGTCGACACACAAGATCCGCAATGATCATCTCCTTCCGGACCCAGATAGGTGGGTCGTAGCCGATGTTCGCCCCAGGGGTGTTACTGACATCATTGTCATAAGTTAAAGCCGGGAGGAAGGCCGGCACTGCAGGCAAGGTCAGCGAGGGCGGCGCTCTTCGGCGCGGCGGAGGATTTCGAACGCCGCCTGGACCGCCTGGAAGCGCACCGCGGCGGCGGCATCGTTCGGCTTCACATCGGGGTGATTGGCCTTGGCGAGCCGGCGCCACGAGGCCTTGATCTCTTCGAAGCTGGTGTCCACCTCCAGCTCCAGCGTCTCGAACGCGCGCAGCTCGTCGCGGCTCCAGCGGCCGTCGCCGGGTCCCGCCCAGCCATAATGGGCCTGCTCGGCATAGCCCGCCGAGGTGCGCCGCTCGTCCGACTCGCGCTGGGCGGCTTCCTCGGCGGACAGGCCGGTGAAATAGTCCCAGTTGCGATTATATTCCGCGGCATGTTCCTCGCAGAAATACCAGCGCTCGCGGCTGTTCGGCGATTTCGGCGCAGGGCGGTCGCCGGCCTTCTCGCAGCCATGCCGATCACACAGCCGCACCTTGGTCGCGCCGCGCTCGCCGCCATAGCCGCGCCAGCGGGGAAAGCCCCAGTCATTCGAACGAGAGGATGAACGCGCCATAGCCGGCCGTTGTAACCACTTTGGACCGAACGGGCCATGGCGGATTACCGTCGGCCTCGGCGTCGGGCGAAAATAATTTCCGGATGCGTAACGCGACATTTACCGCACCTGCGCTATGTCGATTCGGGTGAGCGGCGGCTGTCATGCTGCTCACGGATCCGGTCGTATTCGGGGTGTTGTTGCGTATGGCTTATGGAACTCTGCAGGAGGCTGCGCGTCCGCGCGCGGCCGAGACGATTGGCGCGCTGCTCAGCGATGAAGGCGGCAGGAGCCACCCCTATATAGCATGCAATATCTTCGCCCGGGGCCGCGAGGCCGCGCGCGATCTGGCGGATGCGGTGCATTTCATCGCCGACCTGCACGGCCGCCACCCCGGCATGATCGACCTGGCTCGAGAGAAGCCGCCAAGCGACGGGGTCCGCGCCTGGCTCGATGCCGCCGCGGAAGGCTTCGCCGCCGAGCGCGCCTATCTGATGCGCACCGTCGTCGCGGCCGGGCCGACCCCGAGCACCCCGGGCCAGGCCGAGTGCGAGGCCGCGGTCGCCGGACAGCGCCACGCCATCGAAATGCTCGGCCGCTCCGATCGCAACGGTTGCGCGCTGGGCGCGGCGATGGCGCTGGTGCTCGACTGGCGCGCCGCGCGCGGCGTGATCGACGCCGCCGCCCAGCGCTTCGGCGTCACCCTGACGCCCCCGGCGCTGCCCTCGGCGCGGCAGACCCTGGCGATCTTCGACGAAGCCGGCTCGCCCGCGGTAGAGCGCGCGATGCTGTTCGGCGCGCAGCAGCTGCTGCTCCAGCAGCGCGGGCTGTGGGACCTGCTCGAGGCAAGGGCGGCAGCGCGCCTGGCGATGTGACGGGCTGATCGCCCGGTCTCGTCGAAAGGGAAGATGTGCGCGTGCGGGCTTGCCCGCCGCGCCGCCGCATCCTATCGCCCGACCCGACGTGTAGCGGGAGACAGCGGCGTGCGCTTCGACGGGACCAGCAACTATATCGCCACCGCCGACCTCAAGGTCGCGGTCAATGCGGCGGTCACCCTGCGGCGGCCGCTGTTGGTGAAGGGCGAGCCCGGCACCGGCAAGACGGTGCTCGCGCACGAGATCGCCGCCGCCGCCGGCGCGCCGCTGATCCAGTGGCACATCAAGTCGACCACCAAGGCGCACCAGGGCCTCTACGAATATGACGCGGTCGCCCGGCTGCGCGACGGCCAGCTCGGCGACGAGCGGGTCCACGACATCGGGAACTACATCAAGCGCGGCAAGCTGTGGGACGCCTTCACCGCGCCCGAGCTGCCGGTGCTGCTGATCGACGAGATCGACAAGGCCGACATCGAGTTCCCGAACGACCTCCTCCAGGAGCTCGATCGCATGTCGTTCGACGTCTACGAGACCGGCGAGACGATCGCGGCGAAGGAGCGGCCGATCGTCGTCATCACCAGCAACAACGAGAAGGAGCTGCCCGACGCCTTCCTGCGCCGCTGCTTCTTCCACTATATCAAATTCCCCGAGCGCGAGACGATGCAGGCGATCGTCGACGTCCATTTCCCCGGCATCCAGAAGATGCTGGTCAGCAAGGCGATGGACATCTTCTACGAGATCCGCGACGTCCCCGGCCTCAAGAAGAAGCCGTCGACCAGCGAGCTGCTCGACTGGCTCAAGCTGCTGCTCGCCGAGGACATGCCGCTCGAGGTGCTCCAGTCGCGCGACCCGAAAAAGGCGATCCCGCCGCTGCACGGCGCGCTGCTCAAGAACGAGCAGGACATCATGCTGTTCGAGCGGCTGGCCTTCCTGGCGCGGCGCCAGGGGAACTGAGCGGACCGCGCGGTCTTTCTCGCCAAAGCGGATCGACCGCGGGACAAGCACGCTCTCCGAAAAATACCCCTCGTCCACATGCTTGGACGTCATCCTGAACTTGTTTCAGGATCCACTTCGCCACACCGCGCCGTTTCCGAGCGGAACGGTGGATCCTGAAACAAGTTCAGGATGACCAGGCAGCGCAGACATCGCGCGCGATCAGACACATCTAACCGACCCGCTCGACGCTCAGCGTTCCCGCCGGCACCGGGCCGATCAGCTCGCGCGCCGGGACCGATCCGTCGAGCCATCCCGCCCAGTCGCGGCGATCGAGCAGGGCGACCTGGCGGCTGTGATAGGGCGCGATATCGGGGCCGGGTTCGCAGGTCAGCATGGTGAAGGCCTCGCCGACCGTCTCGTCGGCCTTCCATAGCCCGGCGATCGCGAACCAGTCCTCGCCCTGCCAGCGGAACAGCCATTTGTCCTTGCGCTTCTTCGCCGGATCGGCGGGCGCAGTGAACTCGTAGAAGCCGTCGACCGGGATCAGGCAGCGGCCCTGCTTGGCGCTGTTGCGGAACTCGCGCCCCTCGCCGCGATAATTATAGACCGGCTTGCCGCCCGGCCCCGGCCAGCTCCAGCGGCGGGTGATGAGTTCGGCGTCGGACGGCGCATCGGCGACGGCGCGGACGATGACGGTGGGATCGGTGATCCGGAAGCTGTCGAGCGGCTGCATGTTGGGGAAGCCCTCGGGAAAGCGCAGCTTTATCTTCAGCTCGTTGAAGTCGTTGCGGAGCATGCCGAGTTCGATGCGGCGGGCGGCTTCATTGCACATGGAGAGAAAGTGGCGACGCCCGGCGCGGAGGGCAAGCGGGTGTTGGCTCCGGTGTTCTTCAGGGGGAGGTCGCGGCCCTGGAACGTTGTGCCAGGGCATCGAGCTTTACTCTGACGCACCCGACTCCGCTCATCTTGAGGAGGGACTGAGCCTGGCGAAGGCCTGTCTCGAAGGATCCTTCGAAACGCCATTTCGACTTGGCTCAATGGCTCCTCAGGATGAGCGGGTCAGATTATCCGCTCGCTGCTCTAGATGCGAACGATTCTTAACAACTCCGGGTGCATGGGGTTGAGTGTGCGTTTTTTATCTTTTCTCGCGCGATGGGGCCTGCGGGGCGATCGGCGGGCGCCGCGCCGATGGCGGATGGGAAGCCCCCGCCCGCACCGCAAAAGGGTCTCGTGAAATATCCTGGTCATGAGAAGGAGCCGCCGCAGCGCGGATATACAGTCTGCGCAACGGGCTATCCCAGCGAACCAGATCCTACGCGTCAAGACCATATGGCGAACATTCTATGGCGGTTGCCGGAGCATTGTGCGCGGGGTTGACGTGAACGGAGGGATCGTCCGAGCATATCCCCGTCATCCCGGACTTGATCCGGGATCTCCTTTCTCGTCCCTGCGACTGG
Organism: Rhizorhabdus sp. P4_G6; assembly: GCF_056401045.1. Classification (NCBI taxonomy): domain Bacteria; kingdom Pseudomonadati; phylum Pseudomonadota; class Alphaproteobacteria; order Sphingomonadales; family Rhizorhabdaceae; genus Rhizorhabdus; species Rhizorhabdus sp. P4_G6. The sequence continues at coordinate 277,034 of NZ_JBFUKC010000004.1, read as the reverse complement.
CGGGCCGTCGGCGAAAGACAGCGAGATCCCGGATCGGGTCCGGGACGACGATGGCGCGGAGGGGAGCGCGTTCAGATGAAGCCGTCACCGTAACGCGCGTCACCCGAACCGAGTATCGCGTCCCGAAATCGTTGGAATCGCCGGATTGGGTGGCGCCATTCGATTCGGGGTAATTCGGAAAAGTCTTTGGCCATTGCTGCACGGTCGTAGGATGGAGGACAGGAAGATCAGCGCGGCCGAGGCCGTCGCGCGCCAGCCAGACAGGGACGAGGTGATGTCGGTGTTGAACGGTTCCCGTCAGGCCGCGGTCTGCGGCGCCCGCGATTGGCCGTCCCGTCCCGTGGCGCCGCGGCGATGATGGCAGCGTTCATCCGGCGGACCAGCAAGCGGCCCGGCGGCCCTGATCGAACCTGGATGAGCGGAGGTCCACGCTCCGCCTGGAAGCGAAGGAGTATCAATATGCCACAGTTCGTGATCGAGCGGGACATGCCGGGGGCGGGGCGGCTCACCAAGGATGACCTCAAGGGCGCCTCGCAAGGATCCTGCAGCGTGCTGCGGGAGCTCGGCCCCGAAATACAGTGGGTTCACAGCTATGTCACCGATGACAAGATCTACTGCATCTACCGGGCGCCCAGCGAAGAATTGATCCGGCAGCACGCGACCAAGGCTGGATTGCCGGCGAACAGCATTGCGCAGGTCAGGGTGACGATAGACCCCACGACCGCTGATTGACCCACCGATGCGAAGCGGCACGCCGTGGCAGCACGGGGACGCGATCATCGAAGCCGATGACATGAGGATGGTGCCCGGCGGGGGTCACCTCAGATGAAGTCCCCCAGCCCATAATCCGGCGTCCCGGCGAGGGTCCGCAGCTCGACCGCGGAATCGACCGATCCGTTGCCGTCCGCGTCCCACAGCATGATCCTCTGCTGGATGACGGTGATGATCGCCACCTCCCGATCGCCGGCATGTTCGTCGAACAGGCGCTGCGCCACGGCCTGGGCGCTCGCGACATAGCTACCGGTGGCGCTGGCATAGGGATCGCTGGCGCCCGTGAGGATCGCGCTCGGCAGGAAGCCTATGGAGATGTGATCCTGGCCAGGCTGGAAATCCTCGGCACTGTCTATGGTGCCGATCAGGCTGGTCTCCTGTCCGAACACGAAGATATCATCGCCAGCGCCGCCGAATAGCCGATCGATCCCGCGGTCGCCGATCAGCACGTCGTCGCCCTCGCCGCCGGTCAGCGTGTCATTGCCCTGCCCCCCACGCAGAAAATCATTGCCGGCATCGCCGCGGACGTCATCGTTGCCGCGATTGCCGTTGAGCGTGTCATTGCCGTCCTCGCCATGAAGCTGGTCGTTATCCGCGCCGCCGTTGATCCGGTCCGACCCCGCTTCGCCGTGAAGCTCGTCCGCGCCAGCATTGCCCTGGAGATAGTCCGACCCGGCGCCGCCATAGAGGGTGTCGGCATCGTCGGGGCCGCCATTGGCGGTGCCGCCATAGAGATGGTCATTGCCGTCGCCCGCGCGCAGCAGATCGCGGCCGCCGTCGCCGACCAGGATATTGTGGCCGTGCAGGTCATAGATGCTGTCGTCGAGCACGCTGCCGGTGAAGCTGTCGTTGCCCGCGAAGATCAGCGCGAAGGGATCGTTCGGCGCATAGGTCGCCAGATAGAAGGCCGGCGCACTGACGCTGAACCCGCTGGCTTGGAAGACGAGGCTTCCGTTGCGGGCGATTTCGAGGCCGGTGATCGTGCCCGAGACCGGTTCGTCATAGCGGTTATAGCGGACATTGGCGCCGGCGAAGCTGTACCGCAGATCGTCGACCCGGATGACCAGGGAGTTGCTCTTCAGCGTGACGATGTCCGCGTCGCTGTCGGTCAGGCGATCGAAGTCGAAATCCATCCGCAGCGCGCTGCCGCCGGAGGCCGTTACCGTGACCATATCGCCATTCTCCGAGACTCCCCACCACGTGCGGGATGGCCGGGCGAGGCGTCAAGCGGGGGGCGGGGATAAGGGTCGGAAATGGATGCGGTTGGGGCGGTGTTTAGTGTCGTGATCTCGGAACTCGTGGCCAGGTTAGCGGGCGGGCGCAATTCCGAATCCCGTCATCCCGGACTTGATCCGGGATCCCACTTTTCTGGGCGGCGAGGGAAAAGAAGCGAGATCCCGGATCAAGTCCGGGATGACGCCATGGGGGCGGGGTGGTTCGGTTCAGCCTGTCGGGCGATGCGCCATCCGCCGGGAACTCTGTGGGAGCCGCCCCTTTAGTTGCCGTCCGCGTCGACCATGAACCACATCGGCTTGCCGCGCGATTCCGGTTCCCACCCGGCGAGCAGGGCAGCGCGGACGCCGCGCGCGACGATGGCATCGTTGATCTGGAGCCGCCCCCGCTGCAGGCCTTTCAGCAGGCGCTTGGGCGGAGGAAATTCGATGAGGGCGCCGCGCTGCATATCCTTCTGCAGCAGCGCGACGGTCATGCCCTGCCAGCCTTCGGACTCGCTCCACTGCGGCTCGCGCCGGAGTTCCCATTCATAGTGGACGCCGTCGATGGCGACGGTGCCGGCGAGGCGGTTAGTGTTGAGCATGTCGCGCGGCGTAGCATGGTTATGGGTGCGGGGCATTCGATGTTGGACAGCCGCGCGCGGGGCATGGCGAAGGGACGTCTCGAAGGATATCCTTCCAGTACCGTCCCGGCACTGTAGCGAGGAGGATCGATTGGCCAGGATATTAGGATATGTCGCCTCGAGCCTGGATGGCTTTATCGCGGCCCCCGATGAATCGCTGCAGTGGCTGTTCACCCGCGGAGACATGGTGCTGGGCGAGCACCACTATGAGCTCTTCATCAAGCGCATCGGCACCGTGGTCATGGGCCGCACCACCTATGACTGGCTCGCCCGCCAGGAGAGCCCGTGGGCCTATGGCGAACAGCGCGTCATCGTCGTCACCTCGCGCCCGATCGCCGATCCCAGGGGGCCGCTGGAAACCCGCCCGGACGTCGCGGCGCTGATCGCCGAACTGCGGGCGCTCGATGATGGCGATGTGTGGATGATGGGCGGCGGCAAGCTGCAGATGGCGTTCATCGAGCGCGGCGCCCTGGACGAGCTGGAAATCTACCTCATCTCATCGATCATCGGCGGAGGCTTTCCGCTGTTCCCGCCCACCGGCTTCACCGCGTCGCCGACGCTGCTCTCGGCGCAATCGCTGGGCGGCGGCGGCGCCCGGCTGCACTACAGGTTCGACTGATAGGCCCCATCCGACCGGCGACGGGGCTTAATTAGTATCGTGTCCCCGGAACTGTTGGCGCCGCAGTGCCGATCGTGGCTATGCAGCGACCCTCTTGCCTTCCAGTTCCTCGATGCGCTCGAGGATCAACTTCTCGATTTTGTAGATATCGGTCAACGCGTTGATGGGGTGGCGCGTCTCGGCCTTGTCGGTAAAGGTGCCGACATAGCGCGTGGTCGGGCTGTTGAAGTGCAGGCGCGCGAGCGTCTTGCGGTTGTTGTCGTCGAGAAGGATGGCGCAATAGGACTTCGAATCCCGGATGATAACCCTGCTCGGATCGACGTACCGGGACGCAATCGCCTGCACGATCCGGAAGCCGGAAACCTCGTCGTCGGTGGTAATAACGCCGCCTCCGTCGGACATATCATCTGACACATTTTCTTCGATCACGTTTCCGCCGGGGTTGGCGACATTCAGCGCCGAATTGAGCCGGTCGTTCACGCGGTCTCTGACGAGTTCCGAAATCGAGTGCGTCAACAATCCCTGAAATTGCTCCTTGATGGCCGCCGACGCCCGGCCCGAATGCACCCTGTTCAACATCAGCCGGACGAATTCGTCCGAGGGGTTGGAGAACTCCTTCTCAAGCTCGATCCGCACCTGGGATTGAAGCTTCAACCGCCCCGCAGCTTCGACGATATGATCGATATTGAAGCCATGTTTGGAAAAGCGTTCCAAGATGGCGGGATCCGTGCGTTTGATCGCGTCCATAGTGAAAACGTAAAACGGCTTCTCGTCCATCTTGTTGGGCTGCTCGGTGTCCGAATAGAACTGATAGACCACGCCGTTCGTCAGGATTGCGACGCGCGCATCGGTAACCGCGAAATAACGAAACAGCTGCGAAGCGTGTTTCAGGTCGAGTTCGACGGTCGACGGCTTGCACTCGATGAGGATGTTCAGCGTACCGCCCGAACAGATTGCGTAGTCGACCTTCTCGCCCTTCTTGATCCCCACGTCGGCGGTGTATTCCGGGATCACCTCGCTGGGATTGAAAACGTCATATCCGAGCGCCTGAAGGAAGGGCATGACGAGGGCCGTCTTCGCTGCCTCTTCGGTCAGCAGAAGTTCGCGGTGTTCGGTGGTGCGCTTTTCGAGCGCCATCAATTTCGTTGCGAGTTCCATGTGAAGCCCCCCCGATCTGGAAGCCTTCAGATTAGCCCGGTAACGAAACGAGTGCCGAGCCGAGTTTGGGTCATAATGGACGAAATAGGGGAGGCGGGGCCTTTAGCTCGCTGATCGGCTTGCGGAGCCGGCCAGAACGGCATTTCATATCATGTTCCCGGAACTCCTGGCTTCGTTGGCATTACGGGGCTAATTAGTATTGTGTCCCCGGAACCGCGTCCCTGAAATTACCGGACTAAATAGTATTGTTTCCCCGAAAATCCCCCTAGGCTTTACAAAGGCCGTGCGGCCTGATCCATGAGAGGCGCGATCAAGGCCAAGGCGACAGGCAGTTGGGGACCGTCGAACCTGTCACCGGCGCCCGGATATAGGTGAACAGAATAGGTAAGCGGGGTTACTTAGATGAGCGAAACAAAAGAGGAGGGGAGTCTGGGCCGGATCCTTGCTAATCGATGGTTTCAAACCGCCTCGGCACTCGGCGTCATGTTGGGCCTTGTTGGCTTCTTCCTCGGTTTACCTCCTATATCAGAAAACATATTCGGGAAGCGGATGTCCATTACACTGGAAGTGGTCAGCCAAATCCCGGTATTTGCAGTTCGTCAACCTGTTCGTGGATTATCGGTAACGCTTAACAGGCAGGATTTAACGTCAACTTCACAAGATCTTGTTGCCGCTCGCATTAGATTGCGTAACGATGGCGAAATCAGTGTAAATTCTCGTAATACAACGGCGTCCGATCCCCTCGGATTCTCGGTTTACGGCGGAAATATTGTCAGATTGAACCAGGTAACGTCTACTTCATCCCATCTTCGTAGGTTGGCGATACCCCGCAGGATAGGACAATCATTTGTGCTCCCTTACGGTTTGATTATAGATCCAGATGATTACATACAGTTCGATCTATTGATAGTTAAGCCGGTAAATGAATCTGTTCGTTTCCGCGGTCTAGGAAAGGTTGAGGGTCTTCGTTCCATAGTAACGAGCCTAACTCCTCCCTCCGGATCGGGTCAGGGAACGATTTTATCGACATGGTCGGGAGGACCGCTTACGCAGTTCCTTAGGACGATAACATACCCTTTCATTGCCATAGCATGTATAGCAAGCATAATTTTATTATTTGTCGGGATATCTTCGGTAGTCGATAAAAGAAAGCGCAAAGCACGTGAAGAATTTGCTAAATTAGCAAGATCATCAATCGAGGATGTCAATCCTAAGCTTCGTAAGCTGGTACCACTACTTTACTCTTCGATCGGGCGAGACCGTCTGATCGAGCTTGCTTCGGGTAAGGCGTTAAATGATCTGCATTTATGGAGAGAGGGCAGAAAGAGAATCGCACAAGAACGGGGTAAGGTTGATACTGAGATTTCCGATTTCGAGGCTGCAGATCTCATCGACCAGGCACTTGCAGGATCGACGGTGGGAACCGCAGCGATTAAGGACTTGCTAGGTAGGCTAGGTCTATTAGAAGGGCAGGGTAGCAAGATTGCGGAGCCGCTTCGCGATACGATACAAAAATTTCTCAAAGCCTTGGAGAGCGAGGTCTCGGACTCGCGGATCGCGAAAGCGGAGCCTGAAAAGGAAGAACTCATACATTCAGTCATAATGATGGACATGGAACGAGACCGTATGGCGGCAGCATAGAGACCGCTACTCGGCTGCTTGTGCGGTCCGGCCCCGGGCTTCAGCAGCGGCTTGAGATACTGCCCCGTATAAGACCGCGTTCCCTCGCCACCTGCTCCGGCTTGTGCGGGCTGCGGCATGCCCCCGGCATGCCGTTCCTGCTCAGCCTCCGCCACAATCTCAGGACGACAGGCCGCTATTCAGCGGCCTGGACGCTCCGGGCACCCGGCGTCAGTAACGGTTTAAGGTACTGGCCGGTGTAAGAGCGCGGCTCCTTGGCGACCTGCTCGGGAGTGCCCTCCGCTACTATTTCTCCGCCCCGCACGCCGCCCTCCGGCCCCAGGTCGATCACCCAGTCGGCGGTCTTGATCACCTCGAGATTATGCTCGATCACCACCACGGTATTGCCCTGCTCGACCAGCGCGTGGAGCACTTCGAGCAGCTTGCGGACATCCTCGAAATGCAGCCCGGTGGTCGGTTCGTCGAGGATGTAGAGGGTGTTGCCGGTCGCCCTTCGTGAGAGTTCCTTGGCGAGCTTGACCCGCTGGGCCTCGCCGCCTGAGAGGGTGGTCGCCTGCTGGCCGACCTTGACATAGCCGAGGCCGACCTCCGCCAGCATCGCCATCTTGTCTCGGATCGGCGGGACGGCCTTGAAGAACTCGACCGCGTCCTCGACGGTCATGTCGAGGACGTCGGCGATGCTCTTGTCCTTGAACTTCACTTCGAGGGTTTCGCGGTTGTAGCGCTTGCCGTGGCAGACGTCGCAGGTGACATAGACGTCGGGCAGGAAGTGCATCTCGATCTTGAGCAGGCCGTCGCCGGTGCAGGCCTCGCAGCGGCCGCCCTTGACGTTGAAGCTGAAGCGGCCCGGCTTGTAGCCGCGCGCCTGGCTTTCGGGGAGGCCGGCGAACCAGTCGCGGATGTTGGTGAAGGCGCCGGTATAGGTCGCCGGGTTCGAGCGCGGGGTGCGGCCGATCGGCGACTGGTCGATGTCGATCACCTTGTCGCAATATTCGAAGCCGGTGACCTTGTCGTGCGCGCCGGCGATCACCCGCGCGCCGTTCAAGGAGCGGGCGGCGGCGGCGTAGAGCGTGTCGACGGTGAAGCTCGACTTGCCCGATCCGGAGACGCCGGTGATGCAGGTGAACGTCCCCAGCGGGATCGAGGCGGTGACGTTCTTCAGATTGTTGGCGCGGGCGCCGTGGACGGTGACCTTCCTGCCATTGCCCTTGCGGCGCTTCTTCGGGACGTCGACCATCCGCCGGCCCGACAGATAGTCGCCGGTGAGGCTGCCCTCATGGGCGAGGATGTCGTCGAGCGACCCCTGCGCGACGACCTCGCCGCCATGGACGCCGGCGCCGGGGCCCATATCGAGGATATAGTCGGCGGTGCGGATCGCGTCCTCGTCATGCTCGACGACGATCACGGTGTTGCCGAGATCGCGCAGCCGGCGGAGGGTGACGAGCAGCCGGTCATTGTCGCGCTGGTGCAGGCCGATCGACGGCTCGTCGAGCACGTAGAGGACGCCCGACAGGCCCGAGCCGATCTGGCTGGCGAGGCGGATGCGCTGGCTCTCGCCGCCCGACAGCGTGCCGCTGGTGCGATCGAGGTTGAGATAGTCGAGCCCGACATTGTCGAGGAAGCCGAGCCGCTCGACGATCTCCTTGAGGATGCGTTCGGCGATCGCATTCTGCTGCGGGTTGAGATGCCGCGGCATGTCGCGGAAGAATTGCAGCGCGGGGCCGACCGCGCGGCGGGTGGACATGCTGATGTCCTCGCCGGCGATCTTCACCGCCAGCGCCTCGGGCTTGAGCCGGGCGCCGCCGCAGACCTCGCAATGCGCGGCCGATTGATATTTGCTCAGCTCCTCGCGCATCCAGGCGCTCTCGGTCGAGAGCATGCGGCGTTCGAGATTGTGGATCACCCCCTCGAACGGCTTCTGCACGTCATAGCTCTTGCGGCCGTCGATGAAGGTGAGGGTGATCACCTTGCCCCTGGTGCCGTGGAGGATGACGTCGCGGATCTCCTCGGGCAGGTCGTGCCACGGTGTCGCGAGGTCGAACTTGTAGGCGCGGGCGACCGAGCTCAGCACCTGCATATAATAGGGGCTGGGCGGGTTGGACTTGGCCCAGGGCACCACCGCGCCCTGCTTGATCGACAGCGCCTCGTTGGGGACGACCAGCTGCGGATCGAAATAGAGCTTCTCGCCGAGGCCGTCGCAGGCCGGGCAGGCGCCCTGCGGCGCGTTGAACGAGAACAGCCGCGGCTCGATCTCGGCGATGGTGAAGCCCGAGACCGGGCAGGCGAATTTCTCGGAGAAGGTGATGCGGTTGGCGGGGATGCCGGCGTTCTTCATGCCGCCTTTAGTCCTCTCCCCCTCGGGGAGAGGGAGAGAGTCGGCATATTGGAAGCTCGCCGGTATTTCGCGCAGCGCGGAGGACTGGGTCGCCTCGGCCACCGTCCCGTCCACCAGATCGGCATAGGCCAGCCCGTCGGCCAGCCGCAGCGCGGTCTCCAGGCTCTGCGCGAGGCGGGTCTCGATGCCTTCGCGGATCACCAGGCGGTCGACCACCACCTCGATGTCGTGCTTGTATTTCTTGTCGAGGGCGGGGGCGTCCTCGATGTCGAAGCTGACGCCGTCGATGCGCACCCGGCTGAAGCCGCTGCGCTGCCATTCGGCGAGCTCCTTGCGATATTCGCCCTTGCGGCCGCGCACCACCGGCGCGAGCAGCAGGAAGCGGGTGCCCTCGCGCAGCTGCATCAGCCGGTCGACCATCTGGCTGACCGTCTGCGCGGCGATCGGCAGGCCGGTGGCCGGCGAATAGGGGACGCCGACGCGCGCCCACAGCAGGCGCATATAGTCGTAGATCTCGGTGACGGTCGCGACCGTCGAGCGCGGGTTGCGGCTGGTGGTCTTCTGCTCGATCGAGATGGCGGGGCTGAGGCCCTCGATATGATCGACGTCGGGCTTCTGCATCAGCTCGAGGAACTGGCGGGCATAGGCCGAGAGGCTCTCGACATAGCGGCGCTGGCCCTCGGCATAGATGGTGTCGAAGGCGAGGCTCGACTTGCCGGAGCCGGACAGGCCGGTGATCACGATCAGCTTGTCGCGGGGCAGATCGACGTCGACGCCCTTGAGATTATGTTCGCGCGCACCGCGCACGCTTATGTGGGTCAGCATCGCGCAGGCGCCCGCTTCGGCATGTGAGTCAGCATCGGTATTTTGTTCCAGATTTGTTCGCGGTGCGCAAGGCGCGAGTCGCTGCCCCGTCCCCAATCTGGTGGGTGGGCCGGCATATCTCAACCCCGCGTGGCCGGCGCCTCGACGCTGCGCGCGGAAAAGCTGGATTTCCGCGACGCGGCCTGCGATCCTGCGGCCTCACGTCCGGGTGGGGCAGGGCGATCGGGAGCGACATGGATCCGGAGAAGAAGAAGGAGATCGTCAAGACCGCGATCATCATCGCGATCTTCATGATCCTGGGGCTGGCCGCGGTTCACTATATGATCGGCGACCCGATGCAGTCGGGGCCGAAGCCGGATCTGGGCTATTAGAGCACTCTGCGATCAGCTTGATGCGCTCATCCTGAGTGAGGGCTGAGCTTGGCGAAGACCGTATCGAAGGACCGTCCTTCGATACGCCATTTCGACAAGCTCAATGGCTACTCAGGATGAGCGGTTCCGTTTGGGCAAACTCGCTCCCTGACAGCCTCAGCTCGCGCTCAGCTCCAGCTTGCCGTCGCCCTCGTCGATCCGCAGCGTCGAGCCGTCGGGCACGTCGCCGCGGAGGATCGCGTCGGCGAGCGGGTCCTGCAGGTAGCGCTGCACGGCCCTCTTCAAGGGTCTCGCGCCATAGACCGGATCATAGCCGACCCGGCCCAGCCAGATGCGGGCGCCGTCGGACAGTTCGAGCCGGATCTTGCGATCCTTGAGAAGCTGCCCGACCCGGCCGACCTGGATGTCGACGATCGGTCCCATATGCTCGGCGGCGAGCCGGTGGAACAGGATGATCTCGTCGAGCCGGTTGAGGAACTCCGGCCGGAAATGGGCGCGCACCACGTCCATCACCTGGTCCTCGACGCTGTCGACATCCTGCCCGTCGGCCAGGTTGGACAGATATTGGCTGCCGAGGTTCGAGGTCAGGATGATCAGCGTGTTGGAGAAGTCGACGGTGCGGCCCTGGCCGTCGGTCAGCCGGCCGTCGTCGAGCACCTGCAGCAGCACGTTGAACACGTCGCCATGCGCCTTCTCGACCTCGTCGAACAGCACCACCTGATAGGGCCGCCGCCGCACCGCCTCGGTCAGCACGCCGCCCTCTTCATAGCCGACATAGCCGGGAGGGGCGCCGATCAGCCGGGCGACGCTGTGCTTCTCCATGAACTCCGACATGTCGATGCGGACCATCGCCGACGAGTCGTCGAACAGGAAGCCGGCGAGCGCCTTGGTCAGCTCGGTCTTGCCGACGCCGGTCGGCCCGAGGAACAGGAAGCTGCCGAGCGGCCGGTTCGGATCCTGCAGGCCGGCGCGCGAGCGGCGCACCGCGCGGGCCACCGCCTCGACCGCATCCTTCTGGCCGATCACGCGCTTGCCGAGCTCGGCCTCCATCGCCAGCAGCTTCTCGCGCTCGCCCTCGAGCATCTTGTCGACCGGAATGCCGGTCCAGCGGCTGACCACGCCGGCGATGTCCTCGCCGGTCACCTCCTCGCGCAGCATCGCGCCCGCGGTGGCGCCCTCCGCCTCGGCGAGTTCCCTTTCGAGCTTGGGGATCACGCCATAGCTGAGCTCGCCCGCACGGGTGAGATCGCCGCGCCGCTGCGCCTGGTCGAGTTCCATCCGCGCGGCATCGAGCTGCTCCTTGAGCTTGGCCTCGGCGTTGATCTTGTCCTTCTCGCCCTGCCAGCGCGTGGTCAGCTCGGCCGACTGTTCCTCGAGCTCGACGAGGTCGGCCTCGAGCGCGTCGAGCCGGTCCTTCGACGCGGCATCGGTCTCGCGTTTCAGGGCCTCGCGCTCGATCTTGAGCTGGATGATGCGGCGGTCGAGATTCTCGATCTCCTCGGGCTTCGACTCGACCTCCATGCGCAGCCGCGAGGCGGCTTCGTCCATCAGGTCGATCGCCTTGTCGGGCAGGAAGCGGTCGCTGATATAGCGGTGGCTGAGCGTCGCCGCCGCGACGATCGCGCCGTCGGTGATCCGCACGCCGTGGTGCAGCTCATATTTCTCCTTGAGGCCGCGCAGGATCGAGATCGTGTCCTCGACCGTCGGTTCGCCGACGAACACGGGCTGGAAGCGCCGCTGCAGGGCGGCGTCCTTCTCGACATATTTGCGATATTCGTCGAGCGTGGTGGCGCCGATGCAGTGCAGCTCGCCGCGCGCCAGCGCCGGCTTGAGCAGGTTGCCGGCGTCCATCGCGCCCTCGGACTTGCCCGCGCCGATCAGCGTGTGCATCTCGTCGATGAACAGGATGATCTGGCCCTCGGCGCCCTTCACCTCGTCGAGCACGCCTTTCAGCCGCTCCTCGAACTCGCCGCGATATTTGGCGCCGGCGATCAGGCTGCCCATGTCGAGCGCCATCACCTTGCGGTCCTTGAGGCCGTCGGGCACGTCGCCATTGGCGATGCGCAGCGCCAGCCCCTCGGCGATCGCGGTCTTGCCGACGCCGGGCTCGCCGATCAGCACCGGATTGTTCTTGGTGCGCCGCGCCAGCACCTGGATGGTGCGGCGGATCTCCTCGTCGCGGCCGATCACCGGATCGAGCTTGCCCTCGCGCGCCGCCGCGGTGAGGTCGCGGGCGAATTTCTTGAGCGCGTCATAGCGATCCTCGGCGCTGGCGGTGTCGGCGGAGCGGCCGCCGCGCAGTTCGTTGATCGCGGCGTTGAGCGCCTCGCCGCGCACCCCCGCCTCGGCCAGCGCCTTGCCGGCCGGCGTTGTCGTGGCCAAGGTCAGCGCGAGCAGCATCCGCTCGACGGTGACATAGCTGTCGCCCGATTTCTGCGCGATCTGCTCCGCCTGGTCGAGCAGGCGGGCGAGGTCGTTGTCGATTCCCGGCGTCTGCTGCGCGCCGCCGCCGGAGACGGCAGGGATTTTGGCGAGCGCGGCATCGGTGGCGCGCAGGGCGACGCCGGCATCGCCGCCAGCGGCCTTGATCAGCCCGCTCGCCATGCCCTGCTCGTCCTCGAGCAGCGCCTTCAGAAGATGTTCGGGGGCGATCCGCTGATGGCTCATCCGGATCGCGACGGTCTGCGCCGACTGGAGAAATCCCTTGGCGCGGTCGGTGAATTTTTCGAGGTTCATGCCTGATCCCTGTTTCCTACCGTCGCCGATATGGTGTGGCTTTTGTGCAACACAAGGGTATGGGTTGATCGAATCGAGAGCGTATTAGCCGGATATTGCACCTTGCGCCCCAGCGGCTAGACTGACTCCCATCCTCCCCTTGCGGAAAGCTTCCCCCGATGCGTCGTCCCCTGTTCCGTTCGTTCACCGCACTGATGCTGGCGACCAGCCTCACCGCCCCCGTCATCGCCGCCGCTCCTGCTTCGGTGGCGACGCTGGTGAAGGCGGTCGACATTCCCTATGACAGCTTCACCCTTCCTAACGGCCTGCGCGTGATCGTCCATACCGACCGCAAGGCGCCGGTCGTCGCGGTGTCGATATGGTATCATATCGGCTCGAAGGACGAGCCCCAGGGCAAGACCGGCTTCGCGCATCTGTTCGAACATCTGATGTTCAACGGGTCGGAGAACGCCAACGACGATTTCTTCAAGCCGCTCGAATCGATCGGCGCGACCGACCTCAACGGCACCACCTGGTTCGACCGCACCAATTATTTCGAGACGGTGCCGACCGGCGCGCTCGACATGACGCTGTTCCTCGAATCCGATCGCATGGGCCACCTGCTCGGCGCGATCGACAAGGCGAAGCTCGATAACCAGCGCGGCGTCGTCCAGAACGAGAAGCGCCAGGGCGACAACGAACCCTATGGCCTGGTCGAATATGCCCAGCTCGCCGCGCTGTTTCCGGCGGGTCATCCCTATCATCACTCGACGATCGGCTCGATGGCCGACCTCGACGCGGCCAGCCTGGAGGACGTCAAGAACTGGTTCCGCGCCCATTATGGCCCCAACAACGCCGTGCTGGTGCTGGCCGGCGACATCGATGCCGCGACGGCGAAGGCCAAGGTGGCCAAGTGGTTCGGCGATATCCCGCGCGGGCCGGAAACGCCGCGGCCCGACGTGACCGTGCCGACGCTCAAGGCGCCGGTCGACCAGGTCATGAAGGATCGCGTCGCAACCACGCGCATCTATCGCAACTGGGTGGTGCCGGGCGTCAACGATCCCGACCTGATCCCGCTCGACATCGGCATGGACATCTTGGGCGGCCTGGCCTCGTCGCGGCTCGACAATGCGCTGGTGCGCAAGGCGAAGACCGCGGTGTCGGTCGCCGCCGGCGTCCAGCCGTTCGAGAAGATCTCGATGGTCGAGGTCACCGCCGACGTGAAGCCCGGCACCGACCCGAAGCTGGTGGCGAAGCAGCTCGACGACCTGATCGCCGATTTCATCAGGACCGGGCCGAGTGCCGACGAGGTGACCCGCGCCGCGACCAAGCAGGCGGCGGGAGAGATCGCCGGGCTCGAGACGGTCGGCGGCTTCAACGGCAAGGCGGTGACGCTGGCCGAGGGCGAGGTCTATTCGGACGATCCCGAGAAGTACAAGAAGGACCTGCTGGCCACGGCGGCCGTCACCCCGGCGAGCGTGCAGGCGGCCGTGCAGAAATGGCTGGGACGGCCGGCCTATCGGCTGGTGGTCGAGCCCGGCGAGCGGACCCCGTCCGATCTGGCCGCCGCCGGCGGCAGCGCGATCGGCGATTCCGGCGGCATGAGCCCGCGTTATTTTCGCGATCCGAAATATGAGGGCGGGGCCGCCGCGCCGGCGATCTCGATGACGCACCAGCCGCTGGCCGCGGTCGACCGCTCGTCGCCGCCGCCCGTCGAAGCGATCAACGACCTGACCTTCCCGGCGATCGAGCGGACCACCCTGTCGAACGGCATCCAGGTGGTGTTCGCGCAGCGCACGACGGTGCCGACGGTGCGCCTGTCGATGGTGTTCGACGCTGGCAACGCCGCCGATCGCAAGGACAAGCTCGGCACCCAGGGGCTGATGCTGGCGCTGCTCGACGAGGGCGCCGGCAAGCTCGACTCGATCGGCATCGCCGAGGCGCAGGAACGGCTCGGCGCGCAGATCAGCTCGAGCGCGTCGATGGACCGCACCAGCGTGTCGATGTTCGCGCTCAAGGCCAATCTCGCGCCGTCGCTCGACCTGCTGGCCGACATCGTCCAGCGGCCGACCTTCGCGCCGGCCGAGATCGAGCGGCTGCGCGGTCAGATCCTCGCCGGCATCGCCGCCGAGAATGCCCAGCCGCGCGGCGTGGCGCGGCGGACGCTGCCACCGCTGCTGTTCGGCGCCGCCCACCCCTATGGCGTGCCGCTGTCGGGCAGCGGCACCGAGGCGGGCGTCAAGGCCGTCACCCGCGCCGACCTGCTCGCCTTCCACGATGGCTGGCTGCGGCCCGACAATGCCAAGATCTTCGTGACCGGCGACACCACGCTGGCCGAACTCAAACCGCTGCTCGAGGCACGCTTCGGCCGCTGGGCCAAGCCCGCCGCACCCAAGGGCGCCAAGCTCTTCAAGATGGACAGGATGGCGCGCCCGTCGCGGATCGTACTGATCGACCGGCCGCAAAGCCCGCAGAGCTATATCATGGCGGGCGAGCTGCTGCCGACCAAGGGCACCGACGATCCGCTCGCGCTGGTCACCGCCAACGACGTGATCGGCGGCAGCTTCCTGTCGCGGCTCAACATGGACCTGCGCGAAACCAAGGGCTGGGCTTACGGCGCCTTCACCCAGGCGCAGATGCTGCGCGAGACGATGCCCTTCTACGTGATCGCGCCGGTCCAGACCGACCAGACCGGCCCGTCGATCGCGGCGGCGCTGGCCGACATGAAGGCGTTCCTGAGCGACAAGGGCGTCAACGAGGAGGAGCGCGAGCGCACCATCAACAACCAGATCCGCTCGCTGCCCGGCTCGTTCGAAACGTCGAGCGACCTGCTCGGCGCGCTGGTGACGATGGATACGCTCGGCCGTCCCGACGATTATTACACCAAGCTGCCGGCCCGCTACCGCGCCCTCACCGCGGCGCAGCTCGACCAGGCCGCGCGCGCCGCGATCCGGCCGGACGAGCTGATCTGGGTAGTGGTCGGCGATGCCGCCAAGGTCGAGCCGCAGCTTAAGGGCTTGGGTATCCCGGTCGAAAAGGCCATAGCCGGAAAATGACAGCTGAAATCTGGGACTGCATCACCAAGGCGCCGTTCGGCGAACAGGCCTCGGTCTTCACCATCGTCCGCGACGGCAACAGCTTCACCGGCAGCAATGTCGCCGACATCGGCGAGCTGCCGGTGGTCGACGGCCGGATCGAGGGCGACAAGCTCGTCTGGAAAATGCCGACGCGCAAGCCGATGCCGATGACGCTGGTTGGAAAAGCCGTGATCGACGGCGACCGCCTCACCGGCACGATCATCATGGGCGCGTTCGGCCGGGCCGAGATGTCAGGCGTGCGGCGGGGCTGACGAGCGCCCTCAGTCGAAGAACAGCTTCGTCACATGGCCCATCTTGCGGCCCGGCCGTGGCTGGCCCTTGCCGTAGAGGTGGAGGTGGGCCGCGGGGTCGGAGAGGATGATGTCCCAGTCGCCGGCCTGGTCGCCGAGCAGGTTGCGCATCTCCACCCGGACGGCGGCGCGCGTCGTGGCGCCGAGCGGCAGGCCGCAGATCGCGCGGATGTGGTTCTCGAACTGCGAGGTGACTGCGCCCTCGATGGTCCAATGGCCGCTGTTATGGACACGCGGCGCCATTTCGTTGAACACTGGGCCGGCGGCTGTGTCGAAATATTCGATCGCGAGCACCCCGACATAGTCGAGTTCCGCCACGATCTTCTCGGCCAGCGCGCGCGCCGCCTCGACCGTCGCCGGCGCGATCGGCGCCGGCACGGCCGACAGGGCGAGGATGCCGTCCTCATGGACGTTGAGCACCGGATCCCAGGTCGCGATCGCACCATCGGCGCCGCGCACCACGAGCAGCGAGAATTCACGTTCGAACGCGACGAAGCCTTCGAGCACCGCCGGCTGCCAGCCGATCGAGGCCCAGGCCTCGTCCGCGTCGGCGGCGGTCTTGAGCCGCGCCTGGCCCTTGCCGTCATAGCCGAAGCGGCGGGTCTTCAGGATCGCCGGAGCGCCGATCTGGGCGAGCGCGGCATCGAGATCCTCGCGGCTGGAAACCACCGCCCAGGGTGCCGGCCTGCCACCGAGCGCCTGGACGAAAGCCTTCTCGGTCGCGCGGTCCTGCGCCGTCGCCAGCGCGCGGGGATGCGGTGCGAGCGGTACCCGCAGGCCGTCGAGCGGGCCGACCGGGATATTTTCGAACTCATAGGTGATCACATCGACGGTCGCGGCGAAGGCGAGCAGCGCGTCCATGTCGTCATAGCCGCCCTGCACCCAGCGCGACGACACGTCGGCCGCCGGCCCGCTCGGCTCGGGCGCGTAGATCGCACTGCGATAGCCGAGATTGGCCGCGGCCATGCTCAGCATCCGGCCGAGCTGGCCGCCGCCGATGATGCCGATCGTCTTGCCAGGGGGGATCGTCGCCATGGCGTCAGTCATACGGCTCTATCGCGACGTCGGCCGTCTGCTTCGCGCGCCACGCCTCCAGCCGCTGGGCGAGCGCGGGATCATGGTTGGCCAGCATCGCCGCCGCGAGCAGCGCGGCGTTGATCGCGCCTGGCTTGCCGATCGCGAGCGTGCCGACCGGGATGCCGCCGGGCATCTGGACGATCGACAACAGGCTGTCCATGCCCTTGAGCGCCTTGGATTCGACCGGGACGCCGAGCACCGGCAGCCGCGTCATCGCCGCAGCCATGCCGGGCAGGTGCGCCGCGCCACCCGCGCCGGCGATGATCGCCTGCAGCCCGCGCCCGACGGCCGACCTGGCATAGTCGTAGAGCCGGTCGGGCGTGCGATGCGCCGACACCACCTTGGTTTCATGCGGCACGCCGAGCGCTTCGAGCGTGGCGGCGGCATGGCTCATCGTCTCCCAGTCGGAGCGGCTGCCCATGATGATACCGATCAGTGGTGCTTCGGCCATGTGAACCCCCAATCCCTGCTTTGGCTTTCGTGCCGTATTTTCCGTCATTCCGGCACAGGCCGGAATCTCGTGAGGATATGGCGAGCCCTTGCCTCCCGAGACCCCGGCCCCCGGCGGGAAGACGCTCCCTTGGCTATATCAGCGCTCCGACAGATAATAGCGATCCAGGGCGCTGAGATCGTCGGCCAACTCGTACACGATCGGCTGGCCGGTCGGTATCTCGAGCTCGGTGATCTCGTCGTCGGGGATATGCGACAGATGCTTGACCAACGCCCGCAGCGAATTGCCGTGCGCGGAGATCACCACCCGCTTGCCGGCCTTCAGATCCGGCGCGATCCGGGCCTCCCAATAGGGGATGACCCGCGCGATCGTGTCCTTGAGGCTTTCGGTCGAAGGGATCGCGATGTCGGCATAGCGGCGGTCCTTGCCGAGGTCGAACTCGCTGCCGGATTCCAGCACCGGCGGCGGCGTATCGAAGCTGCGCCGCCAGATCTTGACCTGGTCGTCACCATGCCGTGCTGCGGTCTCGGCCTTGTTCAGGCCGGTCAGCCCGCCATAATGACGCTCGTTGAGCCGCCAGTCCTTCTCGACCGGCAGCCAGAGCCGGCCCATGGCCTCGAGCGCGAGGTTCAGCGTCTTGATCGCGCGGGTCTGCAAGCTCGTATAGCACATGTCGAAATCGAGGCCCTTGGCCGCGAGCAGCTCGCCCGCGGCGGCGGCTTCGGCGACGCCCTTGTCGGTCAGGTCGACATCCCACCATCCGGTGAAGCGGTTTTCGAGATTCCAGGCCGATTGACCGTGGCGGATCAGGACGAGCGTCGGCATCAATTCCCCTATCTTCGCGGCGAAACGCGCCTCTTAATGGCCGGCTGCCGGCATGTCACCCTTGCAATGCCATATCGGTGACGCAAATCTGCCGTCCCTCGAGGAGCTCCAAGATATGCCGATTGCCGAAAAATCCATCCGCTACGATCATGGCGGCGTCGCCTTCGAAGCCTATGCGGCATGGGATGATGCGAGCCCCGTGCGGCGCCCGATCGTGCTGGTCGCCGGCACCTTCATGGGCCGAACCGGCTTCGAGGAAGCCAAGGCACGCAGCTTGGCGGAGCTCGGCTATGTCGCCGTGGCGATCGATCTCTATGGCGTCGGCCATTGGCCGGCGGACGCGGATCAGGCGCGCGTCGCGATGGACGCGCTCAACGCCGATCGGGCGCTGCTCAGGGGCCGGTTGCAGGCCGCGCTGCAGGCAGCGCGAGCGGTCGGGGCGCAAGGCGATCCGAGCCGCGTCGCTGCGATCGGCTTCTGCTTCGGCGGCAAGTGCGTGCTCGATCTCGCGCGCAGCGGCGCCGACGTCGCCGGCATCGTGAGCTTCCATGGTCTGTATGATCCGCCGCCTTTCGCGAATGGCGCCATCAAGGCGAGGATATTGGTGCTCCACGGCTGGAACGACCCGCTCGATCCGCCCGAGACGGTGCTGGGTCTGGCGAAGGAGCTGACCGAGGCCGGCGTCGACTGGCAGGTCCATGCCTATGGTCAGACCGTCCACGCCTTCACCAATCCGGCGCGCGAGGGCATGTACAGCCCGATTGCCGACCGCCGCAGCTGGCATTCGATGCGCTATTTCCTCGGCGAATTGTTCGGCTGAACACGCCAACTATGGCATTGACGCCTGATTTATTGCGGCGCAGCATTCGGGTCATGTCCAGCACGCCGCCCATCACGCAAAATCCCGATATCCGCTTCCTTGGCCGCCTGCTCGGCGATGTCATAAAGGCCTATGGCGGCGAACAGATTTTTCGGCGGATCGAATATATCCGTTCGGCCTCGGTCGATCGCGCGCGCGGGATCGTCCATGCTGACGATATCGATTCCGGGCTGGATGCGCTCAGCCTCGACGATACGCTCGCGTTCGTCCGCGGTTTCATGCTGTTCTCGATGCTCGCCAACCTGGCCGAGGACCGCCAGGGCGTCGCTGCCGAGCCGGGCGCCGACGTGGCCGCGGCGCTCGACCGGCTCGAGCGGCAGGGTATTTCGCGGTCGAGCGTCGTCGAGATGCTGGAGACCGCGCTGATCGCGCCGGTGCTCACCGCCCACCCGACCGAGGTGCGGCGCAAGAGCATGATCGATCATCGCAACAAGATAGCCGAGCTGATGATGCTCAAGGATATCGGTCGGGTCGAAACCGCCGATGGCGACCTGATCGACCAGGCGATCTATCGCCAGATCGCGCTGCTCTGGCAGACCCGTCCGCTACGGCGCGAGAAGCTCTACGTCGCCGACGAGGTCGAGACCGCGCTCGCCTATCTGCGCGACATCTTCCTGCCGACCCTGCCGGCGCTCTATTCGCGTTGGCAGCGCGCGCTCGGCCATCGGCCGGCCAGCTTCCTGCGGCCCGGCAGCTGGATCGGTGGTGATCGCGACGGCAATCCGTTCGTCAACGCGGACTCGCTGCGCCTCGCCCTATCGCGGGCGGCCGAGACGGTGATCGGCTATTATCTGCGCCAGCTGCACGAACTCGGCGCCGAGCTGTCGATCTCGACCGAGCTCGCGGAGGTCACCTGGGAGGTCGAAAAACTCGCCGAGGCCAGCGGCGACAAGAGCTCGACGCGCAGCGACGAGCCTTATCGCCGCGCCATCACCGGCATCTACTCGCGGCTGTCGAAGACCTATCAGCAACTCACCGGGCGGCTGCCCGCGCGCTTGCCGGCGACCAGCGCCGAGGAGGGCCCCTATGCCACGCCGGCGGAGCTCTGCGCCGACCTGATCGAGATCGCCCATGCGTTGAACCGCACCGGCGCGGGATCGCTGTCGGGCGGCGGTGCGCTCGGCCGGCTGATCCGTGCGGTGGAAACCTTCGGCTTCCACCTCGCGACGCTCGACATGCGCCAGAATGCCGATGTCCACGAACGCGTGATCGCCGACCTGCTGAACGTGGCCGGCGTCGAGGCCGACTATATGGCGCTCGATGAGGAGGCGCGGGTCGCGCTGATGCGGAGCGAACTCGCCTCCAAGCGGCTGCTGCGCACGCCGTTCGGCGCCTATAGCGAGGAGACGCTGTCGGAGCTGGAGATCGTCGCGGCGGCGGCGGAGGCGCACAAGCTCTATGGCCCGCAGGCGATCACCACCTATCTGATCTCGAAGGCCGAGAGCGTCTCCGACATGCTGGAGGTCAATGTCCTGCTCAAGGAAGCCGGGCTGTACGTTCCCGGCGATCCGCCGACCGCCGCGATCATGGCGGTGCCGCTGTTCGAGACGATCGGCGATCTCCAGCGCGCGCCGGAGGTGATGACGAAGTGGTTCGACCTGCCCGAGGTCGCCGCGTTGACCGCGGCGCGCGGGCATCAGGAGGTGATGGTCGGCTATTCGGATTCGAACAAGGACGGCGGCTATCTGACTTCGGTGTGGAGCCTGCACGAGGCGTCGAGTGCGCTGAAGCCGGTATTCGCCAAGGCCGGCACCGCGATCCAGCTGTTCCACGGCCGCGGCGGCGCGGTCGGGCGTGGTGGCGGATCGAGCTTCGCCGCGATCCTGGCGCAGCCGCACGGCACGGTGCAGGGCCGCATCCGCATCACCGAACAGGGCGAGGTGATCGCCGCCAAATATGGCACGCGCGAAAGCGCCGCGGCCAATCTTGAGGCGATGGCCTCGGCGACCTTGCTGGCCAGCCTGGAGGAAGCCGCGCTAAAGCCGGCTGACGCCACCCGCTTCTTCGCTGCGATGGACGAGATTTCGGGTGAAGCCTTCAAGGCTTATCGCGGGCTGGTCTATGAGACCGAAGGTTTTCGCACCTTCTTCCGACAAATGACCCCGATCGCGGAGATCGCAGACCTCAAGATCGGCTCGCGTCCCGCCAGCCGCACCAAGAGCGACCGGATCGAGGATCTGCGCGCCATACCCTGGGTGTTCAGCTGGGCGCAGGCGCGGGTGATGCTGCCCGGCTGGTACGGCGTGGGGCATGCCCTGAAGGCGCACAGGGATATCGGTCTGCTGCGCGAAATGCTCGAGGCGTGGCCGTTCTTCCAGTCGACCCTCGCGAATCTGGAGATGGTGCTCGCCAAGTCGGACATGGACCTGGCCGAACGCTATGTCGCGCTGGTTGAGGACCATGCGATGGGCAAGGCGATCTTCGGCCGGATCCGTGACGGCTGGCAGATGACCCAGGACTGCCTGCTATCGATAACGCGCCAGACCCGGCTGCTGCAGAAGAACCCCTCGCTTGACCAGTCGATCCGGCTGCGCCTGCCCTATATCGAGCCGCTCAACCTCCTCCAGATCGAACTGCTCAAACGCCACCGCGCCGGCGAGGACGACCCCCGCGTGCGCGAAGGCATCCAGCTGTCGATCAACGCGATCGCGACGGCGCTGCGGAACAGCGGTTAGCAAAGCCTCGGCATCGCCGCTCGACTCGCTGCGGTGCGAGCGGCATATTTTCGAGCATGACGCCGCTCGCTGCCCGCCTCGGTCTGAACCTGCCGATCATCCAGGCGCCGATGGCGGGCGTCTCCACGCCGGCTATGGCTGCCGCGGTCTCCAATGCCGGCGGGCTTGGTTCGATCGGTGTCGGCGCCACCGACGCCGCCGGCGCGCGGGCGATGATCGAGGCGGTGCGCGGCAGCACCAACCGGCCGTTCAACGTCAACCTGTTCTGCCATCGCCCCGCCCGCGCCGACCCCGGCAAGGAAGCGGCGTGGATCGAGACGCTGCGCCCGCTCTTCGCCCGCTATGACGCCGAGCCGCCGGCCCGGCTGACCGAGATATACCGCAGCTTCGTCGAGGACGATGCGATGCTGGCGATGCTGCTGGAGGCCCGGCCGGCGATCGTCAGCTTCCACTTCGGGCTGCCCGATGCTGAAAGGCTGAAGGCGCTGCGCGACGCCGGCATCTTCCTGATCGCCAGCGCCACCAGCCTCGCGGAAGGCCGCACGCTCGCTGCCGCCGGGATCGATGCGGTGGTGGCGCAGGGCTATGAGGCGGGCGGCCACCGCGGCCTGTTCGATCCCGCCGCACCCGACGAGCGCCTCGGCACGATCGCGCTCACCCGGCTGCTGGTCCGCACGCTCGACCGGCCGGTGATTGCGTCGGGCGGGATCATGGATGGCGCCGGCATCGCCGCTGCGCTGGCGCTCGGCGCCCAGGCGGCGCAGCTCGGCACCGCCTTCATCGCCTGCCCCGAATCCTCCGCCGAGGACGGCTATCGCGCGGCGCTGGCGGCGAGCGAACGGACCGAGATGACCTCCACCATATCGGGCCGTCCGGCGCGCTCGATCGCCAACCGCATCACCGCGCTGGCCGTCGATCCCGCGGCGATCCCGGATTATCCGATCGCCTATGACGCCGGAAAGGCGCTTCATGCCGCCGCCAGGACGAAGGGCGAGTTCGGCTATGGCGCGCAATGGGCGGGGCAGGCCGCGCCGCTCGCCCGGGCGTTGCCGGCGGCCCAACTGGTCGCGGAGCTGGCGCGGGAGATGCGAGCGGCAGCGGCGACGGCGGTGTCTGCCTGACGGTCAGGGATGGAATCCCGGCGCCGACTGACGCAAAGAGGACCGGACGAATCCGGCGCCGCTGGAGCGAGGATGGAGGATATCATGCGGGGCAGGGCGACAATATTCATCTGCGCGCTGCTGCTCGCCGCCTCGGCCCATGCCGAAGTGCCGATCGAGCCGGGCGACACCGCCAGCATAAGGTTGAGCCCGCAGGGCCAGCTCGCCTATCCGGTCGCGCTGCCCTTGCCGCATGCCCCCGCCAATCATGGCGCGATCCTGTCGGTCGATGTCGACGAGGGCGGTCGCTACCATGTCGCGCTCGGCGCGCCCGGCTGGGTCGATATGGTCCGCGACGGCAAGGCGCTGGAGCCGGTCGGCGACCGGCCGGGAGCACCCGGATCGGGCATCGCCAAGATACTCGACTATGAACTGGTCCCCGGACGCTATGTGCTGGCGCTGTCAGGCATGACGGCCGGCGAGGTCAGTGTCACGATCGGCCGCTGACCCGGCGCAGCAGGCAGAAGCCGATCCGATAGGTTATGATGCGCGGGCCGGCGTCGAACCGCGCCATCGCCCGGCGCAGCGCGGCCGGCGACAGCGGGCGATAACCGGGGGCGGGGGTGCCCGCGCCGATCGCCTTGAGCCCACGGAGGAAGCTACGGGCATCGTGTTGCGCTTCGGGCATGTCGACGATCTCGATGTCGCCTGACAGGAGCGGCGGGACCAGCGTGTGCAGGGCGCGCTCGTCGGGATAGTCGGGAGTGCCGGATGCCAGGCCCTCGGCGGCGAGCGCTGCGGTCCATTCCGGGAAGCTGTCCGCAGCCATCGTCGTGAAGGCCAGCAGCCCGCCGTCGCCCAGTCGCTCCGCAAGCCGCTTTATCGCGCCGGGTAGATCATGAAACCATTGGAAGGCGAGGTTGGAGGCGATCAGATCGAAGGCGCCGAGCGCCGGATCGACCGCCTCGCCGTCCGCCACCCGGAAGTCGGCGTCGAGATCCAGTGCCGCGCGCGCGCGCTCGACCATGGCGGGGGCGACGTCGGTGACGGTCCACCGCGCGGGCCCGATCGCCTCGGCGACCGCGCGGGTCAGGAAGCCGGTGCCGCAGCCCAGTTCCAGGATGCGCGGCCGTGGCGGCAGTGTTGCTGCGGCGATTCGCCGCCCCAGCGCCACGGCCGCCGCGCGCTGCACGGCAGCGTCCTCCTCATAGCGATGGGCTCGGCCGAAAGCGGCGGCGATCCTGGCCGGACGATCGAGCGGCGTGGCGGTCATCGGCGCGCCTAGAGCATCCGGGCGTCCAGGATGCAAGTCGCGCCGCTAAATACTATTGCAAGTCAGTCGCAATAGCGCTACATACCGAATCACGAGAGGTGCTGAACATGGTCGTCTGTGTCTGCAATGCCATCAAGGAATCGGACGTGCGCGCCGCGGTCCGCAGGGGCGCCAGCTGCCCGCGGTCCGCCTATGAAACGCTTGGCCGCCGCCCGCGCTGTGGACAGTGCCTGCCCTTCGCGCGCACCATCATCGAGGAAGAGGCCGTCGCCGCCTGATCGGTACAGAAAATCGTGTAATTGTCTGCGCATGCTCCTATCGTCGGGAGCGAACCAGATGCGGAGGCGAACATGAAGGGCGATGCAAAGGTCATCGAGATCCTCAACGAGACGCTCAAGAATGAGCTGACCGCGATCAATCAATATTTCCTGCATTATCGCATGCTTGGCCATTGGGGCATCGCGAAGCTCGCCAAGGCCGAATATGAAGAGTCGATCGACGAGATGAAGCATGCCGACCGGCTCGCCGAGCGGATATTGTTCCTCGATGGCCTGCCCAACTTCCAGATGCTCGGGCGGCTGCGGATCGGCGAAACGGTTGAGGAACTGCTCAAGGCCGACCTGGCGCTGGAGAATGAGGCGATTCCGCAGCTGCGCGAAGGCATCGCCTATTGCGAACAGGTCCGCGACTATGTCAGCCGCGACCTGCTCCAGTCGATTCTCGACGGGGAAGAGGAGCATGTCGACTTCCTCGAGACCCAGTTCGAGATGATCGCGCGGATGGGGATGCAGAATTACGTCCAGCTGCAGTCGAGCCCGGCGGGAGAGTAGGGGCTGGAAAGGCGCGAATTACGCCTGCTTGCGGCCAAATCCTGCCGCGACCGCAGGCCGGCGCATCGGCACCATGTTGTTCTTGAGTTCGCGCTCGAAGCAGGCAAGCGTCTCGATCAGCATCGGCCGCAATCGCAGGATTTCGGTATCGAGCGAATCGGGCGCGCTATGATCTTCGACGCAGCGGCGTGCGCTGTGCTCGATATGTTCGGCAAGCTTGCCGAGCGCCTCGCCGCCGAACTGGAGCGAATCGCCCTTCAGCGTATGCGCGGGGCGCACCATCGAGATCGCATCGCGTAGTTTATAGGCCTGCTCGACCGCGACCACGCACTTGGCGGCGTCATCGCGATAATAGCCGAGTATCGTGGCGAACTCATTGCCGATCAACGCACGTGTCTGGGCGAAAGTCGTCCAATTCACTACGCCGTTGCCCATCTGACCCATAGCTGTTCCCTGCTCGCCACCATCAGCTGCGAAGGATGACCATAGCGCAGGGACGTAAACGACAGGTTACCGCGAGAACCTTGTATTATTACGGATTTTTGCGGGTCGTTACGGCGCTGGCTGTGGCATTGGCGCCTCGACCAGCCAGGCGGATGGCTCGTCGGCCGTGGCGACCATCCAGCCCTTGGCCGCCGCCAGCGCGGCGATTTCGCCCGGCGCGATCGGATCGTCGGCGAGGATCAATATCGGCCCGCCAGGCTCGCGCATCGCCCTGGCGAGGCGCAGCACCGGCCACGGGCAGCGCATTCCCCGCGCGTCCAGCCGCCGCGGCGCCATCAGTCGAACGGATTCTTCGGCGCGCGCAAGGTCAGCCGTACCGGCACGGCACCGAAGCCGAGATCGCGCCTGATGCCGTTGACCAGGTAGCGGCGATAGCTTTCGGGCAGCTGGTCGACGCGGGTGCCGAACAGGATGAAGCCCGGCGGCCGGGTCTTGGCCTGGGTCAGGTAGCGCAGCTTGATCCGCTTGCCGCCGGGCGCCGGCGGTGGATTGGCCTCGATCGCCTTTTCGAACCAGCGGTTGAGTTGGCCCGTCGATATGCGCTTCGACCAGGCGTCGCGGCTTTCATAGGCGACCTGGAGCAGCTGATCGATGCCGCGCCCGGTGATCCCCGAGACGGTCAGCAGGGGCAGGCCCTTGACCTGCGCCAGCCCCTCGTCCAGCGCGGTGCGCACCCCCTGGAACAATGAGGGCGGATCGGCGGCAACGTCCCATTTGTTGAGCGCGATGATCAGGGCGCGCCCCTCTTGCAGGACCTTGTCGGCGATGCGCAGGTCCTGCGCCTCGAGGCCGAGCGTCGCATCGAGCAGCAGCACCACGACCTCGGCGAAATCGACCGCGTGGAGGCCGTCGGCCACCGATAATTTTTCGAGCTTGTCCTGCACCTTGGCGCGCTTGCGCATGCCCGCGGTGTCGATCAGCCGAATCGGGCGGACGGTCCCGTCCGGAGCGGTCCAGTCCCAGTCGATCGCGATCGAGTCGCGAGTGATGCCGGCCTCGGGACCGGTGATCATCCGCTCCTCGCCGAGGATCTTGTTGATCAGGGTCGATTTGCCGGCATTGGGGCGGCCGACGATGGCGAGCTTCAGCGGGCCGTTCTCCTCGTCCTCGCCTTCCTCCTCCTCGTCTTCGCCGTCGGGGCGGTCGATATAGGGGAGCAGCGCCTCGAACAGATCGGCCATGCCTTCGCCATGCTCGGCGCTGAGCGGGATCGGTTCGGCAAAGCCCAGTCCGAACGCCTCGATGACGCCGCTTTCGCCGGCCTTGCCCTCGGCCTTGTTGGCGACGACGACCACCGGCGTATCCTCGCTGCGCAGCCAGCGGGCGATCTCCTCCTCGAGAGGCACCACGCCCGCGCGCGCATCGATCATGAACAGCGCGACGTCGGCGCCGCGCACTGCGGCCAGCGTCTGCGCGCGCATCCGCCCCGGCAGGGTCTCGGCATCGTCGGTCTCATAGCCGGCGGTATCGATGATCCTGAAATCGAGCCCGATCAGCGTCGCATCGCCCTCGCGCCGGTCACGCGTCACGCCGGGCAGATCGTCGACCAGGGCGAGCTTCTTGCCGACAAGGCGGTTGAACAGCGTCGACTTGCCGACATTCGGGCGGCCGACGATCGCGACGGTGGGTAAGCGTTTCATCCGCGCGCCTTACAGCGCCCGGATGGTTTTTGTTAGCCCCCGAAGAATTCGGGGCGCCTCAGACGCCGGGCGGCAGGCATCCGCCTGCCTTGGCTTCGCGCCAATAAGGCGCGGCTGCCGGTCGGCAGCTTCTCGACTACGCCTCGGCCGGCACAAAGTCACAGTGGATCGAAGAGGCAAGCGCGTGCCGCGCGTCCGAGCGCTAGCGAGGAAGCCAAGCAGCACGGATGTGCTGCGCCCGGCGTTTGAGGGCGCCGCGCAGCGGCTACCTATACGCGACCAGCCTGCCGCTGTCGGTCAGCACCAGCATCGTGCTGTCCGCCACCACCGGCGGCTGGTAGATCGGCGTGCCCAGCCGCGTGCTGGTGCCGATCGTGCCATCGGCGACGGCGACGTTGATGATATCGCCCTGCGTGCTCGTCAGGATCAGGCGTCCGCCGGCAAGCACCGGGCCGGACCAGCCGATCGGCTTGTTGCGCTTCTTGGCGTCCTTGTAGCGAGCCAGCTGGGTCAGCCAGCGGACCTTGCCGCTGTTGCGCGCGATGCACAGCAGCTTGGAGTCGTCGGTCACCACGAACAGCCATTCGCCCGCCACCCAGGGCGTCTTGAGGCCGGCGATGTTGAGTTCCCACAGCCGCTGGCCGGTCAGGATGTCCATCGACACCATGCGGCCACCCTGGCCGACGGCATAGACGCGGCCCTGCTCGACCACCGGCGAGGCGTCGATGTCGACGAGGCTGGCGACCGAGGTTGTGATGCTCGTGCGCGACAGCGAGTCCTGCCACACGGCGCGGCCATTTTCGTAGCGATAGGCGGTCAGCTCGCCCGAGGAGAAGCCGGCGACGACGGTGCCCTGGCCGATCGCGGGGGCCGCCGCGCCGAACACCGCGGCGTTTTCGAGACTGCCGCTCGCGGTCCAGATGGTCTCGCCATTGGCTTCCTTGAGCGCGAACAGCTGGTTGTCCTGGCTCATCACATAGACGGTGTCGTTGCCGATCGACGGCGCGCCGCGCAGCGGGCCGCCCGGGCGCACGCTCCACAGCTGGTTGCCGGTACCCGCGTCGAACGCCGCGGCGTCGCCCACGCCGTTGGTCGCATAGACCTTGCCATTGTCATAGCTGACCCCGCCGCCGAACAGCGACGGCTTGTTGCCCTCCTTGTCGGTGACCGCCCTGGTCCACGCGGGCGCGCCGGTCTTCAGGTCGAAAGCATGGATCACGGCGTCGACGTCGAGCACATAGACCTTGCCGCCGCCGACCACAGGGCCAGCGCCGAGCCGCGCCTGCTTGCTCGATCCCGGGATCTTGCGATCCCAGGCGACGGCGAGATTCTGGCCGAGCGCGAGGTGGCCCATCGACTTGGCGGCATTGCCGCCCGGCTGGGTCCATTCCGGATTGACCTGCTCGGCGGGCGGCACGACCGGCACGCCCTCGAGGGTGGGGTCGATCTCGGCGCCGGTCTCGGCGGTCAGCACGGCGATGCGCTGTCCCAGCACCGGCGTCTTCGGCTTCTTGCCTTCGCCGCCGCCGAAAATGCCGCAGCCGCCCAGCGTGGTCGTCAGCGCCAGCGCCGCCGCCAGGGCGAAAAACTTCCGGTTCATGCAATCAGTCCTTGTCAGCAATATTGGCCGCCGCAGCCGGTTTGGCGTCGACATCGACACCGAGGCTGGTGGCGAGGCGTCCCGCGCGGGCGCGCAGCGTCGCCGGGGTCCGGGCATCACGGGCAACAGCGGCGAGCAGGCGTCCGGCCTCGGCTGGGCGATTTAGCTGGATCATCGCGATGGCGGTGAGTTCGCCCGCGGTGCCGAAGAAGCCGTTATCCTCGATCGTGAGCGGCTTCAGCCGGTCGATTACCTGCTGCGGCTTCAGGCCGTCATATTCGATCAGCGTCTGGCGGATCAGGGCGAGATCGCGATAGGGCTGGGCGGCATCCTCGTCGGCGGCGATGCCAGCATAGATGGCGGCGGCGGCCTTCGCGTCGCCCTTGTCGGCGGCCAGCGCCGCCTTGGTGAACAGCGCGGTGATGCGATAGCCGGGCCCGCCTTCCGCGATCAGCGTCTCGACCTTCTGGCCGGCGGCGGTCTTGCGGCCAGCCTGGATGTCGGCGATCGCCGCGCTCATCCGCTCGCCCTGCTCCTCGGCCTTGCGGGCGATCTCGGCGCGCCAGAACAGGAAGCCGGCGAAGCCGGCGAGCAGCAGGCCGACCGCGACCAGCGCGAGCGTGCCATAACGCTTCCACATCGTCTGGATCTGCTCGCGGCGCAGCTCATCGTCGACTTCACGCAGAAAGGCTTCTTCGGTGGGCGGCGTCGAGGCCAAGCATCATCTCCAGAACAAGGATCGCCGCCCTCTTAGCTGGCGTAAGCGCGCGGTGCCATAGTCAATAGATATGGTGGATGAACGCGGCCGCGCCGCCGCCGTGCGGCAAAGGGTTACGCCTTGGGCTGGTAGGTCTGTTCGATCGTCGGAAAGCTGCGCGCGCGGACCTCTCCGGCATATTGCGCGACCGCGGCATCGATCTTTTCGGCGAGCTGCTCATATTTCTTCACGAAGCGCGGCACCCGGTCGAACATGCCGAGCATGTCGTCGATAACCAGCACCTGGCCGTCGCATTCGGCCGATCCGCCGATCCCGATCGTCGGGATGTCGATGGCCCGGGTGATTTCCACCGCGATCGGCTCGACCACGCCTTCGACGACCAGGGCGAAGGCGCCCGCATCGGCGATGGCCCTGGCATCGCGCACCAGCTTGGCGCGTTCTTCCTCGCTGCGGCCGCGCGCGCCATAGCCGCCAAGCGCGTTCACCGCCTGCGGGGTCAGCCCGACATGGCCGACCACCGGCACGCCGCGCGCCGCCAGGAAGGCGACGGTTTCGGCCATGGCCTCGCCGCCTTCGAGCTTTACGGCCGCCGCCCCGGTCTCCTTCAGTATCCGCGCGGCCGAGCGGAACGCCTGCGCCGGGCTTTCCTCATAGGCGCCGAACGGCATGTCGATCACCACCAGGCTGTGATAGCTGCCGCGCACCACCGCCGCGCCATGGGCGATCATCATGTCGAGGCTGACCGGAACGCTCGACGGCAGGCCGTACAGCACCTGCCCCAGACTGTCCCCGACCAGCAGCATGTCGCAATGCGGATCGAGGATCTGCGCCATCCGGATCGTATAGGCGGTCAGCACCACGATCGGCTCGCCGCCCTTGGCCTTGCGGATCGCCGGCACGGTCAGCCGCTTCATCGGCGCGGGCGTCGGATTGGCGCGGCTGGTGGCGCTGTCTAGCTGGAAAGTCGACATCTTTGTTTAGCCCCTCAAACGCCGGGCGCCGACATCCGTCGGCTTGGCTTCCTCGCAATAAGCTCGGGCGGCCGTTCGGCCTTGCGGGACATTAGCATGTCCCGACGCCGGGCTCATCCTCCGCCTTCGAGGGGTTCGAAGAGATCGTAGGCGGCCAGCGGACTGCCGGGGGCAGTCTGCAGCCGGAGATCGGCTCGCCGAGCGAGCCGTGCGCGTGCAGCGCGCCCGAGCGATAGCGAGGATAGCCAAGGTCACGGATGTGACCGCCGGCGCCTGAGGCTCAACAAAAATCCCCTTAAATCATACCTAATGCCGCCATGTAGGTTTCGAGGATCATCGCCTCTTCCTCATGCTCGCCCTTCTTCTTCTTGCGGATGGCGAGGATCTTGCGGACGATCTTGGTGTCGTAGCCGCGGCCCTTCATCTCGGACATGACTTCCTTGATGTCGTCGGCGATGCCCTTCTTCTCTTCCTCGAGCCGCTCGACGCGTTCGACGAACAGACGCAGCTCCTGCGCCGCAATGCTGCCGTTGTCTTGGGTCGTGTCGGCTTCGGCCATGATTCGGATACCCCGTGAGATTCGTGAAGGCGCTGGCTGTAGAGAGTGCCGCCGGACCGCTCAACGGGGAATCATTCGAACCGCCTCCGATGCGACGAACCATGACGGAACGATGGCGGAAAGGCTTGCGATCTCTACCATTGCTTTTATCTGGGGCGCCTCCTTCGGCCCGGAGCAGATACGCCTAGTGGACAGCCAGATTACCCCCCGCCTGCGCAAGGTGCGCGTCCTCGCCACGCTCGGCCCGGCCAGCGCCTCGCCCGCGATGATCGCCAAGCTGTTTCGCGCCGGTGCCGATGCCTTCCGCATCAATATGAGCCATGGCACCCATGAGGATAAGCTGCCGGTCATCCAGGCGATCCGCGCGATGGAGAAGGAACTCGGCCGGGCGACGACGATCCTGTTCGATCTGCAGGGGCCCAAGCTCCGCGTCGGCAAGTTCGCCGACGGCAGCGTCCAGCTCGCCACCGGCAAGAGTTTCGTGCTCGACCGGGATCCGGCGCTCGGCGACGCCGGCCGGGTCGAACTGCCGCACCGCGAGATCTTCGAAGCGCTCGAACCGGGCGCGCGGCTGCTGCTCGACGACGGCAAGCTGGTGCTGCGCGTGCGCACCGTCCGCACCGACCATATCGAGACGCTGGTCGAGGTCGGCGGTACGCTGTCGAACAGCAAGGGGCTCAACGTGCCCGACGTCATCGTGCCGATGGCGGCGCTGACCGAAAAGGACCGGCGCGACCTGACCTTCGCCTGCGAACATGGCGCCGACTGGATCGCGCTCAGCTTCGTCCAGCGACCCGAGGATGTCGCGGAGGCGCGCAGCCTGATCGGCGGCAAGGCGGCGCTGCTCGCCAAGATCGAGAAGCCGGCGGCGGTCGACCGGCTCGAGGAGATATTGGAGCTGGCCGACGCGGTGATGGTGGCGCGCGGCGATCTCGGCGTCGAGCTGCCGCCCGAGCGGGTGCCGCCGATGCAGAAGCGCATCGTCGAGACCGCGCGGCGCATGGGCCGGCCGGTGGTGGTCGCCACCCAGATGCTCGAATCGATGATCCAGTCGCCCAGCCCGACCCGCGCCGAAGTGTCCGACGTCGCCACCGCCATCTATGACGGCGCCGACGCGGTGATGCTCTCGGCCGAATCGGCCAGCGGGCTATGGCCCGAGGAAGCGGTGGCGATGATGAACGCGATCGCGATGTCGGTGGAAAGCGACCCCGGCTATGCCGCGCGGCTCCACTTCACCGAAACCCATCCCGACGCGACCACGGCCGATGCCCTGGCCGAGGCCGCGGCGCGGATCGCCGACACCGTGTCGGCCAGCCTGATCGTCTGCTTCACCCTGTCGGGCTCCACTGCCCGCCGCATCGCCCGCGAACGCCCTTCGGTGCCGCTGATGGTGCTCACCCCGAAGCTCGCGACAGCGCGCCGGGCCGGCATCCTCTGGGGCAGCCATGCCGTCCGCACCCGCGATGTCGACAGCTTCGAGGAAATGGTCGGCAAGGCCCGCCGCATGGCGCTGCGCCACAAGCTGGCGAAGGCCGGCGACCGGATCGTCGTGGTGGCTGGCGTGCCGTTCGGGACGCCGGGATCGACGAATGTGATCCATGTCGTGCGGCTGACGGGGGATGAGTTGAAGGGCTATGGGGGTTAGGTTTTCCGGTCAGAACTTGCCGTTATATTCGCCGACCGCCTCCTCCGCCGCCGCCGCGAAACCGGGGTAGGCGGGCAGCGGGCATCGCGATCGGTGCCGTTGCGCGATCAGTGCCGCCGCAGCGCATCCTCGATGCTCACGAAGCTGATGATTGCCGTGAAGAAAATTCCCGCTGCGATGGGGATGACGAAATAATGGTCGCCGATAAATCCTAGCATGTCGTTCCTCCTATGCCTGAACCACGCCTTGCCCCGGTCTGGCGGCGGAGCCATTGATCCCGGTCAAATCGGGTTCGATTTCGGCCCGGTTGCGGCTATGGTCCGGTGATGATGCAGATCGATATCTGTGCCGACTGCGCGGTGCGCGATCAGGCGCTGTGCGGCAGCCTGACCGACGCCGAACTCGCCTCGCTCAACCGCATCGGCCGCCGCCATCGAATCGCGCGCGATGAAACGATCGCCTGGGCTGGTGATGAGAATATCGTCTGCGCAAATCTGCTGTCGGGCGTGCTGAAGCTCGGCGCTACCACCGCCGGCGGTGACGAACATATCGTCGGCCTGTTGTATCCGGCGGATTTTGTCGGGCGCCCGTTCGCCGAGCAGGTCGACTTCAGCGTCACGGCGCTGACCGACGCCGAGCTATGCGTTTTCCCCCGCGCGCCATTCGAACAGGTGCTTGGTGATCATCGGCGGATGGAGCGGCTGCTGCTCGAACGCGTGCTCGCGGCGCTCGGCGATGCGCGTGCGCGGATGGTGAGCCTTACGCGCGGTTCGGCGGCGGCCAAGGTGGCAGGCTTCCTGCTCGACATGGCCGACCGCGCGAAGGCCACCGGCTGCCGCGCTGCGCCGGGCGGGCCGCTGACCTTCGATCTGCCGCTGGCGCGCGGCGAGATGGCGGCAGTGCTGGGCCTGACGATCGAGACGGTCAGTCGGCAGATGACGGGCCTCAAGCGCGCCGGGATCATCGCCCTGCCGGGAGGTCGGGCGGTGACGATCCTCGACCGGCGGGCGCTGCATGTGCGGGTAGAGGATCAGGCGCGCTAGCCTGGATGATTGCCGCCGCGGCCCGACTGGCGGGATAAGTGGCGCCGGCCTTGCGGCTCATGGGAACCGATCGAGGCCTATGCCATATACAAGAGCCTAGTCGATGGAGCGACAGTGCGATGAGCCACCCGCGCCGGTGCATGGCTGACTTCGCGAAGCTGCGGAAGCGCATGGTCGCCACCCAGATCGTGCGCCGGGGCGTGCGCGACAAGGCCGTGCTGGCGGCCATGCGCGAGGTGCCGCGCGAGCGCTTCGTGCCGGAGGGCATGGAAGAGTTTGCCTATGAGGATTCGCCGCTGGCGATCGGGCACGGCCAGACGATCTCGCAGCCCTATATCGTCGCGGCCATGATCGAGGCTGCGGAGATCGACGCCGACGATCGCGTGCTCGAGGTTGGCGCGGGATCCGGATATGCCGCAGCCGTGGTCGGTCGCATCGCCGCCAGGGTGTTTGCGGTGGAGCGGCACGAGACGCTTGGCAGGCTGGCGCGGCAGCGCATCGAGGCGCTCGGCTATGGCAATGTCGAGGTGCATATCGGCGACGGCAGCCTGGGCCTCCCGCAACAAGCGCCATTCGATGCCATCATCGTCTCGGCCGGTGGACCCGAGGTGCCCCGCGCGCTCAAGGCCCAGCTCAAGGTCGGCGGCACCCTGGTGGTTCCGGTAGGCGAGCGGGGAAGCCAGTCGCTGTGCAAGGTGACGCGCACCGGCGCCGGGAGCTACGAGGAGGAAAATCTCGGGGCGGTCACATTCGTGCCGCTGATCGGCGAGCAGGGTTGGTCCGAGGATGAGCATCGCGCAGGCGCGGCGCGGACAAAGGTGCCGGGAGGTGGTCGCTGAAGCGGCGCAGCCGCTGATCCCTTCGCAGAATGATCAGCTTCCGAGCAGGCCCAGCCGCCGCAGCTCTTCCGCCAGCGGCCCTGCGCCTTCGAACAGATGCCCCAGCATGCCCGCCGCCTGCGCGCCGACGACATTCTCCGCCCTGTCGTCGATGAAGATCGCCTCGCCCGCGATGAGAGCGAACCGATCCAGCGCCAGTGCGTAGATCGCGGGATCGGGCTTCACCAGCCGCACCTCGCCCGAGACGAGGATGTCCGTGAACAGGTCGAAGATCGCCGCCTCGCGGGCACGGAATGGCGGCCAGAATTCATGGCTGAAATTGGTGATGGCGTAGAGCGGAATGCCGCTGCCGTGCAGGGCGCGGACAATCGCCTCCATGCCGGGCAACAGGCCGGCGACGGTCTCGGAGAAGCGGGGGCCGAAGGCGGTGATGGCCTCGGCGAAGCGCGGCCAGGCGGCGATCAGTTCGGCGCTGGTCTCGGCGAAAGGCCGGCCGGCATCATGCTGGCCGTGCCAATCGAGATTGACGACATCGCGCAGGAACAGCTCCAGCTCGTGCGCGGGCACGAGCTGTTCAAAAAATTGCCGGAGGTTCCAGTCGTAGAGCACATTGCCGACATCGAAGATGACGGCGCGCGTGCGGCGCTGTGGCAGCGGATCGATTAGCCCTGACGCGCCTTGAAACGGCGGTTGGTCTTGTTGATCACATAGGTGCGGCCACGACGGCGGATCACGCGGTTGTCGCGATGACGGTCCTTCAGCGACTTAAGGGAATTGCGGATCTTCATGGCCGTAACGCCTGCCTTCACTCTGTCTGATATCGGAAAAACGAGGCGCTCCCCTATGGCGGCGGCTGGAGGGAGTCAAGTTTGTTTTGCCCTCAGACGCCGGGCGCAGGGCATCCGCCCTGCTTGGGCTTCCTCGCTTTCGCTCGGACGCGCTGTGCGCGCTTGTCTCTTCGAGCCACGCAGCGTCTCGCTCGCGGTGGTGTTGCAGCGACACTGGCGAGTCCTGAGATCAAGCCCGGCGTCGGAGCCCGGCCAGGGCTCCGCAAGGCCGACCGGCCGCCGCGCCTTATTGGCGCGAAGCCAAGGCAGGCGGATGCCTGCCGCCCGGCGTTTGAGGGGCGGTTGCTTGCAACCGTTAAGCCTATATGCAGCGAAAATGTTGCTGATGCGTTTCGATGCTATGCATCGCTGGAGGGATGAATACATGATCGCCAACAACTTCGCCGCCAGGGCCATGATGATCGGAACGGCGCTCGCCCTTGCCGGATGCGCCGCGCAGACGCCAGAGATGCGGGTCACCCGCTTTCATCTGGGCCAACCGATCGCGCCGGGCGCGGTGGTCGTGGAGCCGCGCGATCCCACCCTGGCGAAGGATCTCGAATTCCAGACCTATGCCCGCATCGTGCAGGGCGAGCTCAACCGGCTCGGCTTCAACATCGCCCCGAACCTCGCCACGTCCGAACTGGTGGCCGTGACCGAAGTCAGCCGCTCCTGGCGCCCGGCAGGCGAGGCGCAGCGTTCCTCGGTGTCGATCGGCGTCGGTGGGGGCAGCGGCGGCGGCTGGCGTGGCGGCACCAGCGTCGGGCTCGGCGGTGCGGTGAGCTTTCCGATCGGGCAGGCGCGGCAGCGCATGGACGTGCTGACGCAGCTGTCGGTCCAGCTCAAGCGGCGTTCCGAGGGCACCGTGATCTGGGAAGGCCGCGCCGAAGCGGTCGCGCGCGACGGCAGTCCCCAGGCCAATCCCGAAGCGGCCGCGGCGCGTCTCGCCGCGGCGCTGTTCCAGGGCTTCCCCGGCCAGTCGGGCGAGACTATCACGGTGAAATGACCACTCCCCAAAGCATCGGTGTTTCCAGCGGCTTCGACAGCGGCAACATCGCCCTGATCCGTCGCGACGGCACCGTTCTCGACCTCGCCATCGTCAAGGATCATCAGTCCGATTTCTACCAATGGTTCCACTTCAGGCTGACCGGCGCCAAGGGCCAGCCGGTCAGCCTGCGCATCACCAATGCCGGCGGATCGGCCTATCCCGACGGCTGGAAGGACTATAACGCCTGCGCTTCGATCGATCGGCAGCACTGGTTCCGGGTGCCGACCAGCTTTGCCGACGGCATGCTGACGATCGCTTTCACGCCCGAGGCCGACAACGTCTGGCTGGCCTATTTCGCGCCCTATTCGATGGAGCGGCATCACGACCTGGTCGCCAGGATCGCAGCCGCGCCGGGAGTCCGCCATGAACGGCTCGGCGCTACGCTGGATGGCCAGGATATCGACCTGCTGACGATGGGCGACGGCCCGCGGCAGCTATGGTTCTACGCCCGGCAGCACCCCGGCGAGTCGATGGCGGAATGGTGGATGGAAGGGGCCCTCGAGCGGCTGATCGATCCGTCCGATCCGATCGCGCGCAGCCTGCGCCAGCGCGCCACCTTCCACATTGTCCCCAACATGAACCCCGACGGTTCGCGCCGCGGTCATCTGCGCACCAACGCCGCCGGCATCAACCTCAACCGCGAGTGGCACGAGCCCAGCCTCGATCGCAGCCCCGAGGTCGTGCATGTCCTGCGCCGGATGGATGCGACCGGCGTCGATTTCGCAATGGATGTCCATGGCGACGAGGCGATCCCCTATGTCTTCATCGCCGGCTTCGAGGGCATCCCGAACTGGACCGAGGAGCAGGGCCGGCTCTATCATCTGTTCCGCGACACGCTGGCGCGCCGCACCCCCGATTTCCAGACGCGCTACGGCTATCCGGTGGCGTCGGCCGGCAAGGCCAATCTCGCGATGTCGACTAACCAGCTCGCCAACCGCTTCGGTTGCGTGGCCGCGACGCTGGAGATGCCGTTCAAGGACAATCGCGACCTGCCCGACCCCGAACGGGGTTGGTCGCCGGAGCGGTCCAAGCAGCTCGGTGCGGACTGCCTAGGCGCGCTCCACGAAATGCTGGACGCCCTGCCGATGCGCGGTTGATCAGCCCGCCGCGGGCCGTTCGGCGCTCGCTTGCAGCATGCTCACGCTGGCCTCGTCGAGCGGGCGATCGAATCTGCAGCCAGCCTCGCGGCCGTCTGCCCAGACGATGCGCGCGTCGACCAGCCCCTTTCCGGGCAGCGAGATGCGGATCGAGGTATCGGGCGCGAGATC
This sequence comes from Rhizorhabdus sp. P4_G6, assembly GCF_056401045.1. Taxonomy (NCBI): domain Bacteria; kingdom Pseudomonadati; phylum Pseudomonadota; class Alphaproteobacteria; order Sphingomonadales; family Rhizorhabdaceae; genus Rhizorhabdus; species Rhizorhabdus sp. P4_G6. The sequence goes on along the minus strand of NZ_JBFUKC010000004.1, from coordinate 239,583 downwards.
CTGATAGAGCCGCAGCCGCGCACCGCTCATCGATATGTCGATGATCCGGCAGGGCGACCGGGACGCCGAAGAAGCATGGCGCAGGTTGGTGTCGAGCGCGCTGGCGTTTCGCGACGCGGCGCGGCGGCACGGCCCCTCGCGCAAAAGCACTTCGGACGAAAACATATGCAAACTCCCCCGGGGCGTGGACGCAGTCGCATCGCTCGCTCCGGGAAACTACTTAATCGGGAATGGCCAATCGGGCAACGGAGGAGGGGAGGCTCGCCATTATCCGTCACCCCGGCGGGGCCCGGCTCTCTGTCGTCAAGGACGGAGGATTCGATCAGGCCTCGAGTTCGATGTCCCAGTAGAGCCAGTCGCGCCAGCTCTGGTGGAGATAGTGCGGCGGGAAGCTGCGGCCGTTTTCCTGGAGCTGCCAGCTGGTCGGGCGAAACGGCGATTCGAAGAGCCGCATGCGTGCCTGCTGGGGGGTGCGCCCCCCCTTGCGCAGGTTGCACGGCGCGCAGGCGGTCGAGACATTTTCCCAGGTGGTGCGTCCGCCGTGCGCGCGCGGAATGACGTGATCGAACGTCAGGTCCGCCAGCGAACCGCAATATTGGCAGGAGAAGCGATCGCGCAGGAACAGGTTGAACCGGGTGAAGGCGGGATGCTCGGACTGCTTCACATATTGCCGCAGCGCGATCACCGAGGGCAGCTTCATGGAGAAACTGGGGCTGTGCACCTCGCGCTCATATTGCGAGACGATGTCGACGCGTTCCAAAAAAACCGCCTTAATAGCGGTTTGCCAGTTCCACAACGATAAGGGGTAATAGCTCAACGGCGTATAATCGGCGTTGAGCACGAGCGCTGGACAACTGTCCGGATGTCGCATGAGATCGGAATGGTACATGAACGAACCAGAGCCTTCTGCACGAGATGGAGAACTCCACCCGGGCCAGCCCACAGCCTTCCGTTCGCACACCGGAACGCCTATGGCCGAACCGGCCGCGCCCTCGTGGCCACCCTTTCGCTCGAAAGCGTGACATGGGCATGACAGCATTTCCGTCGACTCCTCGTCAAGAGTCCGAATGCACGAAAGTGTAATTTCCCGATTTGCGCCGAGCCCGACCGGACGGCTGCACCTCGGCCACGCCTTTTCGGCGCTGCTGGCGCATGATTTCGCGCGGTCGCGCGGCGGACATTTCCTGCTGCGGATCGAGGATATCGACCCGACCCGCTGCCGTCCCGAACATGTCGACGGAATAATAGAGGACCTGCGCTGGCTGGGGGTGGAATGGGATGGCGAGCCGCTGTTCCAGTCGACAAGGCTGCCGCTCTATCGCGCCGCGCTGGACCAGCTGCGGACAGCGGGCCTGGCCTATCCCTGTTTCTGCACCCGTGCGCGGATTGCCGCCGAGGTCGCGGCGAGCGCGAGTGCGCCGCACGGACCGGATGGACCGATCTATCCGGGGACATGCCGCTCGCTGGGCGATGCCGAGCGGGCGGGACGGATCGGCGCGGGTGAACCGCATGCCTGGCGCCTGGACATCGCCATGGCCGCGGTGCGGGCGGGCCCGCTGACCTGGCATGACGAGGCTGCCGGCGCTGTGTCGGCGACGCCGGAAATCCATGGCGATGTCGTTCTCGCGCGCAAGGACGCGCCGACCAGCTACCATCTCGCGGTCACCGTCGACGATGCCGCGCAGGCCGTCACCGATGTTGTCCGGGGCGCGGACCTGTTCGCGGCGACGCATGTCCACCGCCTGTTGCAGGCGCTGCTCGGCCTGCCGACGCCGCGCTACCATCATCATCGGCTGCTGACCGACGGGAAAGGTGAGCGGCTCGCAAAACGCGCGGGCGCGCCGACGCTGGCCTCGATGCGCGCCGAGGGCGTGGATGCGGCGGCGCTCTGCGCAAGCCTGAGACGTCAGCCCTCGTTGGCATGACGGGCTGAGGAAAACAGCAGGGGTGTAATTCACCGGCTGTCGCGCTACATGCTGTTCATGGGAAACACGCTCTTCTTGATCCTCATCGTCGCGGCCATGATCGCGACCGTCGTGGCGCTGGTGCGGGGGATCATCACCTTCCTGCGAACCACCGAGGCGGACCTGAAGGGCGACGGGATCAGCCAGTCGGGGCTCAAGCAGAACCGCATGATGCGGCAGCGCATCGCGTTCCAGGCGATCGCGGTGATCCTCGTCATCCTGTTGCTGATCATGAGCCGCGGCGGCTGAGCCACCGGCGATGGTGCGCCTCAACAGGATCTACACGCGCGGCGGCGATGCCGGCGAAACCGGGCTGGTCGACGGATCGCGCCTGCCCAAATATGCGCCGCGCATGGCCGCGATCGGAGACGTCGACGAGCTGAATTCGGCGATCGGCGTCGCGCTGACGCAGGCCCTGCCGCAAGAGGCTCGCGCCCAGCTCGGCCGTATCCAGAACGAGCTGTTCGATCTGGGCGCCGATTTCGCGACTCCCGGCCCCGACTTCGCGCCGTCGGACATGGCGCTGCGCATCGTCGCGTCGCAGGTCGAGCGGCTCGAGCGCGAGATCGATGCGATGAACGAAGCGCTCGATCCGCTGCGCAGCTTCATCCTGCCCGGCGGATCGCCTGCAGCTGCGGCGGTCCATCTCGCCCGCGCGACCTGCCGCCGGGCCGAGCGCTCTGCGGTGGCGGCGAACGCCGATGTCGGCCTCAACCCGGTGGGGCTCGCCTATATCAACCGCCTGTCCGACCATCTGTTCGTGCTCGCGCGTTACCTCAACCTTGGCGGCGAGGGCGATATCCTGTGGAAGCCCGGCGCCACCCGGGCCTGAAAAGCCGCCCGATCAGAACTTAACCTGCACGCCGGCATAGAAGCGGCGGCCGAACGGGTCGTAGACGTCGGCAGCGGTGGTCGTTCCGGTGATCGAGCCGAAGAACAGCCCGTCTTCCAGGATCGGCGGCTTGCGGTCGAACAGATTGTCGACGCCCACGAAGAACTCGAACTGCTCCTTGTCGCCGGCGCGGGCGCGAAACTGGACATCGTGATAGAGACGCGCCTTGATGTTGTTGTGCGACACCGCCCGCGCGGCCTGCTCCGGGGTCAGGCCGGCGCTGTTGATCAGGAAGTCGAGGGTGCCCTCGGGATCGAACTCCTCGATCGGCGTATCGACCATCTTGCTCAGATAGGTGGTCGTCCAGTTCAGGCTGATCGGCCCGAAGCTGTAATTGATCGTCGCATTGATCTTGTGCTTGAACACCTCGCCATATTCGAGGTTGCCGAGGCCGCTTTGGACCGGCGCGGACGGATCGGATTGGGTCTTGTACTTGAGGGTCCGCGTATAAAGGATGTTCAGCGCCAGCCGGTCGTCGGTCATCAGCCCGAGCCTGCGATTATAGGCCAGGTTGAAATCGATGCCGCGGGTGCGCAGGTTCGCGATGTTGATGTTCTGCGCGTTGACGGTGGTGATGAAGCCGCTGTTCGGATCGCGGATGACGTTGTTGCAGAATTGCGACAGGCCGGTCGCGAGGCACTGCTGGATGGAGGTCTGGCGCGGTATGATGCCGATGGCGTTCGACACCTTGATGTCGAAATAATCGGCGGTCAGGCTGAAGCCCCGCAGCGCGTTCGGCGATATCACCGCACCGAGCGTCAGCGTCTTGCCCTTCTCCTCCTGCAGATTGCGATTGCCGCCGTCGAAGCCGTTGATGCCCTGCAGATCGGCCTGCCCATATTCGAAGCTACCGTTGCGCGCGATGGCCGCCGCGACCGCCGGAATGTCGCGGCATGCCGCCGCGAAATCGCCGCCGCCGCTGGTGGCGGTGATGCCGTTGCAGGGATCCTGCACGGTCGGGAAGGTTTCGGATGGTGCCGAGAACAGCTCGCTGATGTTCGGTGCGCGGTTGGCGACGGCATAGTTGCCGCGCAGCCGCAGCCCCTCGACCGGCGAATATTCGGCGCCGGCATTCCAGCTGAACACATTGCCGATCGTCGAATAATGCGAATAGCGCGCCGCGCCCTGCACGCTGAGAGAGCGGACGAAAGGCAGATCCCTGAGCAGCGGGATGTCCACCTCGCCGAACAGCTCCTTCACGGTATATCTGCCGATCGTGTCCGGCGTCAGGTTGCCCGAGTTGAGGCCGGCATTGGTCAACTCGTCCCAATTGTCGACGCTCTTCTCGCGGCGATATTCGGCGCCCACTGACACCTTCAGGTCGCCATAGGGCAGCTTCACCACCGTGCCAGAGATATTCGCAGTGACGACGAGCTGGGTATTCTTGACGTCGTCGCTGCGCGGGACCGCGGAGCGCACATAGGCCGATGCCTCGGGCGAGGCGCTGTTGTAGCCGAACAGGTTGATCGGCACGCAGCCGGCTGCCCGCGCGGCGGGGTCGCGGCACAGGATCGCGCCGGTCGGATCGCGCACCGCATCGAGCGCAGCGGCATATTTCGTCAGGTCGACGTCCTGGGTCTGGGTATGGTCCTTGAGCTGGCCGTAGACCGCGGAGATCTCGTAGTTCCACTGGTCGGCGATGTCGCCGCGGACGCCGCCGGCAATGCGGAAAGTGTCGCGGCGGTTGGTGTTGCTGCGGGTGAACACCTCGGTCTGGCGGCGCGCGAAGCTGATCGAGGTGATGTCGTTGGTCGGATCGGCATCGCCGTTGCGCGCGGCGATGGCCGCCGCGACCGAGGCCGGGATGAACGGATTGTCGATGCCATAGCCCAGGGCCAGGTCGGGCTGAGGGATGCCTGCACCGGCACCGAACGGCGCGGCCTCGATCTGGGAGGATGACCGCGTATGGGCGTAGGTGCCTTCGATGAACGCTGTGACATGGTCGGTCAGCTCATATCTGGCCGATGCCGCGCCCAGATAGCGCTCCACCGGGGTCGATATGCGGCGCACCGAATTGCGGTTATAGCCGTAGCCGACCGGAAAACCGGTCACGAGGCTGTTGTCGGGGTTGAAGGTGAAGTTGTCGGTTGGCGTGCCGTCCGCCGCCGTCAGGATCTCGGGGGAATCACCGACCAGCACGAAGCGGCCCTGTGCGGGGAATGAGCTATAGGCTTCCGGGCCGCAGGTGAAGAGGCAGTCCTGTGCCGAAATCTTGCGCTTGCGCGACAGCAGGCCGTAGTCGCGGTCATAGGTGAAGTTGGCGATGACCGATCCGCGGTCGTCGGGTCCGAACGCCATGCCGCCGGTCAGGCTGGCCGAATAGCGCCGGTTGTCGCCGCGCGAGGTCAGGCCATATTGGGCTCGAGCCACCAGGCCGTCGAGCTTGTCCTTCAACACGAAGTTGACGACGCCGGCGATGGCGTCCGAACCGTAGACCGCCGAGGCGCCGCCCGTCACCACCTCGACGCGGTCGACGAAATCGGTCGGGATGTTGTTGACGTCGACGATCGACGTGCCGGCCACGCCTGGCACGAAACGGCGGCCGTTGACGAGCACCAGCGTGCGCGCGGTGTCCAGGTTGCGCAGGTTGATCGTCGAGATGCCGTTTCCGGTGGTGTTGAAGTTGCTGTTGGTGGTGCTGATGCCGGGAATGCCCGCCTGCGGTAGCTCCTGCACCAGGTCCGATACGTTGGTGACACCCTGATTCCGGATCTGGGGCGCGCCGACCACGGCGATCGGTGTGGCGGCCTGGAGTTCGGGCCGCGCGATGCGCGAACCGGTGACGATGATGACGTTGTTCTCGTCATACGCGGCGGCGCTTCCCGCCGCAGGGGGCCGGCTGGTCGGCGGCGTCGCCTGGCTTTGGGCCGGAGACGCCAGCATGATGCCGACAGCGAATGGCGCCGCGCCGGCGGCGAGCGCGGCGCGACGGATCTTGTTTTGAAAGCGGTTCACGACAATCCCTTTGCTGGCCGATGAAGACCGGTCGGGACGACGATTCTGACGCGGAAATCGCTACCGATCCGGCCTTGGCTGATGGTCGTGTCTGCGCATTGGTGCGGAGACGGTAAATAACAAAAATTATTATATTACAGGGATTTAATCTCGATAATCACACAGAATGTCGCACCGTATGTGAAATGGCCGCACCCGGCTTAGATGCTTCGTTAGGCACCGATGTGGAGGGGGCGATTGAGTTTGCGACCGCGGCCGAATATCGCTGATGCTGTGAACGGCTTCGCCCCCAGCCTGAACCCGGCGCTCGACTGGTCGCGGCTCGCCGAGGCCTATCGTCGCGACGGCAGGGTCCGCATCGACGACTTGCTCGATCCTGCCTCGGCCGATGAGCTCGAGCGCGTGCTGCTGGCAAGCGATGCCTGGCTGCAGATGGTCAATTCGGGCGACAAGCTGTTCGAGCTTTCGCGCGAGGTGCGGGCCAGCTTCGACGCCGACCGCTCCGCAGCGCTGCAGGCTGCTGTCGACGAGGCGGCGCGCTGGGGTTTTCAATATCGCTATGAGGCGCTGCGCGTGCCCGATGCTCCGGCCGAGCGCAGCGCGGCGGGACGGCCGATCGATCGCTTTGCGGCCTTCCTGTCGTCCGAGCCGGTGCTGCGGTTCCTGCAGGCGGTGACCGGGCAAGCCGCGATCGGCTTCGCCGATGCCCAGGCCACCCGCTACAACCCGGGCGATTTCCTGACCGGCCATGACGACGAGGTGGCGGGCAAGAACCGCGTGGCTGCCTATGTCTATGGGCTGACGCGCCGCTGGCGGGTCGAATGGGGCGGGCTGCTGCTGTTCCACGAGAGCGATGGACAGGTCAGCGGGCTGGTGCCGGCGTTCAACAGCCTGACGCTGTTCAGCGTGCCGCAGCCGCACAGCGTGAGCATCGTTACCAGCTTCGCCGGCGCGCCGCGCCTGTCGATCACCGGCTGGCTGCGCGCCGGGCAGCCATGAAGACCTTGCCCGCGCCGCCGGCGCATCGCATGCTGGCGCGATGAGCGGGGGAGCAGAGACCGAGCTTGTCGCGAGCCAGGCCCGCGCCGCGGCCGGGGACAGGCCGCGCGCCGCCGCGCTGTGGCGGCAGGTGCTCGCGCAGGATCCCGGTCATCCCGAAGCGCTCAATGCGGTGGCGAACTGGCATTTGTCGCAGGGAGAGGCCGGAGAAGCGGTGCCGCTGCTGACCCGCGCCGTGGCCGCCGAGCCCAGGCAGGCGGCGCTGCACTTCAACCTGGCGACCGCGCAGGGCGGCCTGGGGCGTTATGACGACGCGCTCCGGGCGCTGGATGCGGCACTGGCGATCGATCCCTATTTCGTCCAGGCACTGTTCCATAAGGCGGCCCTGCTGGATCGGGTCGGGCAACCGGTCGAGGCGGCGGCGATCTATCGCAACTATTTCGACTGCATGCCGCCCCAGCTGCGATCCGATCCCCGGATGGCCGGGGCGGTGGCGCAGGCGCTGGCAGCGATCGACGCGGACAATGGCAAGCTGCGGGCGATCGTGGCGGAGACGGTCGGCGTCGCGGACATCTCGCCTCGCCTCGCCGAGGCGATCGGCCTGCTCACGGGCGAGGCGCGGCGCTATGTCCAGCAGCCGACCTTTCTGACGGTGCCGCGGCTGCCGGCGATCCCCTATTTCGACGCGGCCGATTTCCCCTGGCTCGCCGATCTCGAAGCCGCCGCCGAGGATGTGCTGGAGGAACTGCTCGGCCTGCTGGCGGCGCCTGATGAGCCGGGCTTCGAACCCTATGTCGCACGCCCCGCCGGGGTTCCGCTAAACCAATGGGGCGAGCTCAACCATTCGAAGCGCTGGAGCGCGTTCCACCTGTGGCTGAACGGCATCCGACAAGACGCGAATTGTGCGCGCTGCCCGCGAACCGCCGCGCTGGTCGAAAGCCTGCCGCGGATCGTCGTGCCCGATCGCGCGCCCAATGCCTTCTTCTCGGTGCTGCGCGCCGGCGCGCGCATTCCGCCGCACACCGGTGTCACCAACATGCGGGCGACGATCCATTTGGGGCTGATCGTGCCGCCGGACTGCGCCTTCCGGGTCGGCAACGAGGTGCGCGCGTGGCAGGCCGGCAAGGCCTGGGCGTTCGACGACACGATTGAGCATGAGGCGTGGAACGAGAGTGGCGAGGATCGGGTGATCCTGATCGTCGACGGCTGGAATCCCTATATCGAGCCCGCCGAGCGGCCGGGGCTGACCGGCCTGCTCACCGCCTATGACCGCCATCGCGGCCGGGCGCGGGGCTGGGCCGAGGACGCGTAACTCCCCTTGCGCGTTGTATCGAGGAGCACCGCCTGCGCCTCGCCTGAAGACGACGGCCTCACACATCCTCCTTTTTGTTCGTCATCCCAGCGGAAGCTGGGATCTCTCTTGGCACCTGCTCAAGAAGTCACCGCAGAGAGCTTCCAGCTTTCGCTGGAATGACTGCGGTGGGTACGTCCTGTGCTCACACAAAAAAGGGGGCGGCGATTGCTCGCCGCCCCCCGATTTTAAGCGAAGGTCCGAAGCTTAGAATTTGAGCTTGGCGCGCATGAAGAAGGAGCGGCCGAGCACGTCGTACAGCGTCGGGTAGGTGTTCGACTGTTCGCCATTGCCGCCATTCTGCTGGCTGGCAGCGAGCGGGGGCTTCTTGTCGAACAGGTTGCTGACACCCGCGGTGAGGGTGATGTTGTCGGTGGCTTCGACCTGACCGGTCAGGTCGATATAGTTCTGCGCCTTGAGGGTCTCCGAACCATAGAGGATGCTGGGATCGTCGTCGGTCGCCTTGCCGATGTAGCGCCACAGCAGCGACATCGTGACCGGGCCGGTATCCAGGGTGGTGCGGAAGGTGTGGCGCCATTTCGGCGTCGGGACGCCGCACTGGAGCACGCCGAACTTGCCCTGGCAGTCGACCAGGGTCGACGGGATGCCGACCACGGTCTGGATCGTCGACTTCGTCAGGTAGGAACCCTTGAGGTCGAATGCCAGCCGCGACTCTTCGCCGAAGAAGGTGGCGCCGAGCGGAACGGTATAGTCCACCTCAACGTCGATACCGGCGTTCAGCAGGCCGCCCGAGTTGGTGTAGAGATCGCTGAAGCTGTCGATCTCGCCGAACGAGTTGCGGCGGATGATGTCCGGACCACAATAAGCCTGGTTGAACGCGCTAAAGCAGAGATTGCCGATCGTCTGCGTACCGATGCCGGGCACGATGAAGTCGGTGATCTTGATGTGGTAATAATCGACCTTGGCGTGGAAGCGCGGCAGGAAGGTCGGCTGGAACACCACGCCGACGGTGTAGGTCTTGGCGGTTTCCTCCTTCAGGTTGGCGTTGCCGCCCAGGAAGGTCAGCGGATTGACGTTGTTGGGATCGCCGAGCGCGAGACGGGCCGGTGCCGGGCCGTCGAGGATTGCCGCGGGAACGCCCTGCGCAAGGCAGATGTCGCGCAGCGTGCCGGTCGGAGCCGCCGCCGTTGCGCAGCCATCGGCATTGCCGGCAAAGTTGACGGTGCTGCCCAAATAGAGCTCGTTAACGCTCGGGCCGCGGATCGCCTTCTGGTAATTCGCGCGGAACAGGATGTCCCTGATCGGCGCAAACTCGACGCCGCCGGCAAAGGTGAACACATTGCCCGGAGCGTTGGAGTAATGGGTTGCGCGAGCCGCACCGTTGAGCTCGAGGCTGTAGATGAAGCTGTCCTTGATCAGCGGGACGCGGATTTCTCCGAAGAACTCGCGGACGCTGTAGCGGCCCGAAGTCGCCTGGCCGGGGTTGAAGCCCGCCACATTGCCCGAGGACAGATACTGGTCCGGCGTGACCGAACCGCTCTCACTGCGCCATTCGACGCCGAACGCCACGCCAACGCCTCCGGCCCCAAAGTCGAACAAATTGCTGTTGGTGATCGACAGGTTGGCGACCTGGGTGACATATTGCTCGAGGTTGGTCGCGCCGATGCCGAGATAATCGATCGCACCCTGGCTCAGATTGCCCTGGCCGAAGATGTTCGCCGGAACGCAACCAGCGGCGCGCGCCGTGGCGTCACGGCACTGGAGGACGCCGCCCGGACCAAACTCGGTCGTCGTCGCCGCCAGGAAGTTGCTGATCGCGACGTTGCCGAGCTGGCGCTGCGAGTTCTTCGTGCGCGAATACATGTACGAGCCGTCATAGGAGAAGCCCGCCGCGATGTCGCCCTTCATGCCCGCCAAGACGCGGAAAGCGTTGCGCTCGTCGAAATTGGCGCGCGGCCCGAGCTGGGTAGTACGATAGTTGAAGTTTGACTGCACATAGCCGTCACCGTCGGTATCGAGCGAGGCCAATGCCGCACGGAAGGCCGGGGTGAAGAAGGGCGACTGCGTCTGCAGGGTCAGCGGGCCGATCACGCCTGCCGCGCTGGCGCCGTAAGGCGAGCCGTTGCTGATCGGCGTCGCTGCCAACTGGGCGGTAACCCGGTTGTTGACGAACTGCGCCTCCATATAGGGCGTGAAATGCTCGTTGATCTCATATTGCGCCATGCCCGAGACGAGGAAGCGCTCCTGCGGCACCTGCAGATAGTTGATCGGCGAGAAGTTGTAGCCGTTGGCGGCGACATAGCAGCGATTTGCGCCGGTATCGGTGAAGTCCTGGATGTCGCAGCCGAGGCCGGTGGCGGCGCCGAGGCCGGCGATGTTGACGCGGCCCTGCGGAACCGAAGGCGAACCGCCCGCGGCGAAGGGCGGCGTGCCGTCCTCAGCGTCGCTGAGCGCGTTGGTCGAGAAGGCGCGATCACCGGCGAAAGTGGGCTTGCGCTTGGTATATTCGGCGAACAGGGTGACGTTGCCGCGGCCTTCGTCGAAATTGGTGCCGATGGTGCCGTTTATGTCCCACACCTGGCCATCGCCGCGCGAGGTGACGTCATATTCGCTGTTGAGCTCGACGCCGCTGAAATCACGCTTCAGGATGAAGTTGACGACGCCGCCGATCGCGTCCGAACCATAAACCGCCGAGGCGCCGCCAGTCGTCACGTCGACCCGCTTGATCAGCGACGACGGAATGGTGTTGAGGTCGACGATCTGTTGAACGTCGTACGACATGTAGCGCTTGCCGTCGACGAGGACGAGGGTGCGTTGCGAACCGAGATTGCGCAGGTTGACCGTGGCGACGCCGCCGCCGGGGTTGTTCGAGGTCGACGACTGGGTAGCGGTGATCTGCGGAAGATCGTTCAGCACCTGCTCGACGTTTGCCGATCCGGCCTTCAGCTCGATGTCCTGCGTGCCGACGATCGAGATCGGGCTGTTCGCCGTCAGGTCGGGACGCGCGATGCGCGACCCGGTGACGATGATGACATTTTCGGATCCTTCATCGGGCGCCGCCTGCGCGAACGCTGGCGTCGAGCCCATGAGCAGGCTCAGCGCGATCGAACCCGCGCTTGCGCCAAGCCCGAAGCGGCCCATCTTCTTCATGTTGTTGGTCACTTTCCAGTCCCTTTTCTGGAGTGAGCGGGGGGAGATCTTCTACCCGTGCTCAACCTTCGAAAATGGCGCGGCGCTGGCACGCCGCCCTCCATTCCTTTCAGGCATGTCGGCAGATGTGCAAGAAATCCGATCAGACTGTAAAGCGGAGGTTAATCCCGCGGGCATCTTGCAACGCCGATGTCGCCTTTTTGCAACAGTCGCGAAATGTCATTGCTGTGACGCACCAAAAGATGGTTATATTGTTTCACACTCAGGAGAAACGCGGTGAATTATGTGCCCGTAACGACAATCTTCGCAGCGGCAGCGATGCTGTCGGCGACCGCGGCGGCGGCAGAAAAGCCACGCAACCGGCCCGAGCTGTTTAGCAAGGTGATAGACTGCCGATCCATTACGGATAATACCCAGCGTCTTGCCTGCTACGACCAGTCGGTCGGCGCGCTCGAAGCCGCGGAGCAGCGCAAGGACGTCGTGGTGGTCGACCGCGAGCAGATGCGCGAGACGCGCAAATCGCTGTTCGGCTTCACCCTGCCGAAAATAGGCCTGTTCGGCGGTGGCAGGGAAGAGGCCCAGGAAGATGTCAGCGAGATCCAGACCAGCATCGGCTCGGTGCGCCAGATCGCCAGCGATCGCTGGTCGCTCGTCCTGCCGGATGCCGGCACCTGGGAGACGATGACGCCGGTGAAGTACGAACCGCGGGCAGGCCAGAAGATCCGCATCTCGAAGGCGATGATGGGCAGCTATCTCGGTTCGTTCGGATCGAACAAGGGCGTCCGCTTCCGCCGGGTGGATTGAGCTAGATGTGAGCGTCCCGCCTTTGATATGAACCGCTCATCCTGAGTAGGGGCTGAGCTTGCCGAAGCCCCGTATCGAAGGACGTCCTTCGATACGCCATTTCGACTTCGCTCAATGCCTACTCAGGATGAGCGGGAAGTGCTTCAGATTAAGAGCGCGCGACTCTAGATCGAATATCCCAGCCGCTCCGCCCACGGCGCGAGCACCGGCAGCACCGGTTCGAGATGGCGGCGATACCGCTCCCAGCGATAGGCTGCCCGCGTGTAGATCGGCTCGCTCACCTGGGCGTAGCTTGCGGTGGCGATGTGGCTGCGGCGCGCGGCGCTGCCACGGTTGTCGAGCACTTCGTCGCGCCAGGCCAGGCCGAGGAAATCGAGCAGCGGCCGTATCTCGCCGGCGAGGTCATCGACCATGCGCTCGTAGCGGACATGATGGACGCGTATCGGCAGCAGTGCCTCGGCGCGCGTCCAGGCCTGCATCGCGAGGTCATATAGCCGCGCCGCACTGTCCAGTCCGTGGAACTGGACCATCGCGCGATTGACCTGGAACCGCGCCATGAAGCAGCTCAGCACCACATCGCAGGGGTGGCGCTCGGCCATGATGATGCGCGCATCGGGGAACAGCCGGTGGATCAGCGGCGCCCTTGCGAGGTGGAGCGGAAATTTATCGACGATGGTGCGGCCGTCGAGCGGCTGGATCGCTGCCGCTTCGGCGAAATAGGCTCGTCGCAGCCGCGCGGCCTCATCGCTCTGGAGCGTGGCAAGCCGGGCCGGATCGCCCAGCATCGCCTCGACCCGCTCGAGCATCGGCGCTTCTTCGAACACCTGCAGCTCGGCCAGGTTCATCAGCAGCGTGTCTAGCAGCGTCGTACCCGAACGCGGGAAGCCGAGGAGGAAGATCGGGGCGGGCGGATCGTCGGCAAGCGCGAGCGGAGTCCAGCGGGCGACCGCCTCCGGGGTGAGCCGCTCGACGACCTGCGCGACCTGCGCGGGAAAGTCCTGCGATCTCGCGAATGCCGATGCTGGCCCCAGCGCGGCGATGCGGTTCATCTCGGCAAAGGCGGCGAAGGCGCGATCGGTGTCGCCCAGACGGTCGCAGATCTCCCCGATCAGTTGCGCGTGGCGCGATGGCTCGGTGCCTGGAAAAGCCGCCTCGGCGCGGACCAGCGCTTCGGCGAAGCGGCCTTCGCGCTTGAGCAGCCATGCCTCGACGAAGGCGATCTCCGCGCCGTCGATGCCGGCTGTGTGCGCCTGCCCGACCAGCGCGCGCATGTCGCCGAGCCGGTTCAGCGTTTCGAGCAGCATGCCATATTCAAGATAGGCCGGCGCATGGCGGGGATCGACCTGCAGCGCCATGCGATAGGCGGCCTCGGCTGCGCCAAAATCCCCGACGGCGCCTTCGGCGAGGCCCAGCTCCACCAGCAGCGGCACGTCGCGCGGGAACAGCTTGGCCGCAGCTCGCAGTCCCGACTGACGCTCGCTATGCCGCACCCCCTGGGCCAGCGCCTTGGAACGATGGATGTGGAAGGCCGGTTCAGCGCGCAGCCTTATCGCCTGGTCGAATGCGTCGACCGCTCCACCGATATCGCCCGCCGCCGACAACAGCAGGCCGAGATTGTCCCAGCTTTCATAATCCTGCGGAAAGCCGGCGAGCACCCGGCGATAGCCGGTGATCGCCTGCTCGGCGCGGCCCTGCTGCTGGTCGACGAACGCGGTTATGCGAAGCAGCTGCGGCGCGGTGCCGACCGCGGCAACCCGGCGCGCGCCCTCGAGATCGCCGCTGTTGACCAGCGCGAAGGCGAGGCTGGCGCGGAGCTGCACGGCGTCGGGCGTCTCGCGCAGCGCCGCCTCAAGGTGCGGCACCGCGTCGCCATAGCGTCCGGCCTGCAGCGCGGCCATGCCGAGCAGCCCTTCCAGCGCGCCGCTGCGCACGCCGCTCGCCGCAATCCGACGGCCCAGCGCTTCAGCGCCGGCAAAGTCGCCGCGCTGGTACAGCGCATAGGCCTCGCGCAGTGCGTCAGCGCTCGCCATCGGAACCTATCGGGTCAGCCGCGGGTATCGGCCCCGCCAGCGGCGCCGGATCGATCCGCGCATCGCGCCACTTCATGCCCCAGTGGAGATGCGGCCCGGTCGCGCGCCCGGTCATGCCGATCGCGCCCAGCGGCTGGCCCTGGCGAACCGTCTGCCCCACCGTCACGTCGATCCGCGACAGATGGAGGAAGGCCGAGTTCAGGCCCATGCCATGGTCGATCATCAGCAGATTGCCCTCCAGCGTGAACGGGGCGGCCGCCGCGAGGATCACCACGCCGTCGGCCGGGGCGACGATCTGCGTTCCCGTCGGCCGTGCGACATCGACTCCCGTGTGGAAAGCGCCGGGTTCGCCGGCATAGATGCGCTGCGATCCGAACACGCCGCTGATCCTCCCGGTCACCGGCCAGATGAAGCGGCTGCGCCAGCCGGTGGCGCCGCTGTCGATCGCACGGGCGGCAGCGATCTGCTCGAGCTCGATCTTACGCTTGGCAAGGAACTCCGGGGTCGGCGTCGTGCCGCGCGGCAGGGTGGGCAGCGATTCGATCTGCCAGCTGCGCGGCGCAATGGTCAGCGTGCGGCGATGAATCGCGCCGTCGGCCAGCTGCGCCTCGAGCATGACCGTGGCCGTCTGGTCGCGATCGAAGGCGATCAGGAAGCGGCCGTCGGCCGCGAAGCCGATCGCCTTGCCATCGAGCAGCAGGGTGCGGGTGCCCGCAGGGACCGTCCCGAAGGCGAGCCCGCCCTGGATCAGCGCTCCCGATAGATGAAAATCGGCATTGTCGACCACGACCGGCGCGGCAGAGGGCGCGGGCGGCGGCGCAGGCGGGACGACGGTCGGGGTGCAGCCCGCTAGCAGCGATGCGATCAGCGCGGCACCCAGGCCGCACCGGCCTTCGTTCAAGCCTTCCGCTCCGCCTCGGTCGCTTCAGCCGCCCCGGCATAGGCCTCCTGCCGGGCCACGCTCCAGTAGCGCAGCTCGTCGAGCGGGATCGCAGCGCCCGATACCGCGCACAGCACATGATCACCCGGCACCAGCACGCGAAACCCGTTGGCGGTATAATCGAGCTTGGCGAGGCGGCCCGCGTTCATCAGCATCTTCGGCTCCTTCGCAACATATATGGGATCGGCCATCCCATCCTAGAGCATGATCGTTTGAGGTGGAAGCGCGTGGCGCTTCAGCCGAAAGCGTGAATCATGCTCTGTCAATGATTTGGGCCTTGGTCGAATCAGGCTGATTCAGCCTGATTCGACCAAGGTCTAGAAGAGGTCCTGCTGGCGCAGCGTCGCTTCCGGGTCCTTCGATTTCGCATAAGGCGGCTTGCCGCCATTCTCAACCCGCGCATCGACTGCGCCGTCGGCAAAGTGGAGGGTGAGCAGGCCCGCAGCCTTTGCGGCGCCCGCCTCGGTCAGCACGCCGCCGCCGCGTTTCTCGACGCGGACATAGCCACGCTGGAGCGGCTTGTCGGGATGGAGCTGTTCGGCGATCCGCCACAGTCGGTCGAGCGTGGCATGGGCCTCGTCGATCCGAGCCCTGATCGGCCGGTCGTTGAGCCGCACCGCACCGAGCCTGTCGCTGGCGCGCGCGAGACGCTGGGTCAGCAGCGCAGGGCGCAACGCCCCGGCTGCATGGGCGAGGTCCCCGCGCGCCACGGCGAGGCGGCGGTCGAGCGCGCGGGGCAGCCGGTCGGCGATGTCGTCGAGCCGCTGCTGCTGCCCTGCGAACAGGCTTTCGAGCGCCGGAAAGCGATCGGCCACCGCCGCGAAACGCTCGGCGGCCCGCTCGCGATAGCGCTGTGCCAGCCGCTCGGCGCGCGCGCCCAGCTCGCGGACGTGGTGGGCCAGATCGGCGCGCACCGGCACCGCCATCTCGGCGGCGGCGGTGGGGGTCGGCGCGCGACGGTCGGCGGCGAAGTCGGCCAGCGTGGTGTCGGTCTCATGGCCGACCGCCGAGATGACCGGAATCGGCGATTCGGCGATCGCGCGGACCACTTCTTCCTCGTTGAACGCCCAGAGATCCTCGATCGAGCCGCCGCCTCGCCCGACGATCAGCAGGTCGGGGCGGGGAACCGGCCCGAGTTCGCCCAGCGCGCCGAAGCCGCGCACCGCGCCGGCGATCTGGTGCGCCGCGGTTTCGCCCTGGACCGCGACCGGCCAGAGGATGACATGGGTAGGGCAGCGGTCCTCGAGCCGGTGGAGAATGTCGCGGATCACCGCGCCGGTGGGGGATGTCACCACGCCGATCACGCGCGGCATGAAGGGCAGCGGCCGCTTGCGCTCGTCGCTGAACAGGCCCTCGGCGGCGAGCATCCGGCGGCGCTGGTCGAGCAGCGCCATCAGCGCGCCCTGGCCGGCAAGTTCCATCCGGTCGATGACGATCTGATATTTGGAGCGACCGGGATAGGTGGTGAGCTTGCCGGTCGCGATCACCTCGATCCCGTCCTCCGGGCGAAAGCGCATGGCCGCGGCCTGGCCCTTCCAGATCACCCCGTCGATGCAGGCGCGCTCATCCTTGAGGCTCAGATAGCAATGGCCCGAGCTGTGCCGCTTGAACCCCGAAATCTCCCCGCGCACGCGGACATGGCCGAAGGCATCCTCGACCTGCCGCTTGAGCGCTCCCGATAATTCGGTGACGGTGAGCGCGGGTGCGTTGTCGCCCGGCTGCTCCTCGGCTAACAGGCGGGGCCCGTCGCTTGGGGCATCTCCGGGGAGAAGTTCGTTCATGATCGTCCTGCTGTTGGGATCGGGTGGCCGCGAACATGCGCTGGCCTGGAAGCTCGCGCAATCCGAACGCCTTACCAAGCTCTACGCCGCACCCGGCAATCCCGGCATAGCCCAGTGCGCCGAATGCGTCGATCTCGATCCGACCCATATCGATTCGGTGCTGGCCTTTGCGCGCGACGAGAATGTCGGGCTGGTCGTGATCGGGCCGGAGGCACCGCTCGTCGCGGGGCTCGCGGATCTGCTGCGCGAGAATGGCATCCTCACCTTCGGGCCGAGCAAGGCCGCGGCCCAGCTCGAGGGCTCGAAGGGCTTCACCAAGGATCTCTGTCGGCGCGAGCATATCCCGACCGCGGCCTATGGCCGCTTCACCAGCGCCGGCTCGGCCAAGTCGGCGCTCGACAGCTTCGGCCTGCCGGTGGTGATCAAGGCCGACGGTCTTGCGGCGGGCAAGGGCGTGGTGATCGCCGAAAGCCGCTACCAGGCCGAGGAGGCGATCGACGACATGTTCGGTGGCAGCTTCGGGACCGCCGGCGCGGAGGTGGTGGTCGAGGAGTTCCTCACCGGCGAGGAGGCGAGCTTCTTCGCGCTGACCGATGGCACCACGGTGGTGCCGTTCGGTTCGGCGCAGGATCACAAGCGCGTCGGTGACGGCGATGTCGGGCCGAACACGGGCGGCATGGGCGCCTATAGCCCCGCGCCGGTGCTGACCCCCGAGCTCGAGGCACGGGCCATGCAGGAGATCGTCGAGCCCACCGTGCGCGCGATGGCGGCGATGGGAACACCCTATTCGGGCGTGCTCTATGCGGGCCTGATGCTGACCGAGAGCGGCCCGAAGCTGATCGAATATAATGCGCGTTTCGGCGATCCCGAATGCCAGGTGCTGATGCTCCGCCTCGAGGAGGACCTGATCACGCTGCTGCTCGCGATCGCGGAGGGGCGGCTGGCGGACCTGCCGCGCCCGAGCTTCTCGCCCAATACCGCGCTGACGGTGGTGATGGCGGCGAGCGGTTATCCGGGCACGCCGGCCAAGGGTGGCGCGATCCGCAACATCGTCGAGGCGGAGGCCAAGGGTGCCAAGGTCTTCCACGCCGGCACGGCCGAGGGACCGGCGGGGCTCGTCGCCAATGGCGGGCGGGTGCTCAATGTCACTGCGCTGGGCAAGGATATCGGCGAAGCACGCGATACGGCCTATGCCGCGGTCGATGCGCTCGATTTCCCGAGCGGATTCTGCCGGCGTGACATCGGCTGGCGTGAATTGGCACGGCAGCGGAACGCTTGAAGCATTCCCGCATTGGATAAGAAGATCAGAGTGAGAAGGACGGGGAATGTCTAACACCACCCTCATCATTGCCGCCATCATCGCGCTATTCGCGGTCGTCGGGCTGTTCGTGCTGGTGCGCAAGCCGACCCAGCGGGTGTCGCTGTCGGAAAGCGCGCCACTGCCCCGGACGCCGCCGCCCGCAGCGCCGGCCCGCCCGGCCGAGCGGCACGGCCTGACCGATAGTGCTGCCGCCGCGGTGCTCGACGTCTCGGGCCAGATGATCGGCATCGATGCCCATCCCGACCAGCCGGCCGACGACCTCACCCGGATCAAGGGGCTGGGGCCGAAGGCCCAGGCGGTGCTGAACGGCATCGGCATCCGCAACTATGCCCAGCTCGCCGATCTTGACCCCGCTCAGGCGGCCGAGGTCGACGCCCGGCTCGGCGCGTTCAAGGGCCGCATCTTCCGCGACCGCTGGATCGACCAGGCGCGCTATCTGGAAAATGACGACAAGGCGGGTTTCGAGGCCGAGTTCGGGAAGCTGGGGTAGGCGGTGGGCTTAAACCGGACTGACCGGAAGCGACCAATCCTCGTCATTTAGCACCGGATCGGATCGAACGGCCGCACCCGACCCATTTGCGGACAGTCGTTCTGTTGATAGTCTCCCTTATGGATGGCGGCTATCAGTCGAATAATTCACTGGGCGGTAAGTGGGGCTGTGGTTTGGCGACGTTAGTGGGTCTCCCACTAATCAGCCTTGCTATCGTCGTGAGCGCCCTCGGGGATTGCGCTCCAGACACGCCGTGTAATCACGATCTTGATTGGCTACTGATATTGACCGCGCTTGCCATCGCAGCCACGGTTGGTTTCGGTAGCCGCGCACTTATCAACTGGATAATCCGCCGCCGCTCTCACGGCAGCTAGCCACCCCTTCGCGGTCATCCCTGTCCAGAACGGATCTTGTGGCGGCTGCCGACCCCATCGCGGTCGTTCCGAAGTCGGGCGTGAACCCCTAAAGCCGTCATTCGTTCAATGCGCCCGTTGCAAGATGGCCCTTCCACGGATACCCGATGCAGCAATATAGATAAGTCAGGGCAACGATGCATCCTTGGTATAGCTTTGCGCGACAGTTCAGACTGCTGTTGTTGGGGGCAATCCTAATATGGATATTCCTCGGCCATCTCTATGTGGGCCTGCTCGGGAATGCGATTTTCGTCTTGGCAATTCCCCTAACTGGCTTGCTGGTGGTGCGACTAATGCGGTGCCAGAACTGCGGGGTCAGCCTCTTTTATGTGCGCGACACGGGCAATAATCAGGCGTTCCGGCTTAACAAATGGTTCGACGCTCATGTAAACCGTCGTCTTGAGCCTAGCCCGATTTGCGAGAACTGCGATAATCAGAATGGGTGGTGACGACCGGAACTGTACGTAGAGTTTTGAGCAGAGGTCCGGAAGAGGCGGAAGCTCCTGTCCTCGGCATTCTGAACCATGTCCGTTTCAGCGCTTCCGCGTTCCGAAGCGGACCGTCGCAAATCCACCCCTTCCGGACGTTCCCGTTCTATGGTTCGCCCTAGCGCGTCGGTGCCGTGTGCCCTCATTCCAGGTTCACGATGGCCGGGTCTTCGGCAGCTTCCCGGCAGGGTCAAACACCTCTACCCGGTGCGGCAGCGCAGGCCCCCAGCGCCACAGCACAAGGTTCTGGTCGTCCGCCGTCGCGCCGTTGGCGAAGCTCGGGACCAGGATGCCGGCGCAGCCATCCGCCAATAGCCGCCGTACCACGCCCCAGGATGCGGGATCTCGCCGCGCGATCAGCGCATCGCCCCACGCACAGCACAGGTCGCTCAGTGCAACGCCCAGCGCCGCCCGGTCCGCATCGGTCCTCAGATCGATGATGTCCGCGCAGTCGACGTCGTAGCTGCACAGCACATAGGGCGTCAGCCGGTGCGCGAAACCACCGGATACCTCGCGGAACACGGTGGTGAAGTTGAGCGAGAGATACAGCGTGTCCAATCCCGGCCAGTTGAACCGGCGGCCCTTGAGAGCGGCACCGGCACCCGACAGCGGGCTCCAGGCCCAGTTGGGATCATGCGCCCGGAAGCACTCGCCTTTGAACCTCAAGCGTATCCGCCGGTCGCCAGGTGATCGACATAGTCCCGCACCGCTGTCGCGTTGCCGGACTTCACCAGCGCTTCGGCGGTTCGGCCGCCGAACGCCGGGATGGGCTCGGCGCGATACCAGGCCATGGCCTGGGCCGCGCCACCGGCCCAGGCCTGGACGAGGTTGATGATCTCAAGCATTTCGCGGACCCGACCCTGGGCCTTGGGACCGTCGCGGCGGCTCGCTTTCTGGAACACTTCGCGGGCGAGGCCGGCGGTGTCGGCGAGTTGCGCCTTGGACATGCTGAAGGCTTCGGCCACGTCATCGACCTTCACCGCGCCGCGATCATCCATCAGGCTGGTGATCGAGAAACGCACGGCGGCGGTGGGCTTCTTGGCTGCTTGCGTCATCTGCCGCTCCTTTGGCCGATATTACGGACAATATGTAGGCGGATGGCTCTGGATGCAAGGCGCCGCAGCGTCACCCCATCCCCTTCAGCGCGGCGAATTTCTTCACGGCCGCGGCCGCGCCTTCCGGATCGTTCCACACCGCACCCGACACCGCCAGGAAATCCGCCCCTGCCGCGATCAGCGGCGCGGCGTTGCCGGGCGTGATGCCGCCGATGGCGACGCAGGGCAGCTCGAACAGCGTCGACCACCAGCCGAGGATCGAGAGCTCGGGCCGGTGCTCGGTTTCCTTGGTGGTCGTGGGGTAGAAGGCGCCGAAGGCGACATAGTCGGCGCCGGATTCGCCGGCCTCCATCGCGAGATGGCGGCTGTCATGGCAGGTGACGCCGATCTGCGCGTCGGGGCCCAGCACCTCGCGGGCTTCGCGCGGGTCGCCGTCATCCTGGCCGAGGTGGACGCCATCGGCGCCGAGCCGCTTGGCCAGGCCGATCGAATCGTTGACGATGAACGCCACCTCGCGCGAGGCGCAGACTGCCTGGAGCGGCCCGGCCAGTTCGGCGATGCGGTGGTCGTCGATGCCCTTGAGGCGCAGCTGGAACGCCGCGACCGGCCCCGCATCGAGCGTGGCCGCCAGCGTCTCGGCAAAGCCCATGTCGATCGCCGGCGGCGAGATCAGGTAGAGCTTGCACGCGCCGCGGCGCTCGTCGCGCTCGAAGCGGTCGGCGAAGTGGGGGTCGAGCGAGAGGGACTCGCTGTCGTCATCGAAATCATCGTTCATGCGAGCCCTCTAGCCCAATATCGGCGTTGACCGCCATATGATCCGGATCGGCTGCTCTGGCTGGAACTATCGCCACTGGCGGGGCCGCTTCTATCCCGAGGGTGTGCCGGCCAGGCGCTGGTACGCCCATTATGCCGCGCAGTTCGACACGGTCGAGATCAACAACAGCTTCTACCGGCTGCCAAAGCCCGAAACCTTCGCCGCCTGGGCCGACGCGGCGCCGCCGGGCTTCTGCTATGCGGTCAAGGCGCCGCGCTTCATCACCCATATGCGCAAGCTCAAGGATGCTGGCGAATCGGTGGCGCGGTTTCTCGATCATGCCCGCCATCTCGGCGCCACGCTGGGCCCGATCCTCTACCAGCTGCCGCCGCGCTGGCATGCAAATGCGGAGCGGCTCGCGGCGTTTCTCGTGCTGCTGCCGCGCGACCTGGCCCATGTTTTCGAGTTTCGCGACCGGAGTTGGATGAGCGAGGAGATATTGGCGCTGCTCGATGGCGCCGGTGCCGGCTTTTGCGTGCACGACATGGCCGGGCTGGCAACCGAGCGCTGGGCTTCGGGGCGGATCGCCTATGTCCGCTTCCACGGCGCCGGCGGCAAATATGCCGGGCGCTACGAACCGGCCGCCCTTGCCGACTGGGCGCGCTGGATGCGCGCGCAGGAGGCGGAGGGCCGGACGGTCTGGGGCTATTTCAACAACGACATCGACGCCCATGCGATCGCCGATGCGCTGGCGATGAAGGCCCTGATCGGTCCCTCCCCCTGAGGTGCCGAGGTTCGTATGAAGAGATCATTTGAAAACAGGACTTACCCCAAGCCCGTCATTCCAGCGAAAGCTGGAATCTCTCTGCGCTGACCTGTTGAGCAAAGTGCCAAGAGAGATCCCAGCTTTCGCTGAGATGACGAACAAGAGGAAAATATGTGAGGCCGTAGCCCGTGAGAGGCGGGCCTAGAGAAATCAGCCGACCTTCTTCGTCGATGCCGTGTAGATCTCGCCGATCGCGCCGCCCAGCGAGGCGTCGAACTCGGCCGGGGTCATCTGGTGGCGAAGATCCTCGAGCAGGGCGCGGCTGAAGCTGGCGATGATGCCGCGATTCTTGGCGAGCTCGGCGCAGGCTTCGGGGCGCGCATAGCCACCCGACAGCGCGACCACGCGCAGCACGCGGGGATGGTCCACCAGCGGATCGAACAGGCCGGGCTTCGCCGGCAGCGACAGCTTCAGCATCACCTTGTCGTCGCCCGGCAGCGCATCGAGCGCCTTGAGCAGCTCCTCCAGCAGGATCTGGTCGGCCTCGGCACGCTCGGGGCTCTTGATGTTCTGCTCGGGCTCCAGCATCGGCATCAGCCCGGCGGCGAGCACCTGCCGGCCGATTTCGAACTGCTGCTTGACGATCGCGGCGATGCCCTCGCGGTTGGCGAGGTTGATCACCGAGCGCTCCTTGGTGCCGAACACGCCGAGCTTCTTCGAACGGCTGAGCAGCGCGTCGAGCTCGGGCATCGGTTTCATCAGCTGGACGCCGTTCTTCTCGTCCTCGAGACCCTTGTCGATCTTGATGAAGGGCACCACGCCGCGCTCGATCAGCGCCTGCGGCACCGGCTTGCCATCGGCCTGGCCGTCCATCGTCCGCTCGAACAGGATCGCGCCGATCACCTTGTCGCCGGTAAAGGCGGGCGAGGTGATGATGCGGGTGCGCATCTGGTGGATCAGGCCGTACATTTCTTCTTCGCTCGACCAGGCGCCTTCCTCGATTCCATAGCCCTTGAGCGCCTTCGGCGTGGAACCGCCGCTCTGGTCGAGCGCGGCGATGAAGCCGTTTCCGTCGGCGATCTTCTTGGTCATGTCCTGGTTGAGCATGTGGGATATTCTCCAATTGGGGTGGGCTTGAAAGTTATGGGCCAGCTCAGGCCGGTCGGCGAAAGGCAGTCAGGTTGATGGCGATCGAGACACGCTCGCGGCCGCCGAGATAGGGCTTCACGCCATGGCGCAGCCAGCCGGGAAACATCAGCAGCCGGCCCGAGGCCGGGCGGAACAGCTGCTCCGGCTCGGCGATCGTCGAATCCGGGCGCGGGCGAAAGCGCAGGTCGGGGCCTTCCATCAGCAGCATCGGCATGCGCGGATCCTCGATGATCAATTCACCGCCCAGCCGCCGGTCGCTCGATCCGGCATAGCCGTCGTCGACATAATAGACCGCGGACCAAAAGGCGCCCGCATGGCAGTGGAACTGGTTGGAGGCGCCGCGCGGCGAGATATTGGCCCACATCTCGGGAAGCCAGGCGAAGCGCGGCGCATCGGGCGAGACGATGTCGATGCTGTGCTCGTCGGCGACGCCGACGACATGCTCGACAAGCGCGCGGGCCGCCGCGCCGCCCCAGTCGAGCATGTCGATATCGCTATGCCAGCCGAGCTGATTCGAGCGGGTGACGCCGGCGGGATGGCTGGCGCGGCGGGCGCGGATCGCCGAGAGCAACCCGGCATTCAGCGCCGCAGCGTCGGGCAGCGAATCGACGATGACCGGCGTCTCGAACAGGGCTTCGATCACCGGGCCCATCAGGCGACCAATCCGGTCACAAGGTTGATCGCGATCGATATCCGCGTGCCGGGCCCCTCGAACGGGCGCACGCTATGCGACAGCCAGGAGGGAAAGATCACGATCCGCCCCTCGGCGGGCCGCATCCAGACCTCGTGATGATCGCCGCTGCCGTCGGGACGTCGGTAGCGCAGGTCGGGCGTGCGCATCCGCACCATCGGAAAGCGCGGGTCGAGGAAGACGAGCTGGCCGCCGAGCGCGGGATCGTCGGACCCTCCATAGCCGTCGTCGACATAATAGACCGCCGACCAATAGGCGCCCGGATGGCTGTGGGTCTGGTTCGACGCGCCCCGCTCGGAGACGTTGGCCCACATCTCGGCTGACCAGGCGAAGCGGCGCGCGGGGCCGGTCTGCCCCTTGTCGAAGGTGATCCCGTCGGCGCGGCGGGTGACATAGTCGCTCAGCGCACGGGCCGCATCGCCGCCCCAGCGGGTCATATCGTTGCCAGACTGCCACCCCAATATGTTCGACAGCGATACGCCAGGATCGCTGGCGCGGCGCTCGACGATGGCGGCGCGCAGCGCCTGGTTGAAGCGGGCGGCCTCCGGCCATGACTCGGCGATCACCGGCGTCGCGAACAGCCCGACGGCTCGCGATGTCGAGGCCGCCGGCATCTGTTTCAGGCCTCCAGCGCCTTGACCCCTGGCAGCTCGCGGCCCTCCATCCATTCCAGGAAGGCGCCGCCCGCGGTCGAGACGAAGCTGAAGTCGGCGGCGGCGGCGGCATGGTTGAGCGCCGCGACGGTATCGCCTCCGCCCGCGACCGAGACCAGCGAACCGCCCTTGGTGAGCGCCGCGGCGGTCCGCGCGAGCGCGACGGTGGCGGTGTCGAAGGGCGGTATCTCGAACGCGCCCATCGGACCGTTCCAGACCAGCGTCTTGCAGGTCTTCAGCGCATCGCCAAGTGCCTCGACCGCGGCCGGCCCGACATCGAGGATCATCTCGTCGGCGGCGACATCGTGGACGTTGACGGTGCGGGTTGGCGGATTGGCCTTGAACTCCTTCGCCACCACCACGTCATAGGGTAGGTGGACGGTGCAGTCGGCCTTGTCGGCGGCGTCGAGGATCTCGAGCACGGTATCCTTCAGATCATGCTCGCACAGCGACTTGCCGACATCGACGCCGCGCGCGGCGAGGAAGGTGTTGGCCATGCCGCCGCCGATGATCAGGTGATCGACGCGCGCGACGAGATGCTTGAGCACGTCGAGCTTGGTCGACACCTTGGCGCCGCCGACCACCGCTGCGACCGGGTGCTCGGGCTTGCCGAGTGCCTTTTCGAGCGCCTCCAGCTCGGCCTGCATCGAACGGCCGGCATAAGCGGGCAGCAGATGGGCGAGGGCCTCGGTCGAGACATGGGCGCGGTGCGCCGCCGAGAAGGCGTCGTTCACATAGAGGTCGCCGAGCTTCGCCATCGCCGTGGCGAGTGCGGGGTCATTCTTCTCCTCGCCCTTGTGGAACCGGGTGTTCTCGAGCAGCGCGATGGTGCCGGGTTCGAGCTGCGCGACCGCCGCCTCGGCCTGTTCGCCGCAGCAGTCGCCGATGAAGCGCACGTCGCGGCCGAGCACGGCGCGGAAGGCGTTGGTGACGAGCGCAAGGCTCATATCCGGATTGCGCTCGCCCTTCGGCCGGCCGAAATGCGCGAGCACCAGCACGATCGCGCCCTTGTCCGCGAGTTCCGCCACGGTCGGTGCCGCCGAGCGGAGCCGGGTGTCGTCGGTGACCCGGCCATCCTCCATCGGCACGTTCAGATCCTCGCGGACCAGCACGCGCTTGCCGCGCACATCGCCTATGTCGTCGAGCGTCCTGAAAGCCATGTTACCGTCCCATCATCTGTTTGTTCGGTCGCATCGAAGCACGAAACCAAGTCGCCGAGCGCGATATCGCCGCCCTCGATCACCCGCGCCGTCCGGCCTCCGCGCCAGTCCGGCATCAGCGCCAGCAACAGGCCGTCCGCCACCGCATCCATCCGCCGGCACGGATCACATTCGCCGGTGATTTCCACCAGCACCTTCCCCACCTTCAGGCGCGTGCCGGGTTCGCGCGGCAGGATGATGCCCTCGATCAGAAGATTGGCGCGCCGCTGTTCCCACGACACCGGCTCGCCCAGTTCCGCCAGCGCCGCCATCCAGTCCTCGGCGGCCATGATCGTGATCTGCCGCCGGTTGATCTTGCCGGGCCGCATCGCGCCGCGATAGTCGCCGGCTATGCCGGTCTCGATCCCGACCATGGCATGATCGAGCGTCTCCATCTCCCCGCGCGGACGCCCCTTGCGAGCGATACCGATCAGGCGGCCCGGCATCAGCGCGCGGCGCTCGTCGCGCCGGCAGAGGCCGGCGCCTCGCGAGGCGAGGATGTGTCCTTGCCTCCTGAGACCCCGGCCTCCGCCGGGGTGACGATCAGACCGGCGCGCTTCACTTACAGCAATTTGGCCATCGCGCCGGCGGTGTCGACCATGCGGTTCGAGAAGCCCCATTCATTGTCATACCAGCTCAGCACGCGGACCAGCTTGCCGTCGATCACCGCTGTCTCCAGGCTGTCGATCGTCGACGAATGCGCGTCATGGTTGAAGTCGATCGAGACCAATGGCTCGTCGGTATAGCCGAGCACACCCTTGAGCGGGCCGTCCGCCGCCGCCTTGAGCAGCGCGTTGACCTCTTCCCTGCTGGTGTCGCGCTTCGGCGTGAAGGTCAGGTCGACGACCGATACGTTCGGGGTCGGCACGCGGATCGCCGAGCCATCGAGCTTGCCCTTGAGCTCGGGCAGCACCTCGCCGACGGCGCGCGCGGCGCCGGTGGTGGTCGGTATCATCGACATCGCGGCGGCGCGGGCGCGGCGCGGATCCTCGTGGATCTGGTCGAGGATCTTCTGGTCGTTGGTGTAGGCGTGGATCGTGGTCATCAGCCCACGCTCGATGCCGATCRCATCGTTCAGCACCTTGGCGAAAGGCGCGAGGCAGTTGGTGGTGCAGGAGGCGTTCGAGACGATGATGTGATCTGCGGTCAGCTTGTCCTGATTGACGCCGAACACAACGGTCAGGTCGACCTCCTTGCCGGGCGCCGAGATCAGAACGCGCTTGGCGCCTGCATCGATATGCGCCTGGCCGCCCTTACGATTGGTGAAGAAGCCGGTGCACTCTAGCGCGATGTCGACGCCCTGCGCCGCGTGCGGCAGCTTGGCCGGGTCGCGCTCGGCGGTCACGTGGATGCGCTTGCCGTTGATGATCAGGTCATTGCCATCGACTTCGACCGAGCCGCTGAAGGCGCCATGGACCGAATCGCGCTTGAACAGCAGGGCGTTCGCTTTTGCGTCGGCGAGATCGTTGATCGAGACCAGCTCGAGATCATGATCCGTCCGTTCGAGGATGGCGCGCGCGACATTGCGCCCAATGCGCCCGAACCCGTTGATCGCAACCTTAACCGCCATGCCGAAATACTCCTTCTTAGTGTGCGAGCGCCCCGAGGATCTGCGGGGCGAGCTTGTCGGCCGTCAGGCCGAAATGATCGTAGAGTGCCTTCACCGGCGCGGACGCACCGAAGCTGTCGAGGCCGAAGCGCAGGCCCTTGCGGCCGACATAGCGCTCCCATCCGATGGTTGTTCCAGCCTCGATCGAGACCAGCAGCACGCCATCGGGCAGGATCTCGTCGCGGTAGCTTTCGGGCTGCGCGTCGAAGCGCTCCCAGCTCGGCATCGAGACGACATCGACGCCATGGCCGGCTTCCTCGATCTTCTTCGCGGTGGCGAGCGCGATCTCGACCTCCGAGCCGCTGGCGATCAGCACCGCCTTGCGCGGGGCCTCGGCCGCCTTGAGGCGATAGGCGCCCTTGGCCGAGAAATTCTGGCTGATGTCGGTGCGGAGCTGCGGCAGCCCCTCGCGCGACAGGGCGAGCAGCGACGGGCCATCGGCCTTTTCGAGGCTCAACGCCCAGCATTCGGCGGTTTCGATCACGTCGCAGGGCCGATAGACATCGAGGTTCGGCATCACCCGCAGGCTCATCAGATGCTCGATCGGCTGGTGGGTCGGGCCGTCCTCGCCGAGGCCGATCGAATCATGGGTCATCACATAGACGACGCGCT
The DNA here is from genome assembly GCF_056401045.1 of Rhizorhabdus sp. P4_G6. Classification (NCBI taxonomy): domain Bacteria; kingdom Pseudomonadati; phylum Pseudomonadota; class Alphaproteobacteria; order Sphingomonadales; family Rhizorhabdaceae; genus Rhizorhabdus; species Rhizorhabdus sp. P4_G6. Next base: position 211,556 of record NZ_JBFUKC010000004.1, on the reverse strand, counting down.
GCTGCTGGAGCGCCGACAGCCGGATCGCGCCGCGGCAATAATCGGAGAAGACCAGGAAGGTGCCGCCATAAGGGATGACGCCGCCATGCAGCGCCATGCCGTTCATGGCACAGGCCATGCCGAATTCGCGGATGCCGTAATAGACATAGCGGCCGGCATAGTCGCCGGCGGTCAGCGGCGCCTGATCCTTGGTCTTGGTGTTGTTCGATCCGGTCAGGTCGGCCGAGCCGCCGATCGTCTCGGACAGCTGCTGGTTGATCGGCGCCAGCACCATCTCGGACGCCTTGCGGGTCGCCACCTTCTGCGGGTTGGCGATCAGGTCCTGGAGATAGGGCTGGAGCGAGAAATTCTCCGGCAGCTTGCCGGCCATGCGGCGCTCGAATTCGGCGCGGTTGTTCGAGGCGACGAGCCGGGCTTCCCAGCCGCTGCGCGCCGCCGCGCCGCGATGGCCGGCTTCGAGCCAGGCGGCCTTGATATCCTCCGGGATGACGAAGGGCTCGGCGGTCCAGCCGAGCTCAGCGCGCGTCGCGGCGACTTCGTCGGTGCCGAGCGCTGCGCCGTGGGTCGCCGAGGTGCCCTGCTTGTTGGGTGCGCCATAGCCAATGATCGTCGTGCAGCGGACGATCGATGGGCGCGGATCGAACTTCGCGGCCTCGAGCGCGGCGTTGATGCTGTCCGGATCATGGCCGTCGCAGCTGACGGTATGCCAGCCGGTCGCGGCATAGCGGGCGAGAACGTCTTCCGACGAGCTGAGCGAGACCGCGCCGTCGATGGTGATTCGGTTGTCGTCCCACAACACGATCATCCGGCCGAGCTGCAGATGCCCGGCGAGTCCGATCGCCTCATGGTTGATGCCTTCCATCAGGCAGCCGTCGCCGGCCAGCACCCAGGTGCGGTGATCGACAAGCTCGTCGCCGAACACGGCGTTCAGGTGCCGCTCGGCGATCGCCATGCCGACCGCTGTGGCCAGGCCCGAGCCGAGCGGACCCGTGGTCGCCTCGACGCCAGCCAGCTCGAAATTCTCGGGGTGGCCGGCGCACGGGCTGTGCAACTGGCGGAAATTGGCGATATCCTCGATGGTCGGGCGCGCATAACCTGTGAGGTGAAGCAGCGAGTAGATCAGCATCGAGCCATGGCCGGCCGACAGCACGAAGCGATCGCGGTCGGCCCATTTGGGTTGCGACGGATCGAACTTCAGGTGCTTGGTGAACAACTCGGTGGCGACGTCGGCCATGCCCATCGGCATGCCGGGATGCCCCGAGTTCGCAGCCTGCACGGCATCCATCGACAGCGCGCGAATGGCATTGGCGAGCTGCTTCGATGCAATCGTCATGGAATAACCTTCTGCAGACCGGCGGGATCGGCGAACAGGCGGATTTGCTGCTCGCGCGGACCCTTTGTCGTGCTGAGGCGCTATCGTCAACTCCAGGGTCGGTTTCAGCAAAGCATCCGTGCGAGCTGGCCGATCGCAACGCTGCGCTTGCGGGCCGTAACGAGGCTGCTATTCCTTTGAATCCATGACCGACCGTCGTCTCATATTGGCCCTTGGCCGCCTCGAACGCGCACTTGCCCGCATTGAGGCGGGAATCGAGGCGGGTCCGCAATCGCTCTCGTCAGCGCCGCCCTTCGGGCATGACGAAAGCGAGGCGCTGTTCCGCCTTGCCGAGCGCCACCGTACGCTGCGCGAGGCTACCGAATCGGCGATCGAGCGGATCGACCGGCTGCTGGGAGCGAACTGATGGCCGATGTCGAGGTTGCTGTCGCCGGGCGCCGCTACAAGCTGAGCTGCCGCGACGGCGAGGAGGATCATCTTCGCGCGCTCGTCCGGATGGTCGATCTCAAGGCCGAGGAGATCACCGGCACGCTCGGTGAGATGACCGAAACCAGGACGCTGCTGCTTTCCGCCTTGCTGATCGCCGACGAACTCAACGACCTGCGCGGCGCGGCGGCGGTCGCGCGCAACGAGTCGCCGGCCGATGTCGAACCCGATCCCGCCTATGCTGTGGCGATCGAGCGCATCGCCGAGCGGGTCGAACGGCTGGCGTCGCAGTTCGAGCGGCCGAGGGAGTAGATTGCCAGTCGCCCCTCGTTTCACGAGGGAAGCTCCCCTGTCGTCACCATCCTCTTGAGCTCAGCCGCCCCGCGCCCTACATATGGCCATGGCGGGTACTGCCCGGCACGAGCTGCGCGAACATCCCTGAGGCGATTCAATTCCTATGGGGGCTGTCTCTGTCCGGACCCTGGTCCGATGCATATGGCTCCCACCTGATGCTTTCGGCGTCAGAGGATATTCCAGAAACGACCATGGCGGTCCCGCCACCCCATGAAGCGAGCCGGCCCCGATGATTGAGCCATCCAAGCCGGCGCTGCGCGCCGGGCTGCGCGCCGCCCGCGACGGATTCGTGCTGGATCTCGCGGAGGGGCAGCGTGCGCGGCTCGAGGCGCGCGCCGCGGCGAATCTGATGCCGCTCATCACGGGCGCGAAATGCGTCGCCTTCTATCATGGGCTGGGCAGCGAGCTCGGCTGCGGCCCCGCGATCGCCGCGGCGGCGATCCAGGGCGTCAGCATCGCACTGCCGCATGTGGCAGGCCGCGCCCAGCCCATGCGCTTTCTCGCATGGGCACCAGGCGATCCGCTCGAGCCCGGCTGGCGCGGACTGCAGCAGCCGCTTGGCGATGCGCCCGAGCTTGTCCCGGACATCATCGTCACCCCGCTGCTGGGTTTCGACTCGACCCTGGCGCGACTCGGCCAGGGCGCCGGCTTTTACGATCGCGTCTTTGCCGAACGGCCGGGGGGGGCGAAGATCGGTTTCGGCTGGTCGGTACAGCGCGTTCCGGTCATAGCGTGCGATCCTTGGGATGTGCGGCTCGATGCCGTCGTCACGGAAGCGGGCATGATCGGGAAAAGCGAGCAGCAATGACACAACCCAGCTGGCGCAAGCCGTTCGGCATCTTTTTGATCTTGCTCATCATATTTGTGTGGGCCGTGATCGTGGCGAGCGCTTCGCCCTGGATCGGGCAGCAGCATATGCTCGTGCAGGCGGCGATCTACATCGTCGCGGGCATCATATGGATATTGCCGCTCAAGCCGCTGCTGGCATGGATGGAAACCGGCCGCTGGCGACCCTGACTGCGTAGAAACACGTGGTCGCATTAACCGGATGTATCGAATCTCGCGCTATCTCCCTGCACTGAGATTAGGGGTGTGACGGTGCGCGAAGAAAGAATAGCCGCGAAATCAGCAGAGCGTGACGAATGGCGCAGGCTGTACGACATGATCGGCAAGCTGCTGTTCGATCACGGACTCGAGCCATCCCCGGCTAATTTCGACCTGTGCCACCGCTATCTGTCGGGCCGCGACGGCGAGCTCACCGCGATGGTCGATCGCGCCATCGCCAAGGACGGCAATCTCAGCGAAGCCGTGACTGCGGCAATCTCGGCCAAGCTCGACTCGGGGCTGTCGACCGACGAACTGTCGCGCATCGCCGTCGACGCGCAGGGCTATCTGGAGCAGATGTCCGCCATTCTCGCCCGCTCGGGCGACGATGCCCGCGACTATGGCGTCGCCCTCGAGAATGAGGCGGCGGGGCTCGTGAAGAGCAAGTCCCCGGTCGTGTCGGTAGAGACATTGGTCGAACTGACCCGCTCGATGATCGACAAGGCGCAGGCCGCCGAAGAGGATCTGCGCCGCACCGAGATGCAGATGAGCGCGATGCGCAAGGACCTGGCCGTCGCACACCACAAGGCCAACAGCGATCCGCTTACCGGCCTGCCGAATCGTCGTGCGCTCGACAATCACCTGCGCACCGCCTTCGAAAATGCCCGCCGCGCCGATTCGCCGCTGGCGCTGGCGATCTGCGACATCGATCATTTCAAGATCTTCAACGACACCCATGGCCACCAGATCGGCGACGAGGTGATCAAGTTCGTGGGATCGTCGCTCGGCCGCTCGGCCAATGGCGACATCTTCGTCGCGCGCTATGGCGGCGAGGAGTTCGTGATGGTGTTCGAGCGCGGTGCCGCCGCTCAGTCGATGGGGATCCTCGACAAGGTCCGCGCCGCGATTGCCGCGCGCGAACTCAAGGTCACCCACACCGGCCAGTCGCTGGGGCGGCTGAGCTTCTCCGGCGGTGTCGCGACGCTCGATGCCAAGGATTCGCCGGGTTCGCTGCTGAAGCGCGCCGACGCCGCGCTGTACAAGGCCAAGCAGGACGGCCGCAACCGGATCAACGCAGCGGAGTAATTGGCTCAGGCCAAGGCCCTCTCCTTGTCATGCTGAACTTGTTTCAGCATCCACCTCGCCGCTCGGGGATGGTCAGCTGGACATGGGCGATTCCAATCCGTGCTGATAGATGCGGGCCATCGGGTTCGACATCACGCCGACATGATTGCGGCCGCTCGCAAGCCTATAAACGCCTGGTCGACGGGTCGACTACGCCCCCATGGCATCCCTGCGTCTCGGGGTGGATGCTGAAACAAGTTCAGCATGACGCGGTTTATCCGTATGCGATTAGCCCAATCGCCCTTCATCCTTTACTGGGCGGAACGACAGCAGTTTGCGAGAGCCTCAATGCCCGGTGCCGTTCCCTTCCGTTCGATACATGGCCATGGCCTGGTGCGCCTTGGTGCCGGCACGCCCCTGGCGAGCGCGGGCGATGTCGCGGCCAATGCCGCCGGGATCGTCGCGCTGGCGCGGCAGGCCGATGGCGAAGGGGTCGACCTGCTCGTCCTGCCGGAGCTCGCCTTGTCGTCCTACGCGATCGACGATCTCCATCTCCAGGATGCGCTGCTCGACCGGGTCGAGGCCGAACTTGCCGGGATCGTTGCTGCCAGTGCCGACCTGGCGCCAGTGCTGCTGGTCGGCGCCCCGATCCGGCGCAATGGCCGGCTGTATAACTGCGCGGTGGTCGTCTCGCGCGGGCAAATCCTGGGGGTGGTGCCCAAGAGCTTCCTGCCGAATTACCGCGAATATTATGAGAAGCGCTGGTTTGCGCCGGGCTATGGGCTGCGCGGCCTCGACATCGCCCTGTGCGGCCAGGCCGCGCCGTTCGGCCCGGACCTGATCTTTGCCGCCGACGATCTCGCCGACTTCATCTTCCATGTCGAGATCTGCGAGGATTATTGGGCGCCGCTGCCGCCGTCCACGCTCGGCGCGATGGCCGGGGCGCTGATCCTGTGCAACCTGTCGGCATCGAACATCATCATAGGCAAGGCCCGCGACCGGGCGGTGCTCGCCGCGTCGCAATCGATGCGCGCCATCGCCGCTTATTGCTATTCGGCCAGTGGGCCGGGCGAGAGCACCACCGACCTTGCCTGGGACGGCCAGGCGATGATCCACGAACTCGGCGTGATGATGGCGGAGTCGAGCCGCTTCGGGGACGATCCGGAGCTGATCATGGCCGATGTCGACGTCTCCCGCCTGCGCCTCGAGCGGCTGCGGATGGGGACGTTCAACGACTGCGCCGCCGCCAGCGGCCACCCGGAGAAGGCTTTCCGGCGCATTGCCTTCGCCCACAAGCCCAGCTTCGCCGATGTCGGCCTCAAGCGGCAGGTGGCGCGCTTTCCGTTCGTGCCGGCCGATCCGCTGCAGCTCGATGCCGACTGCTACGAGGCATTCAACATCCAGGTCGAAGGCCTGGCCAAGCGCTTCACCTCAACCTCGGGCCGCACGATGGTGATCGGGGTCTCGGGCGGGCTCGACTCGACCCATGCGCTGATCGTCGCCGCCAAGGCGTGCGATCGCCTCGGCCTGCCGCGCAAGGCGATCCTCGGCTATACCATGCCCGGTTTCGCGACCGGCGACGCCACCAAGTCCAACGCCTGGGCGCTGATGCGGGCGCTTGGCATCACCGCGGCCGAGATCGACATCCGTCCCGCCGCCCGGCAGATGCTGGCCGACATGGACCATCCCTTCGCCAAGGGCGAGCCGGTCTACGACATCGCGTTCGAGAATGTTCAGGCCGGCTTGAGGACCGATTATCTGTTCCGCCTCGCCAACCAGCATGGCGGCTTCGTGATCGGCACCGGCGACCTGAGCGAGCTGGCGCTCGGCTGGTGCACCTATGGCGTCGGCGACCAGATGAGCCATTATGGCGTCAATTCCGGCGTTCCCAAGACCCTGATCCAATATCTGATCCGCTGGTGCGTGCGCACCGGCCAGTTCGACGCTGCGACCGATGCGATCCTGACATCGATCCTGGGCACGGAGATTTCACCCGAACTTGTCCCCGCCGATGCCAGCGGCGCGATCCAGAGCACCGAGTCCAAGGTCGGGCCCTATGAGCTGAACGACTTCTTCCTCCACCATGTCATCCGGCTCGGGCTCAAGCCGTCGAAGATCGCCTTCCTCGCCTGGCATGCCTGGAAGGACGCCGATGCGGGGCTGTGGCCGGCGGGCTTCCCGGACGAATTGCGCAACAGCTACGATCTCGCGACGATCCGCCGCTGGCTCGAGAATTTCCTGTTCCGCTTCTTCACGATCAGCCAGTTCAAGCGCTCGGCGATGCCCAACGGCCCCAAGGTGTCGGGTGGCGGCGCGCTGTCCCCCCGCGGCGACTGGCGCGCGCCTTCGGACGGTAATGCCAAGCTCTGGCTCGACGAGTTGGCGGCGGCGCTCGACGGCGTCGAGGACTGACCTCAGCGCGCCTCTTTCCTTCGTACCAGCGCCGCGATGCACGACGCGCGGTCGATGTCCTCGCCGGTCGGCAGGCGCGCGTCGACATGGGTGACCAGCGGTTCGCGGCCCGGGCCCGGCGGGTAGAGATAGGCGTCGAGCACGCAGACGCCGCTGGCATATTGGAGCTTGCGGGCGGGCTCCTCGCGGACATCCTGGTTGGGCGTGCCGAACAGCGCGATCAGTGCACGGGCGTCCTGGCCCAGCACCCGGTCCAGTCCGGCTTCGACCCGCACCGGCGGGGGCGGCGCGACCACCAGCGGCGGCTGGGTGGGGCCGCAGCCGGCGAGGATCGCGAGCGGCGCGAGCGGGGTCAGGCGCAGGATATTCATGCTGTCCCGAGAGCATCATCCTCGGCCTGATGCAAGCCGGCGTCGTCGAGCGGCTTTGCGGCCACGGCGGATTTCGCTACGCCTGCTATGACCAAATCGATCCGCTCATCCTGAGGAGCCACTGAGCCTGGCGAAGTGGCGTCTCGAAGGATCGTCCTTCGATGCGGTCTTCGCCAAGCTCAGCCCTTACTCAGGATGTGCGGAAGAGTGACCGAATCCAATAGCCGGGCACCCGAAGGGGTGGCGATGGCTTCCCTCCGCTATGATGTCCTCGCGATCGGCAATGCGCTGGTCGACGTGCTTACCCATAAGGATGATGCGTTCGTCGCGGCGCAGGGGCTCGATCGCGGGATGATGCAGCCGATCGCGCCCGATCGCGCGGTGTTGCTGCACCAGGCGATGGGCGACTGCCAGGAAGTGTGCGGCGGTTCGGCGGCCAACACGATGGCGGCGCTGGCGCGGCTCGGCCTGCGGCTCGCCTTTGTCGGGCAGGTCGGCGACGACCGGCTGGGGCGGATGTTCGCCGGCGACATGGCGGCGAGCGGCATCGACTTCCCGCTGCCGCCTATCGCGGCCCCGACCGGGCGCTGCCTGATCATCGTCGGCCCTGACGGCCATCGCACGATGAACACGGCGATCGGCGCGTCCGAATATCTGCCCGCCGCCGCCTTCGATGCGGCAATCGCGGCGGAAGCGGCGATCCTCTATGTCGAAGGCTATATGTGGCGCACCGCGGAGCCGCGCGCGGCATCGCGTGCTGCGCTGGCAGTTGCCCGCGCGCATGGCCGTCGCACCGCCTTCACGCTCTCCTCGGAGTTTTGCGTGCGACAGCATCATGATGAGTTCGTCGGGCTGCTCGACGAGGGGCTGGTCGACATGCTGTTCGCCAACGAGGGCGAACTTGCCGCCTTGAGCGGGCTGGCCGATGTCGAGGCCGCCGTCGCCTGGGCGGCGGAGCGGGTGCCGCTGCTGATCGCGACCCGCGGCGCCGATGGGGCGATCGGCATCGAGAAGGGACAGCGCACCGAAATAGCGGCGGAGCCGTGCGGGCCGATCGTGGATACGACCGGTGCGGGCGATCTGTTCGCGGCCGGCGTTCTGGCCGGGCTGGCGCAGGGCCGCGATTTGGCTGTCGCCTTGCGGATGGGATCGATCGCGGCGGGCCGGATCATCGGCATTATCGGCCCTCGCCTGCCCGAGGGCGAGGATCTTGGCGCCCTGATCGAAGCGCGGCTGGGCGGTTAGCGCCGAACATATTTCCGTCATGCTGAACTTGTTTCAGCATCCACCGTGCAACAGGAGAACGGCCCCGAGCGGGAGAGTGGATCCTGAAACAAGTTCAGGATGACGGTGCGCCCAAGCAGTCGATTTGCGCCGTCAGCTGATCGGCGGCACTGGCATCGGCGGCACGTCCTCGTCCATCTCGTGGGTCTCGACGATGCCGCGGCCGAGGTTGCTCTTGCGGTAGCCGTAGAGGAAATAAACCACCAGGCCGATCGCCGCCCAGCTGAAGAACAGCGTGATCGTGTAGGTCGACAGGCTGGAAAATAGATAGATGCAGCCGAAGACCGAGATCGGCGCGACGATCGCCACCGCCGGGGTACGGAACGGACGATTACGGCTCGGATCGGTCCAGCGCAGCACGAGCACGGCGATCGACACCGCGGCGAAGGCGAACAGCGTGCCGGAGTTGGAGATGTCGGCGAGCGCGCCGACCGGGAAGAGCGCCGCGAAGATGGCGACAAACACCCCGGTCATCATCGTCACGACATGTGGCGTGTGAAAGCGGGGATGGACCTTCGAAAACACGGCCGGCAGCAGGCCGTCGCGGCTCATCACGAAGAAGATGCGGGTCTGGCCGAACATCATCATCAGGATGACCGACGGCAGCGCGAGGCCGGCGGCGAGGCCGAGCAGGTTGCCGATCTGCGGCCAGCCGATCTCGCGCAGCGTCCAGGCCAGCGCCTCCTTCGAGCAGACAACCTTGGCGTCGCCGATCGCCGAGCAGGCGGCGGTCAGTTCGGCCGAGCCGGTCGGCAAGGCGGTGCCCGCGGCGTTCAGCATCGGCTGCGCGCCGACGCCGCCGATCACACCGGCCGCGACCAGCATGTAGAAGATGGTGCAGATGCCCAGCGAGCCGATCAGGCCGATCGGCATGTTGCGCTGTGGGTTCTTGGTTTCCTCGGCTGCGGTCGAGACGGCATCGAAGCCGACATAGGCGAAGAAGATCGAGGCCGCCGCCGCGGAAATGCCGCCGAAGCCGGTCGGCGAGAAGGGGTGGAAATTCTCCATGTTCATCACCGGCAGGGCAAGGATCACGAACAGTGACAGCGCTGCGATCTTGATGCCGACGAGCACCGCGTTGACCGTGGCGCTCTCCTTGGTACCGAGCACCAGCAACCAGGTGACCAGGCCGGCGATGATCGCGGCGGGGAGGTTGATGATGCCTCCGTCGATCGGGCCCAGCACCAGCGTCTTGGGCAGGACTATGCCCGTCAGGTTCTGGAACAGGCCGACGACATAGCCCGACCATCCGACAGACACGGCTCCCGCGGCGATCGCATATTCGAGGACCAGCGCCCAGCCGACCATCCAGGCGACCAGCTCGCCCATCACGGCATAGCTATAGGTGTAGGCCGAGCCCGAAACCGGCACCATCGCCGCCATCTCGGCATAGCAGAGCGCGGCGACCGCGCAGACGAAGCCGGCGATGATGAAGGCGAGGATCATGCCCGGGCCCGCCTTCTGGGCGGCCTCGGCGGTGAGGACGAAAATACCGGTACCGATGATGCCGCCGATGCCCAGCATGGTCAGCTGGAAGGGGCCGAGGGATCGATGCAGCGACTTTCGGGCTGCGGTGGCGAGAATGGCGTCGAGTGGCTTTACGCGCCCAAATATCATGCGGAGTTCCCTCGTCGGGCCGGGCTGTTCGCGCGCGGCCGGTCATGGGAAGAGGAGCCTAACCGGTAATTCCGAGCGCGCAATAGGATTGCGCGGATGTGACGGTTACGATCTCGGCAGCATTTCGTAGAACTGGCGGCCGCCGAAAACATGGACATGGAGATGCGGCACCTCCTGGTGGCCATGGCCGCCTGTGTTGGCCAGCAGGCGATAGCCGGGCTCGGCCAGCCCCGCCGCGCGGGCGACATGGCCGACCGCCCGGATGAAGCCGGTGATCTCGGCGTCGCTGCCCTTCGCGGTGAAATCGTCCCACGAGACGTAGCGGCCCTTGGGAATGACCAGGAGATGGACCGGCGCCTGCGGTCTGGCATCGTGGAAGGCGAGCGCGAACTCATCCTCATAGACGGTCTTCGACGGCAGCTCGCCACGTAGGATGCGGGCGAAGACGTTGCTGTCGTCATAGGGCAGGGTGGCGTCGATCGGCATGTTTGTTTCCCGTGATGACTCGGATCAGGATGAGGTCCGCCCGGCTTTCTCGGTCAATCCGGAAACCCCCTCGCGCCGGTCGAGTTCGGCGAGCACGTCGCCAAGCGGCACGCCTGCGGCAGCGAGCAGCACGGTAAGGTGGAAAAGCAGGTCGGCGGCCTCGCTGGCAACCGCCTTCGGATCGCCGGCCATCGCGGCGATGACCGTTTCTACGGCCTCTTCGCCGAGCTTCTGGGCAATCTTGGGCATGCCCCGCGCGAACAGCGAGGCGACGTAGGACGTTGATGGGTCGGCGCCCCGCCGCGCATTGATCGTCGATTCGAGCTGTTCGAGGGTGGTCGTCATAGCTGCCGCTTCAAGCGCGCCCGCACGATCAGGTCAACGCAGAAAGAACGCGGCCCCCGCCCGCCCTCCACCGATCGCATCGGTGAGGGGTGGGCGGGGGCCGGATACGCATCGCAACGCTACAGGGGAAAGGATAAAATCTCTAAGCAAACCGAACAGAAGCAAAACTACGGGTCCCGACGTTTCTGGCTGGCGATGCGGCCGACGAACACGCCGGCGATCGCGATCAGGAACATGCCCAGCGCGCTCGGCTGCGGCACGTTGCGCAGCCATGCCGATACAAGGCCGAGCTGCGCCCAGGCGGGAGAGGCAACCGCGAGGGCAGCAATCAACGCAATTACCCCCCGTAATGCGGCACTTACCATCGGATCGCCTCCCCCCGCCTTCGCCCCCGGCGAGCTGGAAAATCGGGTACGCCGAATAGTAAGCGAGAATCGTGCCAGATCCAGGAATCGGCGGATTTCCGGCTTTTGTGCACATTATCGGTCATGATCATTCCTGATCTGTGTAAGGAATCCCGACGCTTGTCGGGTCCGGCCTCGGGACGTGGTGCGCGGCAAACAAAAACCGCGGCGACTCCCGGCAAGGGCGTCGTCGCGGTTCCGTAGTTCGATGATCCGTCACCCCGCCTGGCGGCGGGGCGCAGGATCAGGCGCCGAGGTCGGCGGTGTCGATCTTGACGCCCGGGCCCATGGTCGAGCTGACCGCGGCCTTCTGGAGGTACTTGCCCTTGGCGCCGGTCGGCTTGGCCTTGACGATCGCATCGACGAACGCGTCGAAATTGGCGCGCAGGTCTTCCGCCGGGAAGCTCGCCTTGCCGATTCCCGAATGGATGATGCCGGCCTTTTCGACGCGGAACTCGACCTGCCCACCCTTGGCAGCCTTGACGGCTTCGCCGACGTTCATCGTGACGGTGCCCAGCTTGGGGTTCGGCATCAGGCCCTTCGGGCCCAGGATCTTGCCGAGCCGGCCGACCAGACCCATCATGTCCGGGGTCGCGATGCAGCGGTCGAAGTCGACCGTGCCGCCCTGGATCGTCTCGAGCAGGTCTTCGGCGCCGACGACTTCGGCACCCGCTGCCAGGGCTTCTTCAGCCTTGGCGCCGCGCGCGAACACGCCGACGCGGACGTCCTTGCCGGTGCCCTTGGGCAGCGTCACCACGCCGCGGACCATCTGGTCGGCGTGACGCGGATCGACGCCCAGGTTGAGCGCGACCTCGATGGTCTCGTCGAACTTGGAGGTGGCGTTGGTCTTGGCGAGCTTGATCGCCGCATCGACGTCGTAAAGCTTGTCGCGGTCGACCGAAGCGGCCTGGTTCTTCTGCTTCTTGCTGAGCTTGGCCATGTTATCAGCCCTCCACCACTTCGAGGCCCATTGCGCGGGCGCTGCCTTCGATGATGCGGGTCGCCGCGTCGATATCGTTGGCGTTGAGATCCTTCATCTTCGCTTCGGCGATCGCGGTGAGCTGCGAACGCTTGATCTTGGCGGCGACGATCTTGCCCGGCTCCTTCGAGCCCGACTTCAGGCCGGCGGCCTTCTTGATCAGGAAGCTGGCGGGTGGCGTCTTGGTGATGAAGCTGAAGCTGCGGTCGGCATAGACGGTGATGACGGTCGGCAGCGGCGTGCCGACTTCCTGGTCACCGGTCTGCGCGTTGAACGCCTTGCAGAACTCCATGATGTTGACGCCGCGCTGGCCCAGCGCGGGACCGATCGGCGGCGATGGGTTCGCCTTTCCAGCGGGCACCTGGAGCTTGATATAGCCCGTGATCTTCTTTGCCATGTTCACTCACTCTGTAGTTGGTCGGATCGCAGGCGATCCTCCCGGTTCAAGTTTAGCGGTCCATGCGGAGATCGAAATCTCCTCCCGCAGCTTGTGCCTGGAAGGCACTATCCGGTTTGAGCCGGAACCTCCAAATTCGTCATGCTGAACTTGTTTCAGCATCCACCCATCAACCGGGAACGCTCTCCCGTGGCTCGGTGGATCCTGAAACAAGTTCAGGATGACGGCCTTGATCAGGCCGTCACTTAACCCGTTCGACCTGCTCGAACTCGAGCTCGACCGGGGTCGCGCGGCCGAAGATCGAGACCGACACCTTGACGCGGCTGCGATCGAAATCGAGCTCCTCGACGATGCCGTTGAAGCTCGCGAACGGGCCGTCGAGAACCTTGACCTGATCGCCGATCTCGTAATCGACCTTGAGCTTGGCCTTGGGGGCGGCCGCGGCGGCCTCCTCCTTGGTGTTCAGGATGCGTGCGGCCTCGGCTTCGCTGATCGGCTGGGGCTTGCCCATCGAGCCGAGGAAGCCGGTCACCTTCGGCGTGTTCTTCACCAGGTGATAGACGTCGTCGTTCATGCTGAGCTTGGCCAGCACATAGCCGGGAAAGAATTTCCGGTCCGACGTGATCTTCTTGCCGCGGCGAACCTCGGTGATCTTCTCGGTCGGAACTTCGACCGATTCGACCAGCTGCTCGAGCCCCATGCGCGCAGCATCGGCCAGGATCGATTCCTTGACCTTGTTCTCGAAGCCCGAATAGGCGTGAATGATGTACCAGCGCGACATGAACGCCAACGTCTCCGTATTCGGAGCGATTTCCAGTCAGATCAGATCCGACACCCGGAAATCGCGACCACCAAAAAATCTAGCCCAAGAGCGACAGCAGGAACTTCACGATCGCTGCGAACAGCTGATCGAGCCCGAAGAAGAATATACCCAGCAGCAGCGTCATGATGCCCACCATGATGGTGGTCGTCACGGTCTCCTTGCGGCTCGGCCAGGCGACCTTCGCCGTCTCGGCCTTTACCTGCCGGATGAACTCGCCGGGTGAAGTCTTCGCCACGTCCTCGCCTACCCAAATCGACAGGCAAATGCCTGCCAGTGCTTCCACAACAACGACACGAGGCCTCAGTCCGCTATTTAGCCTTGCGGCTGCGGACCTTGACCTCGTTATTCTCGACCCCGTCGGCCTTACCCTACCATTTCGAAATGGCAGGAGTGGAGGGACTCGAACCCACGGCCCTCGGTTTTGGAGACCGATGCTCTACCAACTGAGCTACACTCCTCCGGGTCCGAGACGCGGGCACATAGCGGTGGGACCGTTGGAGTGCAAGGGGTTGGCGACGTGCCAAGCGGTCAGCGCGTATATCTGACGCCCGCATCGTCGATGTCCCAATAGGCGCCGCCATTGCCGTTGGTGCGAAAGGCGATCGGCACTTCGATGCGGTGGCGGCAGGGCTCGAACGTCCAGATCTCGTTCCACGAGCCCTTCAGCCTGATTCCATAGACATCGGGACCGAGATCGGCGCTGCTGCCGGCGATGCGCATGCCCGTTGGTGTGATGTCGCGTGGGCTACAGGCCGAGTCGGCGGTGCGAAGCTGCTTGAGCGCGGTATTCACGGCACCCCGCAGCGCCTCGCGCGACAATGATGGCCAGGCATAGCTCGTGCCCTGTCCGGCGAAGATCCCCTGCAGCGTCCGGCCATCGGCGGCGCGCAACAGCAGCACGCGGATCGGATCGGCCGGCGGGCAATCGTCGAGCGTAACCCGCACCAGCCAGCCATTCTCGATCTGGCCCTTGGCGATCATGGTGGTGATCATGCCGTCGAGGCTGACGGGCGCGAGCTTGCCGAGCCTGATTTTTTTCGGCGCGCATCGACCGCGCTGGCGGGCGTCGACGGCGACGGCCGTGCCGACTGCCCGGGCCAGCGCGGCATCGTCGGGCAGAGGATTGCGATTGAGCTCCTCGAGGTCGCGCTTGAAGACGGCGGGATCGCCGAGCGGGTCGAGCGGGGCTGCGGCCAGCGGCGTGGCGACGATCAGCAAAGAGATGAGTGCCGCTGAGCAAAGAGCCCCGATAACCACGCCGCCGTCATGCTGAACTTGTTTCAGCATCCACTCCTCCACAGGTGGCCGTTCCCGCGTTCGCAAGTGGATGCTGAAACAAGTTCAGCATGACGAGCGGTAATGGACAGGGCTTATGCCGCGATGTCGTAGCCTTGGATCTCGCCCGCCAGATAGAGGTTGCGGGCCTTGGCGCGGCTCAGCTTGCCCGAGCTGGTCTTGGGCAGGGTGCGCGGCGGCACGAGCTCGACGACGCAGTGCATGCCGGTGATCGCGCGTACCTTCTCGCGGATCTGGTCGCGCAGCCGGGCGCGCTCGCTGGGGTCCGAGGTGCGGCACTGGACCAGCACGGCAGGGGTCTCCTCGCCGCCCGGCGTAGTGATCGCGAAGGCGGCGATGTCGCCGGCCTTGAAACCCGGCAGCTGCTCGACGGCCCACTCGATGTCCTGCGGCCAGTGATTCTTGCCGTTGATGATGATCATGTCCTTGGCGCGGCCGACGATGAAGATATAGCCGTCCGAGATATAGGCCATGTCGCCGGTGTCGAGCCAGCCGTCGACCATGCAGGCGTCGGTCGCCTCCTGGTCGCGGAAATAGCCCTGCATGATCGACGGGCCCTTGGCCCACAGCTTGCCGATCATCTTCTCGGGCAGCACCGAACCGTCGTCGTCGCGGATCTCGACCCGCATGTCGCGCACCGGCTTGCCGCAATTGACGATGGCACGGAAGCGGCGCGGCCGGTCCTGGCTGTGGTCGCCGCCCGACAGCTGGGTCTCCTCGACCAGCTCGACGACGATGCCCTCGCCCGGCGGCATGATCGATACCGCGAGCGTCGCCTCGGCCAAGCCATAACTCGGCAGGAAGGCGTTGGCCCGGAAGCCGGCTTCGGCGAAGGCATCGACGAAGGCCTGCATCACGTCCGGGCGGATCATGTCGGCGCCGTTGCCGGCGAGCCGCCAGCGCGACAGGTCGAAACGGTCGGAGGCCTTGGTCTGGCTCGACATGCGGCGCGCGCAGATGTCGTAGCCGAAGGTCGGCGAATAGCTGATCGTCGTGCCTTCGTTGCGGCTGATCATGTCGAGCCACGCGAGCGGGCGGCGCGCGAAATCCTCGGTCTTGAGGTAGTCGGTCGAAACCTGGTTGGCGACCGGCGACAGGAAGCAGCCCACCAGCCCCATGTCGTGATACCAGGGCAGCCAGCTGATGCAGCGATCCTGCGGCTCGACCAGCATGCCATGCGAATGCGCCGCGAGATTGTTGAGCAGCGCGCGGTGGGTAACCGCCACGCCATGCGGAAAGCGTGTCGAACCGCTCGAATATTGCAGATAGGCGATATCGTCCGGCGAAGCCTGCGGCAGGATCGCGTCGACTGCCTCGCGCGCCTCGAACGCTTCGTAGCTCAGCCCCTCGACGCCGCGCTGCCGGGCCGCGGCCGACGCCATGTCCTCGAGCTCGGCCGGATAGAAGAAGAGTTTCGGATCGGAACTCGAAAGCTGGACGATCAGCTGGTCTATATAGCTGTCCTTGCCGCCGAACGAGGTCGGCAGCGGCAGCGGCACCGGCCATGCGCCGGCATAGACCGCGCCGAAGAACAGCGCTGCGAACAGCGGCCCGGTTTCGGCGACCAGCGCGATGCGATCGCCGGGGCGGATCCCTGCGGCGATCAGCCGGCCGGCATTGGCCATGCTGTCGGCGCGCAGCTCTGTGTAGGTGTAGGGCTGGACAAGCGTCCCGCGCGCGTCGTGGAAATTCAGGCCGCGAACCCCGGCGGCAGCGTAGTCGAGCGCCGCTCCCAGAGTGTCGAAATCGGCGAAACGGCGCGGCAGGGCGTCCATCGTGGGCGTCGGCACCAATGCCATTATAATATCGTTCCTCTGCATCGTCGAAGCGCTATCCACCCGGTCCAGCATCAGCGCGCCTCCCCTGGGGCCACTGCGGCCGCCGGGCAGCCCTGTTCATGTTGCCTGCCTTCGCCGAAGCCCGCGTTCAAAATCCGGCCCGACTGTGGCACAATCATGGCGCATGCCCCGATCGACCCCCAAAATCCTGTCGCCATATGACATTGCGACACTTGAACGCGCTGCGCTCGATTATGCCGCGCGCTATGCCACGACCCGCGCCAAACTGGCCGCCTATCTGCGCCGCAAGCTGCGCGAGCGCGGCTGGGAGGGCGACAGCCCACCGCCGGTCGAGGCGCTCGTCGAGCGCTTTGCCGAGCGCGGCTATGTCGACGACCGTGCTTTTGCCACGGCGCGCGCCGATTCGCTGCTGCGCCGCGGTTATGGCGTGCGCCGCATCGCCATGGCGCTGCGCACCGCCGGCATCGATGCCGAGACGAGCGGCGCGCTATGCGGGCGGATCGACGCCGGCGCGGAACAGGCTGCCATGCTCTATGCACGGCGCAAGCGGATCGGGCCGTTTGCCGGCCACCGGCCCGACGCGACGGAAAAGCGCCGCTGGATCGCCGCGATGGCACGGGCGGGCCATCCCCTCGATCTGGTTTTGCGCGTGCTCGGGGGCGAACCCGAGGAAGAAGAGGTTGATAATCCGCATTTTCCGGGCAATGGCGGATATCCGGTGTCGGAATAGCTTCGTTTCAAAGCCGGTCTGTGATAAAAAGGTCATCTAGGCAGCGGGTGTCTCAACGATGAATGAACAGTCTGTTGCGTCTGTGACGTTGCGCGACGTGAGCCTGGATAGCGATCAGGAACGCGTATCGATGACTGCTGGCGAAGCCGCCGAAACTGTTGTGGGCGCGGTCAAGTGGTTCGACGCCACCCGCGGCTTCGGCTTCATCGCGACCGACAATGATCGTGGCGATGTGCTCGTCCATTTCTCCGTGCTGCGCGACCATGGCCGGCGCACCCTGCCCGAAGGCGCCCGGATCGCCTGCGAAGTAGTGGCGCGTGATCGCGGCCTGCAGGCCCGCCGCATCCTCGCCATCGACCTGTCGACCGCGACCGGCCCGGATCCCGATCTCATCGCCAAGCGCAATGCCGATCGGGTCGATCCGACCCAGCTGATCGACAATGCCGGCGAACCCGAGGCGGTCGTGGTCAAATGGTTCAACCGGCTCAAGGGCTATGGCTTCGTGGTCCGCGAGGGCGACACCCAGGACATTTTCATCCATATGGAAACCGTGCGCAGGGCCGGTTTCGCCGATCTCATGCCAGAGATGCGGATGAAGGCGCGCATCGCAGAGGGCCGCAAGGGTCCGCTCGCGGTGGAACTTATCCCCAACTGACGGTGGCGTTCCCGGCGCGGCCTCTCTGCGTGCTCGCGCTCGCTGCGCTGGCAGGCTGCACGCCCGGCGCGGCGCGCTCCGCCGATACCGCGGCTGCCGCCTCCGCGACGGGCGTGCCGCTGGCGCCGCTGGAGATCAGGACGGCCAGGGGTGTCGTCAAATTCCACGTCGAGGTCGCGTCGACGCCGGAGGAGCAATCGCGCGGGCTGATGTACCGGACCAGCCTGCCCGCTCATGGCGGGATGATCTTCCCGATGACGCCTGCCCGCTTCGCAGCCTTCTGGATGAAGAACACCTATATCCCGCTGGATATGATCTTCATCCGCCCGGACGGCACGATCGCCAGGATCGCCGCAAACACCGTTCCCGAAAGTCTCGATACGGTCGAATCGGGTGAACCGGTGTCGGCCGTCCTCGAGATTACAGGAGGCGGCGCGGCCGCGGATGGCATCGTCGAGGGCGACAAGGTGAGCTGGAAGAGGCCGTAACGGCGGTCGAGATGCGCGGGACCGCTCGTCCGGCTGAGCGGCCAAGGAGAGAGGCGCATCGAAGGACGTCCTCGATGCGGTGTCTCACCGAGCCCAGTGGCTCCTCGTTGACGGGCCGGCCGGCAATCTGGCGACGGGCTGGCCTTCGCCTCTAAACGGTTGCACGGCATGGCCGGCAAGCGCTAAGCGAGGTGCCATGCTCAAGAAGATCTTCACTTGGTGGAACGGTGCCACAATCGGCACGCTGCTGTTCAGCAAGCTCAACGGCAGCCGCGTGGGCGAGGATTCGCTCGGCAATGTCTATTTCGAGGGCGGCCGGACCACCGATGGCCGCGCTCGCCGCTGGGTGATCTATTCGGGAGCCAACGACGCCAGCCGGGTGCCCCCCGAATGGCATGGCTGGCTGCATCACAGCACCGATCTTACCCCGGACCAGCTGCCGCCACCGCGCAGCTGGCAGAAGACGCCACAGCCCAATCTCACGGGAACCGATGCGGCCTACCGGCCGGCGGGCGCTCTCGAGAAGGGCGGCGTCCGTGCCGCCGCGACCGGCGATTATGAGGCATGGAGCCCGAGCTGAACCATGAAGTCGTTGTTTCGTGAAAATATCGGCGAGGCGCTGGTTGGCCTGTTCGTCATCGTCTTCGCAGCCTGGTTCATATGGTTTGCGTGGTCGGCCACGGGCGGCGGCACCAAGTCCGGCGCGATCCATGTCCACGCGCTGTTCCCGAACTCGACCGGCGTGAACGTCGGCAGCGACGTTCGGGTCGCGGGCATGAAGGTCGGCACCGTCACCGCGCAGAAGCTCGATCCGCAAAGCTTCCAGGTCAACATGACCCTGGCGCTCGATCCGGCCGTGAAGCTTCCTGCCGACAGCAGCGCCGCGATCACCTCCGAGGGCTTCCTCGGCGCAACCTTCATCTCGCTGATCCCGGGTGGCGATCCCGCCCCGCTCAAAAATGGCGATACGATCGCCGATACCCAGGGCGCAATGGACCTGATGAGCATGGTCGGCCAGTTCATCAACAAGTCCGGCAGCAGCGCGCCGGCCGAACCTGCGCCTGCTGGAGCCGCCAAGCCGTGAAGCGTGTCCTGCTGGGCGCCGTCGCGCTCGGCGGCATTGCGGGCGCTGCGACCTGGGCGGTGAGCCAGGAGCAGGCGCCGATCGAGGCGGTGACCTCGGAAGAGCAGGTCGCGTCGCCGATTCTGGCGCCGGCCGCCGGCGACAGCGAGCCAGGCAACAGCAGCGCCCAGGCCGCGGCGCCGGGCGCCGTGGTCGAGAAGATTCCCGACAAGCCGCTGATCACCGAAGGCACGCCGCTCGATCAACGGGTTGCGGTGCTCGGCCTGCTCAACAAACGCAACGGCGAGTCACGCGACGTGACGCTCAGGCCGGGCCAGGCGATCCGGGTCGGCGACGTCGTCATCCGCCTGCGCGCCTGCGAGACCACCGCGCCGTGGGAGGACCAGAAGCTGACCGGCGCCTTCGTCCAGACCGACGTCCGCAACCGCGACGGCAGCTGGCGGCGGGTGTTCTCCGGCTGGCTGTTCAAGGAATCCCCGTCGCTGAACGCGGTCGAGGATGCGGTTTACGACGTGTGGCCCAAAAGCTGCACGATGGTGCATCCTGATATCGGGCCCGACACCGTGCGCCTTTCCGGATCGGTCGCGCCGTCCAAGGCGAAGAAGTCGGGCGGCGACCAGCCCGCCGCCGCGCCGACGGCGCCGCCTGCCACGCCCATCGCGGAATCCAACAGCGCCACATAGGCGTCACGGCTCACCTCGATCGCGCCGAGCGACTGGAGGTGATCGGTGATGAACTGGCAATCGAGCAGGGTGAACTTCCCCGCCCTCAGCCGTGCGACGAGGTGCGCAAGGGCGACTTTCGACGCATTGCTCTGGCGGCTGAAC
Source organism: Rhizorhabdus sp. P4_G6 (assembly GCF_056401045.1). Taxonomy (NCBI): domain Bacteria; kingdom Pseudomonadati; phylum Pseudomonadota; class Alphaproteobacteria; order Sphingomonadales; family Rhizorhabdaceae; genus Rhizorhabdus; species Rhizorhabdus sp. P4_G6. Next base: position 191,337 of record NZ_JBFUKC010000004.1, on the reverse strand, counting down.
ATGCTTTCGCCGAAAAAGGCGCCGCCCAGCTTGACGCCATAGAGGCCACCCACCAGGCGGCCATCATGCCAGGTCTCGATCGAATGGGCGTGGCCGCGCCGGTGCAGGTCGGCATAGGCTATTTCGATGGCGGGATTTATCCAGGTATCGGGCCGATCCGACGTGCTTGCCGCGCATTCCGACACGACCTGCGAGAACGCCTTGTCGGCGGTCACGGTGAAGCGCTCGGAGCGGATCGTCTTCGCCAGCGAGTGTGACAGCCGGAAGCCATCGAGCGGCATTATTCCGCGCTTTTTGGGTTCGACCCAGTAGACATCATCCGCGGCGCGGCTGTCCGCCATCGGAAAGACGCCGATGGAATAGGCTCTCAGCAACAGGTCCGGATCGATCGCCTTCATCGATTCACCCCTCGATCGAGGGAATTATAGCGGATTCGGACCAAATCGGAAGAGTGCTGGACATCCGGACGGTGCCGGCCGACGCGATGGATCGGAAAACGTCATTCCCCGTTCTTCATCGCCTCGCGCTCGGCACGGGCGGCCTCGAGGAACTGGCGCATGCAGCCGGTCTGGCCATTCGACCCCTGCGGCGAGCAGCTGTTGGGCAGGCCCCTGCGGCTGACCATGTCCAGCGTTCGGGCGCGATCGACCCAGCTCTGGGTGACCGCCTCGCGCTTCTGCTTCCGGAACTGCTTGGGGATGCGATAGCGCTCGCTCTCCGGCTGGCGCGCACAGACGATGATCTCCTCGTCGCTGCTGCGCGGGCAGGGATCGTTGCCGAACACGACGAGCGTGCTGACTCGCGGCGGTGAGTCCTCCGCCTTTTGGGCAGCAGCGAGCGGGGTCGCGGCCATGAACAATGGGAGCAGGATCAGCGATTTCATAGCTTCAGCTAGACGCGCTGGCGGCTTTCGGACTGCTGAATGACGTGCGTCCGGTGGCCAAAGGCGTCAGAACTTGATGCCGCACTTCTTGCCGTCGGCCTTGTCCTCTTCGCAGGCCTTGCGGGCGAGTTCGCGGAAGCAGCCGGAGGCGCCGCCCGAGCCGCTGGTGGAGCAGCTGTTGACGCCGCTACGGCCGACATATTCGAGGCTGGCGGCGCGATCGCCCCAATTTTCGTTGCCGCGGTCGCCGGACTTGCGCAGCTGCTCGGGGATGCGATAGCGCTCCGCCTCGGGCATGCGCCGGCAGACGACGATTTCCTCGCCGTTGCTGGTGGGGCAGGGATCGGTGCCGAAGATGGTGAGCACCCGTTCGGTGCGTTGCGCCTCGACCGGTGCCGCCAGCGGCAGAGCCATCGACAGGGCGGCGACCGCCAGAGCCGGAGAAAGCAAGCGGAGGGTCTTCATCGGCTCGGATCCTGTCCTATGGGTGCTTCTTATATGTTGCGCGACAGGTGAATGGCAATGCGGCAACCGAGCCGGATCGCGCCCGACAGCAGCGCATAAGCGGGCGCCTGCTCGGCGCCTGCCGCCAGTGCCGTCTCGCGATGCTCGACCTCTTCCGCGCGGAATTCCCCGATCGTGGCGCTCAGCTCGGGATCGCCATCGCCCAGCTGGTCGAGCTGTTCGCCATAATGGCGGTCGATCTCGGTCTCGATCGCGACGGTGCAGGCCATCGCCGCCTTCGGACCGATCAGCGCGGTGGCCGCGCCCAGTGCGAATCCCGCCACGTTCCACAGTGGTTGCAGCGCCGTCGGGCGGACGCCGCGCTGCGTCATCATCCGGTCGAAGATCGCCCGATGCCGGGCCTCCTGCTCGGCCATGCGCGCGATCGCCCGCGCCTCGTCCGAACGCTGCCCCATCACCGCCAGCTGGCCGGCATAGATACGGGTCGCGCCAAATTCCCCGGCCTGATCGACCCGCAGCATCCCGGCGCGTTGCTGTTCGTCGGCGTTCATATGCGGGATCTCCACAAGGCAAGGATCGCGAGGCCGCCCAGTATCGAGAAGATCGCGTTGAAGCCGGCCAGCGATATGCCGAACAGCGTCCATTGCGGCACGTCGCACTGGATCATCGGCGTCGCCATGATCTGCGAGAGCAGGTCGGCGCTCGATCCGCCCACGATCGGGGCGGAGCAGCGAGTGATGCCCGTCCACCAGTGATATTCGACGCCGGCATGGAATAGGCCGATCGCGCCGCTTGTGAGTATCGCCGCGACCGCCAGCGCCACCAGCATCCGGCCGAGCGGTTTTTCAGGAACCCCGAAGGCGAGCAGGGCCAGCGCGATCGCCGCATAATGCGGCCAGCGCTGCCAGTGGCACATCTCGCAGGGGAAAAGCCCGCCAACATATTGGGAGCCGAGCGCGCCGGCCATCAATGCTGCAGGAAGCAGGAGCGCGGCGAGCCTGGCCTGGGCGAAGCGGGTCATCATCCCGGTATAGCGGGTGACGCGCAAGAAATAAGCCCCCGCGTCCGCATTCCTCCTCCCGCCGGGAGGAGGAATCGGCGTTACCGCGCGCCGCGCTTCGCGCCGGCCAGCGCCGTGCGCAGGGCCGGCTGCGACATGCGGGCGATCGTCTTGACCGCATAGTCGAGCTGGAAGTCGTCGACGCCCTGCTTCTTGAGCGCCTCGGCGGTCAGGATGAAGCGGGGATCGGCCTTGCCGTCATCCTCGAGCACCTTGTCGTCGATCTTCGCTTCGTTGATCAGGTGGCGGCGCAGGTCGGCCTCGCGCAGGCGCGGCCGATCCTTGTAATCGGGGTCGCTGAGCTGTGGCACGAGAATGTCGGGATTGATCCCGCCTTCCTGCACCGACCGGCCCGACGGCGTGAAATAGCGCGCCGTGGTGAGCTTCAGCGCCGTGTCGTCGGACAGCTCCATCACCGTCTGGACCGAACCCTTGCCGAAGCTGCGTTCGCCCATGACGAGCGCGCGCTTCTGGTCCTGCAACGCGCCTGCGACAATCTCGGCGGCCGAGGCCGAGCCGGCATCGACGAGCACGATCACCGGCAGGCCGTGCGCCAGGTCGCCCGCGGTCGCGAAGCGGCGCTCGATGTCGGTCTTCTCGCGCCCGCGCTGCGAGACGATCTCGCCGCGCTCCAGGAAAATGTCCGACACGTCGATCGCCTGGTCGAGCAGCCCGCCCGGATTGGAGCGTAGATCGACGATATAGCCGAGTGGATCATGGCCGATCGACTTCTGGATGCCCGCGATCGCCGCGCGCACCGAATCGCCCGTGTTCGAATTGACGAAGGTGTTGATGTTGATGATGCCGACCTGGTCCTTGACCTCCCACTTGACCGGCTTGAGCTGGATCAGCTCACGGGTCAGCGAAACGTCGAACGGCTTGTCGCGGCCGGGGCGGACGACGGTCAGCGAAATCTTGCTGCCGGGCTTGCCGCGCATCTGGTCGACGGCCTCGTCGAGCGTGCCGCCATAGAGCAGCTTGCCGTCGAGATGGGTGATATAGTCCCCGGTCTTGAGGCCGGCCTTCTGCGCCGGGGTATCCTCCTGCGCGGTCATGATCTTGACGGCGCCGTCCTCCATCGTGACCGACAGGCCGAGGCCGCCATAGGCGCCCTGGGTCTGGGTCCGCATATTCTGGCGGTCGCGGGCGTCGAGATAGGCGCTGTGCGGATCGAGGCTGGCGAGCATGCCGTCGATCGCGCCCTTCATCAGCGTGCGGTCATCGACCTTGTCGACATAGTCGGCGCGGACGCGCTCGAACACGCTCATGAACTGGTCGAGTTCCTTGTAGGTGCTCATGTCGACCGCGCTGATCGCGGGCGTCAACGTGGCAACAAGCGCTCCGGCGCCGAACAGCCCAACCGAACGCAACAGGGTCTTGGTCTTCATCAGTCGCTACATCCCAGAGAAGGGTGCCATCCTACAGGCATTTCGCCTTGCGGCAAATAGGCCGGATCGACCCGGCCCTTAGCAGCAAGGTGGTTAGCGAAGCGTGTTCGGTCAATGCGACGTGGCGCCTTCGCGGCGATTCCGTCACCCTGAACTTGTTTCAGGGTCCACTTGTCGGGCTGGAGCGCTTCCTCGTGGAAGAGTGGATGCTGAAACGAGTTCAGCATGACGGTGTCAGGGCGCGAAGGCGCGGTGCGCGCGAGCCCCCGGCTGCCCGGCTCCACTCAGATCAGCAGGCGTTCGATCGCCTGGGCCAGGGCCACATAGAGCTTGCCCATGTCGGACGAGATCATCGTCACCGCGAGGGCGCCGCCGTCGCGGCTGGCGAGGACGCGGCGGAGCAGCGCCTCGAAGTCGTGGATGTAGCGGTTCACATGCTCGCGGAACTCGACATTGCCGTCGTACAGCTGGCTGATCAGCCCGGCTTCCTCCTTGCGCAGCAGCCGCACCGCGGCGCGGGTGAAGGCGCCGTGATCGCCGTGGAGATAGGCTTTCCACGCGCCATCGGGCACGTCGTGCGACAGCAGCTTGGTCACGTCGATTGCGGCCGAGTTGAGATGCTCGACCAGGATCGCGACCTCGCGGCTGACCTCCTCCTGCTCGACATGCTCCTGGCGCGCCTGCGCCTCGGCGACGCGCTTCTCCATATTTGCGCTCGCCTCGGCGATCGACAGCATCTGGGTCAGCAGTCGCTCGCTGGCCAGGTTGGCGGCGGTAACGGCGGCCTCGGCGGTGTCCGAGATCAGGTGGATGCGCTGCGTGATCTGGGTACCGAAGGTGCGTTCGATCGCCTCGGCACCGCTCTTCGCCAGCATCTCGCTGGCATCGGGGATGATCGATTCGAGCGCCGCCCGTGCGCCCCGCGCGGCTTCGCCTGCGGTTTCGCGAACCTTGAGGATCGCGTCGACGAGCTGCCCTCCCGACAGTTCGGACAGCGAGCGCATGTTCGATTCGCTTTCGGCGATGAGCCGGCCGAGTTCGTTCGAATGGTCGCGCAGCGCCTCGAGCCGGGCGTTGGCTTCCTCGGCGAAGGCATCGGACAGCTCGCGCTGGCGTTCGAGCATCGTGTCGCCCTCGGCGGCGATGCTGGCCATGCGGCGGGCGGCCTGGTCGCCCAGGCCGGCGATCGCCTCGCGCTGGCGGTCGATCATGGTGTCGGCGGAGTCGAGCCGGTCGGTGGCGCGCTCGACCGTCGCGGCGAGTTGCTCGGCCTGGGCGGTGATCGCGCGCATCGTCGCGTCGCCGCGCGCCGCTTCGCTCTCGACCCGCTGCATCGTCTGCGGCAGATCGCGCTCGACATTGCCGATGATCGAATCGAAGGCGATGCGCAGCCCGTTGGCGCGGTCGGTCAGGGTCCGCGCGCCGGCCATGCTGCTGGTCACCGCCTGGCCGAGATGGTCGACATGTTCGCTGAGCGTCACGATCAGTTCGGCGAGGTCGGCGGTCTGCTCCGTGCCGGTCGCGCCCAGCGCCTCGAAGCGGCTTTCGATGGCGCCCAGCGCCTGTTCGAGATTGGCGACGAGCCGGCGGGCATCCTCATCCTGGCGGGCGAGCTGCGCCGAGAGCGCCTCGGCGTGCGCGCTCATCTCGCCGAGCCGTTCGGCGATCGAAGCGGCGGCGACCGTGCCGGCTTCGTCCAGGGCGGCGCGGCCATGGTCGATAATCGCCGCCATCGCCTCGCGCTGCAGATCCATGCCCGCCCGGGTCTGTTCGATGGCCATGGTCGCGCGGTCGAGGGTGGTGTCGATCGCGTGGCCAAGGCCGGCCGTCGTCTCCTCGATCGTGCGCGCGGTGCGCTCGGTACGCGTTTCGATCCGGCCGATCTGGGTGGCGAAGCGGCCGGTGGCGGCGCCGATCAGCTCGTCGGCTTCATGGCTGCGGGCGATAATGGTGGTCAGCGCTTCCGACAGGCCCTCGGCATGCTCGCGCGCGGTGCCGCCGATGCCGCGGATCAGTTCGGCGACCTCGTTGACGATGCCGAGCGAGCGGGGAAGGTCCTGCATCAGGCCGGTCATGTCTGAGCGGGCGACGCCGGTGGCATCATGGAGCAGGCTGGTCTGACGGGCGAGAAGATCGGTTTCGTCGCGCATGTCCATGCTGATCTGCTGCAGCCTGCGGGCGGCACGGTCGCCCTCTTCGAACAGCGAGTCGGTATGGGCAGCAAGTTCGGTGCGGCGGCTGTCGAGCGCGGTGAGGACACGGCCCACCGCATCCTCGAGCCGGCGGCTCTCGACGCGCATCGACAGGGCCGTCTCGCCGAAGCGGCCGGCTTCGCGGCGAGTGCTGCGCTGGATCAGTATGTAGATGATGCCGAGCAGCGCGAGCGGCCCGCTGGCCAGCGCGACAGTGTTGGCGATGGCCGATGGATCGAGCGGGACAGGACCGGTGCCGACGATCCACAGCGCGATCCAGCCGGCCGCGGCCAGGCCGAACAGCGCGCCGATCGCCATGTCCGCGGCGCGGCGCGACGATCGCGGCGCGGCGGGCTCGGCACCGGCGGGGACATCGTCATCCGCCGTGTCGACGAGCAGCAGTTCGCCATGTTCATTGTCGCTTTGGGCAGCTGTTTCAGGCAGTTGCCCTGCCGCCGCCGCTGCGCGCACGGCATCCGCCTCGGCCGCATTCGCGGCGCGCCAGCTATCCAGTGGATGCGGTGCCTTCCCCATGCGCCGGGATTCTATAGGAATCGCGAATCGAGCGATAGCCTCAGCCTAACGAAATCTTAACCCGATTGGCCGCTTATCGGGGCATGTCCTTCGAACCCGGCACCCTCGATCATCTGCTCGCCGAAGCCGTCGGCGGCGACAGCGCCGTCGCGGGTGAATTGCGCGCGCTGTTCCTGGCGTCGGCAACCATGCACCTCGCGGCGATGTCGCAGGCCGGCGGTGCCGCCTCATGGCGCGACGAGGCACTCAAGCTGCAGGGTCTCGCCGCCAGCTTTGGCATGACCGGCCTGATGCAGGCCGCAGCGCGCGCGGCATGCGCTGCGCAGGATCCGCTGCTGCTCGAGTCGCTGGCGGAAGCCCTGGCCGGGTGCCGCTGACAGTCGCCTAAAATGATGGGCTTTGCCGAATCGGCTTGCAGCGCCTATCCCGCTCCGCTTGCCGAAGGGGGATCGAGACTTGCCGCTCGCAGCGCTTATCGCCGCGCAGGACCAGACGGATAGCGGAGACGGGCTGCGGGCGACACTGCCGCTCGCCGGCCGGACGCTCGTCGAATATCAGGCCGGTCTGGCGCTGGCGGCGGGAGCGGGCCATGTCGTCATCCTGGTCGAGCGGGTTCCGGCGGCGCTGGCGCAGGCCGTGGATCGGCTGCGTCGGCAGGGCGCCCGGATCGAGATCGCGCGCAGCGTCGCCGATGCGATCGACCGCATGCATCCCGACGAGCGGATCCTGCTGATCGCCGATGGCGCGATCGTGGCGCAGGGGGCGGTCGATGCCCTCGTGGCCGGACATGCACCGGCACTGCTCGCCCTGCCCGATACCCAGGATCATGCCGAGTTCGAACGGATCGACGCGGCGCAGCGCTGGGCGGGTTTCGCGCTGCTCGCCAAGCCCGCGCTCGAGGCGACGGCGCAGATGCTCGGCGACTGGGACCTGGGCTCCACGCTGCTGCGCCGCCTCGTCCAGGCCGACGCCGTGCGCATCGAGGCGCTGAACCCCACCGGTGATCGGCCGTTGCCGCCACCGGTGCTGGCGATCGGCCCATCGGCGATCGCCACGATCGAGGCAAATCTGTTGCGCCGCGCCGATCCCGGCGACGGCCATTGGACCGAACGCTATGTCCACCGCTTCGTCGCGGCGCCGCTGATCAGGCAGCTTGTCGCGCGGCAGATCGATCAGATGCATGTCGCCATCGCAGCAATAGCGCTTGCCTGGATCGGGGCGCTGCTTGCGGCATTCGGTCTGTTCTGGGCGACGATATTGCTGCTGCCGCTTGGCGCGGCCATCGCGTCCGCGGCGCGACGGATGGCGCGGATCTGGATCGGCGTCGCCGCGCCCGCGGTGCTGCCGGCGCTAGCGCGCCATGCCGCTGGCCTGGCCGCGCTGATCCTGCTCACCAAGGTCCTCGCGGCGCAGGGCGGCTGGGGCTGGTGGATGGTGGCGGCGCTGCTTCCGGTGGCTCTCGCTGGGCTGCTGGCGCTGGAGCCGATCGTCGAGGCGATCCGGCCGCTGGCGCCGTCGCCCTGGCTGGCAAGCGCGGACGCACTGCTGTGGGTGGCGCCGTTCATGGCGGTCCTTGGCGGCTGGCGCTGGATGGTCGTGGCACTGGCCGGCTATGCGGTGATCTCCTTCCTGCAAAGGTTCATTGCGGCATGGAAGGGCGCACGGATTTGTGACAAATGAGGGTTTAGCTTCGATTTAACGACATTCCTATATGACCGAAGCATGATGGGGCTGGACGACGAACGGCTGGAGGGCGAACGGCCCGCGGGAACGCGATGGCTGACCGACGCCGTGCGCGCGCTCGATGGTCTCGAAAATCGCGTCGGCCGCGCCGCCAGCGAGCTGTTCCACAACGACGCCTTCAACCTTTCGGACCAGCACCGTGCGCAGATCACCCAGCTGATGCGCGCGCTGATCGGCGCGATCGAGGACGAGCTCAGGATTCGCGTCGGCAATGCTCTTCCAGCCGATTTGCCTGCCGGGCTGGCGGCCGCGCTCGGTGCCGCGCATGTTGCGATAGCGCTGCCGCTGCTGGAGCGCACCCAGCTGCTGCGCGAACCCGACCTCATCGCGGCGATGCTGCGCCGCGTCGACGAGCACCGCCTCGCGCTGCGGCTGGGCCGTGATTCGCCCTATCATTCCGCCGATCTGGCGCAACGGCTGCTCGACCTCGGCGACGAAGCCATCGCCGAGGCGGTGATGGCGCTGCTGATTGCCGAGAGCCGCCGCTACGATCAGTTCGGGGATCCGGCGCTGGCCCGTACCGACCTGCCGCCGGGGCCGCATCGCCGGCTGCTGTGGGCGGTTGCGGCGGCGCTGCGGCATTACCTGATCCGGCAGCACGCGGTGCCCGACGCGCAGGCGGACCTGCTGCTTGCCGGCGCCGTCCGCGATCTGCTCGACGATCATGACGATGACGACACGCTGGAGGGGCGGGCCGATGCGCTGGCGGCGCTGCTCGGCGGCGCCGGCCTGCTCGACGATGCCTTGTTGTCGGCCGCGCTCGAGGAGGGCTGGCTTGCGCTTTTCACCGCCGCGATCGCGCAGCGGGCTGGAATAGATTCGGCGGGCGTCTGGTCGATGGTCGCCGATCCGTCGGGCATGATGCTGGGTACGGTCCTGCGGGCGATCGATTGCGGCCGCGACGCGGCCGTGACGATGATCTGGCGGATCGGATCGGCCGAGGGCGCGGACGAAGAGGTGCTCGTGGAGCGCGCCGACGGGTTCGATCGGCTCGCAGTGCGCGATGCCGCCGAGGCGGTACTGATCTGGCGACTCGACCCCAATTACCGCCGTGCCGTGATCGAGATCGGCGGCGGCCGCAGCGCCGGAGACGGGCGGTGAACGCCCATATCGCGGTTCGGCCTGTCCATGGAAGGATCGACGGTCAAGGCCGGCTGGTGGAGGCGGATCCGCCGCTGCTGCACCTGCAGGAACAGGCGGGCGGGGTGCATGGCGGCGGGCTGGCGGTGCCGCAGCTGGCCTCGCTGGCGCGGTTGGCCCGGCGGCTCAGGATTACAATCTCGCGGCGAGTAGTGGCCGCCCATGGCGATCAGGATGTCGATCTATGGGTGCGGGTGAAGCCCGATGGCGACGGCGTCGAACTCGCCATCACCGGCTGGCAGGACGTGGCCCCGAGCCAGCCGCAGCCGGGGCTGGAGGCGGTGCGTTGGCGCGACTTCAGCCGAGCGGGCGCGGACTGGATCTTCGAGACGGACACGATGCTCCGGGTCACCCAGCCGCCGGTCGGAATGCCGGGCGCTCTCGGCCAGCCGATCGACCTGCTGTTCGCATTGAGTCGCGACGAAGCCGGCGGCAGCCGCATCGCCGGTGCGGCGCGAGTTCATGAACGGTTCGAGGACGATGGCGCCGTCCTGCTGGTTGGCGCGGGCATCCCGGTGTGCGTCGCAGGGGTGCCGCTGGTCGACGGGCTAGGCGGGCTGGCCGGCTATCAACTGCTGGTCAGCCGCCGGTCGCCCGATCCCTCCGGCGCGGGCCATGGTGCCGACTTCATCCTGTTCGACGAGGCATTCGGTACTCAGCTGGGCCGGGCCATGCGCGAGCCGCTCGACCGGATCATCGCCAACGCCGACGCCATCCAGGATCGCGGCGACGGGCCGGTGCGGCACGATTATACCGCCTATGCGGAGGATATCGCCGGCGCCGGCCGCCACCTGCTGGCGCTGGTCGAGGACCTGGTCGACCTGCAGACCATCGAGCGGCCGGACTTCCGCCCGGAGGCGGACGTCGTCGACCTGGCCGACACGGCGCTGCGCGCCGCCGGCCTGCTCGGCGTGCGCGCAGCCAATCACCATGTCCGGATCGACGCCGCCGCGCCGGCGCAGCCCGTGATGGCCAGCGGCGACTTCCGGCGTATTCTGCAGGTGCTGATCAACCTGCTCAGCAATGCGATCCGGCATTCGCCCGCCGACGGGACGGTGTGGATACGCTGCGAGCGCGAAGGCGACATCGCCGCCGTTGTGGTGGCGGACGACGGCCGCGGCATCGCCGAGCAGGACCAGGAAAAGATTTTCGATCGCTTCGAGCGGCTGGGACTGCGCGACGGCAGCGGCAGCGGCCTGGGCCTGTACATCTCGCGTCGCCTGGCGCGCGCGATGGGCGGGGATCTCGGCGTCGACAGCGCGCCGGGGCGGGGCGCGCGATTCGTCCTCACGCTACCGGTGGCAGCTGCCTTCGACCGGCCGGGCGTCTAGAGCATGATCGTTTGAGGTGGAAGCGCGTGGCGCTTCCGCCGAAACCGTGAATCATGTTCTGTCAATGGTTTAGCGCAAAAAGGCGGGACTTTCGTCCCGCCCTCGATGCTTGCGGCTATCGCCTCGTCAGCGCTGGCTGACCGGCACATAATCCCGCTGGTCCGGGCCCATATAGAGCTGGCGGGGGCGGCCGATCTTCTGTTCCGGATCGGAGATCATCTCGTTCCACTGCGCCACCCAGCCGACTGTGCGGGCAAGAGCGAACAGGACGGTGAACATCGTCGTCGGGAAGCCGATCGCCGACAGGATCACGCCCGAATAGAAGTCGACATTCGGATAAAGCTTCTTGTCGATGAAATATTGGTCGGACAGCGCGATCCGCTCGAGTTCGCGCGCGGTATCGAGCACCGGATCGCTGATCCCGAGCTTGTCGAGCACTTCGGTGGCGGCCTTGCCGAGCACCTTCGCGCGTGGATCGAAATTCTTGTAGACGCGGTGGCCGAAGCCCATCAGCCGGAACGGATCGTCCTTGTTCTTGGCGCGGGCGATATATTCCGGAATGCGATCGGGCGTGCCGATCTCGCGCAGCATGTTGAGCGCCGCTTCGTTGGCGCCGCCATGCGCCGGACCCCACAGGCAGGCGATGCCGGCGGCGATGCAGGCGAACGGGTTGGCGCCCGACGATCCCGCGAGGCGGACGGTCGAGGTCGACGCATTCTGCTCGTGATCGGCATGGAGAATGAAGATCTTGTCCATCGCCGACTCGATCACCGGATCGATCTCATATTCCTCGGCGGGAACGCCGAAGGTCATGCGCAGGAAGTTCCCGGTGTAGCTCAGATCGTTGCGTGGATAGAGGAAGGGCTGCCCGACCGCATATTTATACGCCATGGCCGCGATTGTCGGCATCTTGGCGATCAGGCGGTGCGAAGCGATCATCCGCTGTTTCGGGTCGGTGATGTCGGTCGAGTCGTGATAGAAGGCGGACAATGCGCCGACCACGCCGCACATGATCGACATCGGATGCGCATCGCGCCGGAAGCCGCGATAGAAGGTCGCGAGCTGCTCGTGCAGCATGGTGTGGCGGCTGATAGTGTAGGTGAACTTGTCCAGCTCTTCGCGGCTCGGCAACTCACCGTTGAGCAGCAGGTAGGACACTTCCATGAAGCTCGACTGCTCGGCGAGCTGGTCGATCGGATAGCCACGGTGGAGCAATATGCCAGCGTCGCCGTCGATATAGGTCAGCGCCGACTGGCAGGAGGCGGTCGAAGTGAAGCCGGGATCGTAGGTGAAGGCGCCGGTCGCCGCATAAAGCTTGCGGATGTCGATGACGTCGGGGCCGACCGTGCCCGACATGACGGGATATTCCGACGCCTTGCCGTCGAACTCCACCTTAACTTTGTCCGCCATCTTCACTCCTCCTGGTTCGCCCCTTCACCGGCAGGCCGGCTCGGTCCTCGTCCTGTATGCTTTCACCCGTTCTAACCCAGTCGATCGTCCAGCCGCCCCAGGCTCTCGTCGCGGCCGAGCAGCGCCAGCACATCGAAAATACCCGGAGAGGTGGTGCGGCCGGTCAGCGCCGCCCGCAGCGGTTGCGCAACCTTGCCGAGGCCGATCCCCCCGTTTTCCGCCACCGTCCGGACCGCCGCCTCGAGCGCGGGCGCCGACCAGTCGGCAGTGGCTGCAAGGGCGTCGCGGGCCTGCGCCAGCAGCGCCTTGCCCGGTTCGTCTAGCAGCGATGCGGCCTTCTCGTCCATATCGAGCGGGCGGGTGCGAAACAGAAAGGTTGCTCCCTCCTTCAACTCATTGAGATCCTTAGCCCTTACCTTCAGGAAAGGAATGCTGCGAAGCAGTAGTTCATGGTCTTCCGGGCCGAAATCGCGGCCCAGCTGCGCCGCGACTCCGGGCGCGATCAGGTCGGCCAGCCGGGCATCGGCGGCTTCGCGGATATAATGGCCGTTGAGGTTCTCCAGCTTCTTGAAATCGAACCGGGACGGTGAGCGTCCGACGCCATCCAGGCTGAACCAGCGTATCGCCTGCTCGCGGTCGATGATCTCGTCGTCGCCATGGCCCCAGCCCAGCCGGAGCAGATAATTGTTCACCGCTTCCGGCAGCATTCCCATCTCGTCGCGATAGGCATCGACCCCGAGCGCACCATGGCGCTTGGACAGCTTCGCGCCATCCGCGCCGTGGATCAGCGGGATATGGGCGTAGATGGGATCGGGCCAGCCGCCCGAGATTTCATTCAGTGCGCGAATCATCGCCAGCTGCCGGAAGGCGTTGTTGAGGTGATCGTCGCCACGGATGACATGGGTGACACCCATGTCATGATCGTCGACGACGACGGCGAGCATATAGGTCGGGCTGCCGTCGGAGCGGAGCAGGATCATGTCGTCGAGCTCGGCATTCTGGACGGTCACCGGTCCCTGCACGAGATCCTCGATCGTCACCTCGCCTTCGCGCGGCGCCTTGAGGCGGACGACGAAGGGCGTGCCGGCTGGCGCTTCTGCGGGGTCGCGATCGCGCCAGCGGCCATCATAGCGCAGTGGCTGCCTGGCGGCACGCTGCTGTTCACGCAGCTCGGCCAGTTCCTCGGAGGTCGCATAGCAGCGATAGGCGTGCCCCTTTTCGAGCAGCTGCTGCGCCACCGCGGCGTGGCGATCGGCGCGCGCGAACTGGTAGACGGCATCCCCGTCCCAGCCGAGGTCGAGCCAGTTCATGCCGTCGAGGATGGCGTCGATCGCGGGCTGCGTCGACCGGGCCCGATCGGTATCCTCGATGCGAAGCAGGAACTTGCCGCCATGATGGCGGGCGAACAGCCAGTTGAACAACGCGGTTCGCGCACCGCCGATATGTAGATATCCGGTCGGAGATGGCGCGAAGCGGGTGACGACCTCGGCTTTGGGGGTCTGATTTTCGGTGCTTGCGCCCACGCGCGCTTTCTCCAAGATCGGCACGATGGCCAGCGAAGTCGAGGCGCCCCGTATAGCATTTTCGGCTCCGGTCAAATTGGCCGGCGAGTCGGGAGCGGCCGGCCATGATCAGAGCGGGGTGGTCGATGCTCGATCGCGCACCTAGCGTAGCGGCTCCGCCTCTTCCAACGGGCGGCCGGGCGGCCATGGCGCGGATGCTAGATCGGGTCGAGCGTGCGCTCGAAATGGAGCGCGACCAGCTTGGCTTGTGGGTGCCGGTCATGCTCGCCGGCGGGATCGCGCTGTGGCTGGTGCTGCCTGACCGCTTGGCCTGGCTGGCTGGCATGGCGGCGCTCGCGGGCGTGGCGCTGGCCGGCGTCGCGACCGGCGTCGAGCGCAGGATCGGCCGTGCCGTGCTGGTAACCGGATTGGCGGCGCTCATCGGCATGGTGGTGATATGGTCGCGGGCCGACTGGGTGGCGGCGCCGCGGATCGATCGACCGCTGGTGGCGATGGTCACGGGACGGATCGAGACGGTCGAGCGGCTTCCGGCGCGCGAGCTGGTCCGGCTGACGATAGCGACCGATCCGGCCCTGCTGCCGCCGCGTATCAGGCTGAATGTCGATCAGGCCGACCTGCCCGCCCTGGTACCCGGCGGCGCGCATATCGCAGTGCGCGCGCGGCTGATGCCGCCTGCACCCCCGGCGGTGCCCGGCGGCTATGACTATGCCCGCACCGCCTGGTTCCTCGGCATCGGCGCCGGGGGAAAGGCGCTCGATCCGCCGAAGATCGATGCCGGCGCGGGCGGCGGCGGCTTTTCAACCTGGCTTGCCGACCGCCGGGCGCGGCTATCGGCGCATATCGAACAGCGGGTCACCGGCGCCAGCGCAGGTGGCATCGCCGCATCCTTCGCCACCGGGGACCAGGGGGCGATCGGCGAGGAAGACGCGGAGGCGATCCGGCGATCCGGGCTGGCCCATCTGCTGTCGGTGTCGGGGCTGCACGTCTCGGCGGTGGTCGGCGGCGTGATGCTGCTTACCCTGCGGCTGTTCGCGCTGAGCCCCCGGCTGGCGCTGCACGCGCCGCTGTTGCTGGTCGCGGCCGGCGCTGGCGCGCTGGCGGGGATCGGCTATACCCTGTTGTCGGGCGCGCAGGTGCCGACGATCCGCTCGTGCGTCGCCGCGCTGCTCGTGTTGGCCGGCATTGCCATGGGGCGAGAGGCGATCACGCTGCGGCTGGTCGCGACGGGGGCCCTGATCGTGCTGCTGCTGTGGCCGGAAGCGCTCGCGGGGCCGAGCTTCCAACTGAGCTTCGCGGCCGTCACCGCGCTGATCGCCTTCCTGGAACATCCCAAAGTGGTATCCTTCTCGGCTGGGCGGGACGAGCACTGGGCGGCTCGGCTCGGGCGCTCGCTGGCGGTGCTGCTGCTCTCGGGGGTGGTGATCGAGGCGGCGCTGGCGCCGATCGCGCTGTTTCACTTCCACAAATCGGGTCTCTATGGCGCCGCCGCCAACATCGTCGCGATTCCACTGACCACCTTCGTCATCATGCCGCTCGAGGCGGTGGCGCTGCTGCTCGACATTGCTGGCCTGGGTGCGCCCTTCTGGTGGCTGGTGTCGAAGGCGCTCGCGCTGCTGCTCTGGATCGCCCATCGGGTCGGCGACGCGCCGGGTGCGGTGGCGATGCTGCCGAGCATGGCGTGGGGCGCCTTCGCGCTGATGATCGCGGGCGGGCTGTGGATCGCGCTGTGGCGGACGAAGATGCGGCGCTGGGGCACCGTGCCGCTGGTGATAGGTGCCGTCTGGGCGCTGCAGTCCCCGGTGCCGGACCTGCTGGTGACGGGCGACGGCCGGCATGTTGCCGTGGTGCTGGCGGACGGACGGGTGGCGTTGCTGCGGGATCGTGCCGGCGATTATATCCGTGACGTGCTCAGCGAGGCGGCCGGGGTCGATGGCGAGCCGGTGCCGATCGATGCGCTCCAGGCGGCGCGCTGCTCCGCGGACCTGTGCGAGGCGCAGCTCCGGCGCGGCAGCCGCGCGTGGACGCTGCTCGCGACCCGGAGCCCCTATCTGGTCGACATCGCCCGGATGAACCGTGCCTGCGCGCGCGCCGACATTGTCATAAGCGACCGGCGGATGCCGCGTTCGTGCCGCCCGCGCTGGATCGTCATCGACCGGCCGTTACTGGCGCGCAGCGGGGGTCTGTCGATCGATCTGGAGCGCGGCGTCGTCGAAACCGTGGCCGGGTCGGTCGGTCGCCATCCCTGGTCCGTGTTCCGGCCCGGATCGCCTACTCGTCCTTGATGTCGCTATGCTGAGTTTATTCCAGCATCCACTTCCCGACACGGGAATGATCCCGAGCCGACATGTGGATCCTGAAACAAGTGCAGGATGACGTTCGGCCTGTCAGTAGCGCCGCAGCAATCCCGCAAGCTTGCCCTGCACACGGACCTGGTCCGGCTTGTAGCGTTGCGGGTCATAAGCGCGGTTCGCCGGGTCGAGCCGGATCATCGCGCCTTCCTTGCGGAAATATTTGAGCGTCGCTTCGCTGTCGGCGATCAGGGCCACGATGATGTCGCCGTCGCGCGCCGTCTCGGCCTTGCGGATCAGGGCATAGTCGCCGTCGAGAATACCGGCTTCGACCATCGAATCGCCGGAGACTTCGAGCGCATAATGTTCGCCTGGGCCGAGCAGCGCCGCAGGCACCGACAAGGTGCTTTGGCCCTCGAGCGCCTCGATCGGCAAACCGGCGGCGATGCGGCCGTGCAGCGGGATTTCCAGCACATTCTCGTTCGCTGCCTGCGGCACGACCGGCGGAGCCTTCGATGGTGCGGCCGGAGCCTTGGCGATCATGTCGGGCATACGCAGCACTTCGAGCGCGCGCGCGCGGTTCGGCAGCCGGCGTATGAAGTTGCGCTCCTCGAGCGCGCTGATCAGCCGGTGGACGCCCGATTTGGACTTGAGGTCCAGCGCATCCTTCATCTCCTCGAACGAGGGCGACACGCCGGTCTCGATCAGCCGGTCGTGGATGAATAGGAGAAGTTCATGTTGCTTGCGCGTCAGCATGGCAATGCCCTCGTCTAGAACGGACGGAGAACATTTAGGCAACCGGCGCGAATCTGTCAAGCGAGTGGAATGATCTCGATATCCGCGCCCGGCTCGAGCGCCGCGGACTTGGGCGGCCGCACGATCAGCATTTCCGCTTGCACCAGGGCCACGAGGCCGGCGCTGTCCTGGCTGATGACCGGAACCGCCCGACCTTCGCTCCAGCGGCCGCGCAGATATTCGGCGCGGTTGCCGGTCGCCGGGAGCGCCGCTCCGAGCCGGGCGAGCATAGGCGCCGGGACAGGACTGCGCGCGCCCAGCAGGTGGGCGACGAGGGGCTTCAGGAACAGGGTGGCGGTGACGAAGGCCGAGACCGGATTGCCGGGCAGCCCCAGCACGATCGCTTCGCCGAGCGTGCCGATCATCACCGGCTTGCCGGGCTTCAGCGCGACCTTCCAGAAATCGATGCGCGCGCCGGCCTTCTGCAGGGCGGGCAGGACGAGATCATGATCGCCGACCGACGCACCGCCCGTGGTGACGATGATATTGGCCTGGTCGGCCAAAGCGGAGAAGGCCGCAGCGATTGCGTCGAGATCGTCGCGGACGATGCCGTGATCGGTGACGATGCAGGTCGGCCCCGCCAGCATGGCCGCCAGCATCGGTCCGTTGGAAGCGGGCAGCAGCGCGCCGCTGGTCGGCACGCCCGGCCGCACCAGTTCGTTGCCGGTCGAGAGAATGGAGATGCGCGGGCGCCGGCGAATTGCGAGCGCGCCATGGCCACCGCTGACGGCAAGCGCGATCGCCGCCGCGCCGATGGCCGTGCCAGCAGCGATGAGCGTGTCCCCCTGCGCGAAATCGCTGCCGGCGCGGCGGATATGCGCGCCGGGCCCGCGCGGTCCTTCGCCCGCCATCATCAGGCGGTCGCCGTCGCGCGCCGCTTCTTCCTGGACGAGGATCGCGTCGGCCCCTTCGGGCACTGGCGCTCCGGTGAAGATCCGCGCGGCCTCGCCAGCTGCGAGCGCACGATCCAGGCCGCCGCCCGCCGCGCTTTCGCCAATGACGGTCCAGGGCCCGGGCCGCTCGGCGAAGCGGATCGCATAGCCGTCCATCGCCGACAGATCGAGCGCGGGCTGGGTGCGGGCGGCGACGACATCGACGGCGGCATGGCGTCCGTTCGCCTGGACCAGCGGCACCGTTTCGATCGGCAGCGGCGGCCTGAGCGCCATCATCCGCGCCTGCGCCTCGGCAACGGGAATCAGCGTCATCAGGCCGTCCAGTCGCCCGACTTACCGCCGGTCTTGGACAACAGGCGGACGCCTTCGATCCGCATGCCGCGATCGAGCGCCTTGGCCATGTCGTAGACGGTGAGGAGCGCGACCGAGACAGCGGTCATCGCCTCCATCTCGATGCCGGTGGTGTAGGTGGTGACCACCGCGGCGGTGGCACGGATGCCGTCGGCCTCGATCGCGAGGTCCAGCGTCACGCCCGAGATCGGCAGCGGATGGCACAGCGGGATGAGGTCGGCGGTCTTCTTGGCGGCCATGATCCCGGCGACCCGCGCCGCCGCGAGGACGTCACCCTTCTTGACCGATCCGGCGCGGATCGCATCGAGCGCGGGCGCCGCTATCAGGATCCGCCCCTCGGCGATCGCCTCCCGCTTTGTCTCGGCCTTCGCCGAGACGTCGACCATCCGGGCCGCGCCCTCATCGTCGATATGGGTGAGCTTGCCGGTCATGCGCCGGTCAGCAGCCTGCGCGTCGCCGCGGCGACATCGGCTTCGCGCATCAGCGACTCCCCGACCAGGAAACAGCGCACGCCGTGCCCGGCCATCGCGTCGAGATCGGCCTTCGAGCCGAGCCCGCTCTCCGCGACGAACGTGCAACCCGCGGGCGCATTGGCCACCAGTTCATAGGTGCGCGACAGATCGATGGAGAAGTCGCGCAGGTCGCGATTGTTGACCCCGATCAGCCGGGATGTGAGCCGTGTGGCGCGCTCCAGCTCGCCGGCGTCATGGACCTCGACCAGAACGTCCATGCCATGCTCGATCGCTGCGGCCTCGATCTCGGCCATCGCGCCGTTGTCGAGCGCCGCGACGATGATCAGGATCGCATCGGCGCCCAGCGCGCGCGCCTCGGTCACCTGCCACGGATCAATCATGAAATCCTTGCGCAGGCACGGCAACGAGCAGGCCGCCCGCGCCGCCACCAGATAATCGTCATGACCCTGGAAATAGGGCGTGTCGGTTAGCACCGAGAGGCAGGCGGCGCCGGCCTGCTCATAGGCGCGCGCGTGCGTCGGCGGATCGAAATCGGCGCGGATCAGGCCCTTGGAGGGCGACGCCTTCTTGATCTCCGCGATGAGGCCATAGCCGTCGGCAGCCTTGCGATCGAGTGCGGCCCGGAACCCGCGAGGAGGGCTGGCGGCCCGGGCACGGGCGGTGAGGTCGGCGAAGGATGTCGCCGCCTTGGCGCGCGCCACATGATCGCGTTTGACGTCGCAGATTTCGGTCAGCTTGTTGCTCATCGCCGCGCGCCATAGCGCGAGATGCATCGGCAGGCTAGGCCGGCGGTGGCTCGAGCCCCGGCCTTGATCGGTTCAGGCTCTAATAGTTGAACAGCTGCGCGACACCCTGGAGCAAGACCGCGGCCGAGCCCAGGTAGATCGCCCCCGACCGTGCCGCGCGCGCGCGCGCATGCCTTGCCCGGCGCTCCGTCCAATGCTCACTGGTCCGCCGGGCAGTCGCGACGCGAGTCGTGCCCAGAGCCTCGCGCCATGCGTAGAGCCGCAGCGCGGCCAGCAAAGCGAGGAACAGGCTGAGGCAGACAAGCAGCGACATCGGGCATCTATCTCCGACATTCGATTACCGAAGGGTTAGGATCGGCAGTTCGAACGATATGTCCCGTGTCGTCGTCATACGGGCGTAGCGCTATGATCTCGATCACTCGGCGCTACGATGCCGCCATTCAGCGAAGATTTGCCACCCTGGTCAAGTAAACTATCGCAACGCCGCGTTGATCTTGGCCAGCGCCGATGCCGGCGGGGTCAGCTCGCGATCGGACAGCGCGTTGAGCGGGCGCTTCACCGTGCCCAGCGCGTCGTGCAGGTCCTCGGCATGGGGATCGACATAGAGCAGGCCAGTGACGATCTCGCCCACCGCCTCCCGCTGGTGGAGATAGCTCATGGCGGCAACCCGATCGGTGGGATCATAGTCGGCGGCAACCTTGCGCAGCACCAGCACCGAACCGTCATGCTGCGCCACCTCGACCAGCGAGCCGGGCTCATAGGATGCCATTACCGGGGCGCGACCGAGCAGCACGTCAAGCCGGTTGACCGCCTCGTTATGCTCGCGCACCCAGTCGAAGCTCTTGGTCGACCCCTTGTGATTGTTGAACGCGATGCACGGGCTCAGCACGTCGATGAACGCCGCGCCCTTGTGCCGCAGCGCCGCCTTGATCAGCGGCACCAGCTGCTCCTTGTCGCCGGAGAAGCTGCGGCCCACGAAGGTCGCGCCCAGCTGCAGCGCGAGTGCCACCAGATCGATGCCGCTGTCGGAGTTGACCACGCCCTTCTTGGACTTGCTGCCCTTGTCGGCGGTCGCCGAGAACTGCCCCTTGGTGAGTCCGTAGACGCCGTTATTCTCGACAATATAGGCCATGTTGACGCCGCGACGGATGGCATGGGCGAACTGGCCGAGCCCGATCGAGGCGCTGTCGCCATCGCCTGACACGCCGAGATAGATCAGCTCGCGATTGGCGAGATTGGCGCCGGTGAGGACCGATGGCATGCGGCCGTGCACGGTATTGAAGCCGTGGCTCGCCCCCAGGAAATAATCGGGCGTCTTCGAAGAGCAGCCGATCCCCGACATCTTGGCGAGCCGGTGCGGCTCGAGGTCGATCTCGAAACAGGCCTGGACGATCGACGCGCTGATCGAGTCGTGTCCGCAGCCGGCGCACAGGGTCGAGACCTTGCCCTCATAGTCGCGCCGGGTGAAGCCGAGCGCGTTGGTCTGCAGCGACGGGTGATGGAATTTCGGCTTGGCGATAAATGTCACTTCACCATCTCCCCGACGGTAGTGCCCATGCCCGCGGCCATTCCCCGGGCGAGTTCGCGCTCGATGAAGCGCGCGGTGATCGGCGAGCCATCGTAGTTCAGGACCTTGACGAGCCGGGCCGGATCGACCCCGCCCTCATTGATCAGCAGCGCGCGCAGCTGGGCATCGCGGTTCTGCTCGACCACGAACACCAGATCGTGCGCCGCGATGAAATCGAACACTTCGCCCGAAAAAGGAAAGGCGCGGACGCGCAGCGCATCGATGGCGATACCCTCGCCGTCCAGCCACGCCAGCGCCTCGTCCATCGCCGGCGAGGTCGATCCGTAATAGATCACGCCATAGGAGGTCGGACGGACCGCCTTGTGCAGGACAGGCGCGGGCACCAGCGCCTTGGCGCTGTCGAACTTGCGCAGCAGCCGCTCCATATTGTCGACATAGACCGCGCCCTCCTCGCTGTACCGCGCATAGGGATCGCGCGAGGTGCCGCGGGTGAAATAGGCGCCCTTCGACGGATGGGTGGCGGGCAGGGTGCGGTAGGGGATGCCGTCGCCATCGACATCCTTGTATCGTCCGAAATCGGCGCCGGCCTCGAGCATCTCGGCGGTCATCACCTTGCCCCGGTCGAGCGGCCGGCTCTCGTCCCACGCGAAGGGTTCGATCAGCCACTCGTTCATGCCCATGTCGAGATCGAGCATGACGAACACCATGGTCTGCAGTCGATCTGCGAGATCGAAGGCGAGCGCGCCGAATTCGAAGCATTCGCCCGGACCCTCCGGCAGCAGCAACACATGCTTGGTGTCGCCATGGCTGGCATAGGCGGCGGACAGGATGTCCGACTGCTGGGTGCGGGTCGGCATTCCGGTCGACGGGCCGCCGCGCTGGACGTCGAAGATCACTGCCGGAATCTCGGCGAAATAGCTCAGGCCGATGAACTCCTGCATCAGCGATATGCCGGGTCCAGAGGTGCAGGTGAAGGCGCGGGCGCCGTTCCAGCCGGCGCCGGTGACCATGCCGATCGAGGCGATCTCGTCCTCGGCCTGGACGATGGCGTAGCGCGCGTCTCCGGTGTCGGGATCGTGGCGCAGCTTCCTGCAATAGTCGATGAACGCCTCGGCCAGCGAGGTCGAGGGCGTGATCGGATACCAGGCACAGACGGTGGCGCCGCCATAGACCGCGCCGAGCCCGGCCGCGGTGTTCCCGTCGACGAAGATCCGCTCGCCGACCGCATCGGCACGCTGCAGCTGCAGGCCCAGCGGCTTCAGCGTGGCGCGCGCGTGATCGAAGCCGATGCCCAGCGCCTCGATATTGGCCGGGATCAGCGCGGGCTTGGAGGCATATTCCTCGGCCAGCAGCGCCTCGACCACCTCACGCTCGATCCCGAGAAGATAGGCAAGGGCGCCAAGATAGATGATGTTTTTCAATACCTTTCGCTTCGCTGGCTCGACATAGGCTTCGTTGCACAGCGCAGTCAGGGGAATGCCGACGATGTTGATGTCCTTGCGGAAGCGGTCGGCCGGCATCGGCTTGGTCGAGTCGTAGAACAGATAGCCGCCGCTCTCGATCTCGGCGATGTCGCGGTCCCAGGTCTGCGGGTTCATCGCCACCATCAGGTCGACTCCGCCGCGCCGGCCGAGCCAGCCTTCGCCGCTGACGCGGATCTCGTACCAGGTCGGCAGCCCCTGGATGTTCGACGGGAAGATGTTGCGCGCGCCGACCGGCACGCCCATCCGCAGGATCGCCTTGACGAACAGCCCGTTGGCCGAGGCCGAGCCCGAGCCGTTCACATTGGCGAACTTGACGACGAAATCGTTCACCGCGCTCAGGGCCTTGGTCATTTCGAGCACCCTCCAGCATGGGTCATCTCGATCAGCGTCTTCTGCATGTCCCACGCGCCGGTCGGGCAGCGCTCGGCGCATAGCCCGCAATGCAGGCAGACATCCTCGTCCTTCACCATCACCCGGCCGGTCGGCAGCGTCGAGGAAACATAGAGCTCCTGCGCCAGGTTCAGCGCGGGCGCCTTCAGCCGGGGCCGGAGTTCATCTTGGTCGCCGTTGACCGTGAAGGTGATGCAGTCGGTGGGGCAGATGTCCGCGCAGGCGTCGCACTCGATGCACAGCGGCTTGGCGAACACGGTCTGCACGTCGCAGTTCAGGCAGCGCTGGGTCTCCGCCCAGGTCCGCGGATCGTCGAAGCCGAGCTCGACCTCGGCCTTCACGTCGGCGAGCGCGGCGGCGATCGGCAGCAACGGCACCTTCTGGCGATCCTGCGCGGAGATGTCGTTGTCGTAGCTCCATTCGTGGATGCCCATCTTCTGCGAAGAGACATGCACGCCCGGCGGCGGTCGCAGCCGCAAATTGGTGCCACGGCAGAAATGGTCGATCGACACCGCCGCGTCATGGCCATGCGCGACCGCCCAGATGATGTTCTTCGGCCCGAACGCGGCGTCGCCGCCGAAGAAGACTTTCGGCAAGGTCGACTGGAAAGTGACCTCGTCGACAACGGGCATCCCCCACTGGTCGAACTCGAGGCCGATGTCGCGCTCGATCCAGGGGAAGCTGTTCTCCTGGCCGACCGCGATCAGGACATCGTCACACTCGAAATGCTCGTCGGGTTCGCCGGTCGGCTGCAGCGTCCGGCGGCCCTTCTCGTCGATCAGCGGGGCGACCTTCTCGAAGGTCACACCCGTCAGCCGGCCGTCTTCATGGGTGAACGCCTTTGGCACCAGATAATTGTGGATCGGAATGCCTTCATGCTGGGCATCCTCCTTCTCCCACGGCGACGCCTTCATCTCCTCATAGCCGGAGCGCACGATCACCTTCACGTCCTCGCCACCGAGCCGGCGCGAAGTACGGCAGCAATCCATCGCGGTGTTGCCGCCGCCGAGCACGATCACGCGCTTGCCGATGCTGTCGACATGCCCGAACGACACGTTCGCCAGCCAGTCGATGCCGATATGAATGTTCGCCGCCGCCTCACGCCGGCCGGGCAGATCGAGATCGCGGCCGCGCGGCGCGCCGGTGCCGACGAAGATCGCGTCATAGTCCTGCCGCAGCAGTGCCGCCATGCTGTCGACCCGCTGGCCCAGCCGCATGTCGAGGCCCAGATTGACGATGAAGCCCATCTCCTCGTCGATCACGCTCTCGGGCAGGCGGAAGCGCGGGATCTGGCTGCGGATCATGCCGCCCGCCCTTGCGTCGGCGTCGTAGACGGTGATGTCGTAGCCGAGCGGCGCGAGATCGCGCGCCACGGTCATCGCTGCGGGGCCGGCGCCGATGCAGGCGACCTTCTTGCCGATCTTCTTCTTGGGCGGCACCGGCATCCGCGCGGCGACGTCGCCCTTGTTGTCGGCGGCGACGCGCTTCAGGCGGCAGATCGCTACCGGCTCCTCGTCGACCCGGCCGCGGCGGCAGGCGGGTTCGCACGGACGATCGCAGGTCCTGCCCAATATCCCCGGGAAGACGTTGGATTTCCAGTTCACCATATAAGCGTCGGCGTGGCGCCCCTGGGCGATCAGCCGAATATACTCGGGAACGGGCGTGTGGGCCGGACAGGCCCATTGGCAATCGACGACCTTATGGAAATATTCCGGCGCCTCGATGTTGGTAGGCTCCAACGCGACGAACTCCTCTCACCAGCTCCCATGTCTGAGGACGGGACGGCCCGGGCTCGCGCTCGGTCCATTCTGTATCCGCACAGGATGCTCTTGCTTATTGCTTAACGCGCGAGATCGCGCCTCGCCACCCTGCAATCGAGATTTTCGCTGTTTTGTAACAAGTCCCTGCCCCATCGACAGCGATACCGCATGCGCGGTATCGAAGGCCGGCGGTGGGGGAGGCGAACAGGTCGTGAAATATGAACGCCGCAAGCACGCCGCCCGCAGCACCGACAGCTTCATCTTCAACCAGCTCATTCCCTATATCGGCAACAAGCGTAAGCTTCTGCCGCTGATCCAGCGGGCGATCGCGGCGAGCGGCATCGCGCCCGGTGACAGCTTCGTCGATCTGTTCTCGGGCAGCGGCGTGGTAGCGCGCTTCGCCAAGGCGCAGGGCCTGCGGGTCATCGCCAACGACTGGGAGCCCTATTCGGAGCAGATCAACCGCTGCTATATCGGCTGCAACAGCCCGCCATCGTTCGGCGCCGACGGCTATGCCGCGATGATCGGGCAGCTCAACGCCCTGCCGTCGGTTGCAGGCTGGATAACCGATCACCTCTGCCCCGACGATGATGAGCATTATGTGATCGGGCGCGACCGGCTGTTCTTCATGCGCAAGAACGGCATGCGCATCGACGCGATCCGGCAGGAGATCGAGCGGCTGAAGGATGCCGCCGGCTTCGCCGATGCGCAGCTTGCCTGCCTGATGGCGCCCTTGCTCTACCAGGCATGCTACGCCAGCAACACGTCCGGCCTGTTCAAGGGCTTTCATGCCGGCTGGGGCGGCAGCAACGGCACGGCGCTCTATCGCATCTGCGGCGACCTGCGGCTGGAGCCGGCGGCGTTCTGCGACAATGGTCAGGCCAATGAGGTAACGCGGCTCGACGCGCAACGCTTCAGCCGGGAGCATGGGCGCAGCTATGACTTCGTCTATGTCGATCCGCCCTACAACCAGCACCCTTATGGCTCGAACTATCATGTCCTGAACACGATCGCGCTGTGGGACAGCCCGCCGCTGGAACGCAAGATCACCAGCCATGGCGACAAGTCCGCGATCCGTCGCGACTGGCGGACCGAACGCCGCAGCCCCTATAACCATGCGCGTGACGCGGCGGCGGCCTTTGCCGCGCTGGTGGATGGCCTGGCGGCGCGCTGGATCGCGGTCAGCTACAGCACCGACGGCAATATCCCACTGCTCGATCTTGCCCGCGCCTGCTGCGCGCGCGGCGCGACATCGGCCTTCATCCAGCCCTACAAGCGCTACCGGGTCAGCGCTCAGCGCTTCTCGCGCAAGCCGATGAACGCCGAGTTCGTCCTGCTCGTCGATACCGCGAAAGCGGCCCCCTGTTCGGCAGAGGCGATCTGCGACGAGATCCTCGCGCAGGAGCGCCAGGCGCTGCGCAGCCACCGCGAAGCGGCGGCGATACCCGCCGCCTGAGCGACCGGATCAGCGCGGAGAGGCTGGTGATGATCGCCGCCAGGCCGATCACTGACGAAAAACCGAATTGTCTCAGTCTACCACCGGCAACAGCACCGCGCTCGCGGCAGCGCCACCCGTGAACACGCTCTGCGTCGCCTTTCGATAGTCGCCCGGCCGGGCGTGAAAGATGTTCGGCACATAGCTTTGCGGGTTGCGGTCGTAGAGCGGGAACCAGCTCGACTGGACCTGCACCATGATGCGGTGGCCTGGCAGGAAGCTGTGGTTGACCGTCGGCAGCTCGAAGCGGTAATGCTCCGCCTTGCCGGATTTCAGCGCGCGCGGCTTGTCGAAGCCGTCGACATAGCGGCCGCGGAAGATCTCCATGCCGATGCCGAGCTGATAGCCGGCCAGCCTGGCATCCGACGTCATCTCCTCGGGATAGACGTCGATCAGCTTCACGACCCAGTCGCTGTCGGTTCCGCTGGTCGCGGCGAACAGGTCGACCATCGGCCGCCCCAATATGTGGACGGCCCTGGTCAACGGTTCGGTGACATAGGTCAGCACGTCGGGCCGGCCATCGACGAAGCGCTGATCGGACACCAGCCACGGCTTCCAGACATCGGCATTCCCCCAGTGGACTGGGCGCGCGACGAACGGCACCGGCTTGGCGGGATCGGAGACATAGTCGTCGCGGCCGGGCTTCGCGCCCTTGTTCCAGCCGAGCGCCGCACCGGGCTGCAGGTAGAGCGGGGTGAGCCTGGTGTCGAAGATGCCGGCGGTCGGCTGCCAGCGGTTGCGGCCGCTGTCATAGGTCAGCACCGGAGGCGTGGAGACGCGGGGACTGCCGCTCTTGAGATATTGATCGAGGAACGGCTTCATCACGTCGCGGCGGAACTGAAGCGCGGTATCGCCCGCGAAGCGCAGCGGCCCGAGCGACGAGCCGTCATAATTGACGCCGCTGTGCCGCCACGGTCCGACTACCAGATGGAGCCTGCCGTCGCTGTCCTTGGGCTTGAGCGCGCGGTAGACCGCGGCGGCGCCATAGCTGTCCTCCTGGTCCCACTGACCGACGACCAGCATCATCGGAACGGTGAACGGCCGCGCGGCCAGCAGCTTGTCGACCGCCTGCTCCCGCCAATAGGCGTCATAGGCGGGGTGTTCGGCCATCTTGCGCGCCGCGGGCAGCGTGTCGAGCCCATAGGCTTTCATATAGTCGCCGGCCGACCCGCTGCCGAGCCACAGCGCATATTGGTCGCCAGTGCCCGAGGCGACATCGTCGCCATCGTCCTTGGTGGCGGTCTGCTCGGTGAGATAATCATAGCTATTCTGACGGAATGCGCCGTTGTGAAACCAATCGTCGCCCATCCAGCCGTCGACCATCGGGCTCATCGGCACCACCGCCTTCAGTGCCGGATGTGGATCGATCGTCGCCATCAGCGTCGTAAAGCCCGGATAGGACGATCCGGTCATGCCGACCCGGCCATTGGTCTCGGGCACATTCTTCACCAGCCAGTCGATCGTGTCATAGGCGTCGGTGGCATGATCGATCGGCGTGCCGTTGAGCGGACCGCGCAACGGGCGGTTCATCACATAGTCGCCTTCGGATTTGTTGCGACCGCGCACGTCCTCATAGACGCGGATATAGCCGTCATCGACGAACTCGGCATCGGAGACCGGCAGGATCTCCTCGATCTTCTGGCTCTGATTGCGGCTGGTCGTGTCGCCCGCATTATAAGGGGTGCGGGTCAGCAGGATCGGTGCATTGGCGGTGCCCTTGCGCATCACGATCACCGCGAACATCTTCTTGCCGTCGCGCATCGGGATCATCACCTCGCGCCGGATGTAATCGGCAGCCGGCGTGACCGTCTCGAAGCCGTCGGGAATGTCGGGGGTCATCGGCGGCGTCTGGGGGGTGCCCGCCGAGGCGAGCATGAGGAGCGCCACTGCGCTGAGAATTTTGCGCTTGATCATTTAGTCACTCCGAGATCCTGCACGACGCTATAATGTTCGCCATCCCAGCGAAAGCTGGGATCTCGGTTCAAATTTGCGCCAAGGAAAAGGAGATCCCAGCTTTCGCTGGGATGACGTAGGCGCTAAAGAGCCGCCCATGATCCTCGTCATCGACAATTATGACAGCTTCACCTGGAACCTCGTCCACTATCTGATGGAGCTGGGCGCCGAGGTCGATGTCGTGCGCAACGACGCGATTGGCGTCGGCCAGGCGATGTCGAGCGGTGCGGAGGCTTTCCTGATCTCCCCCGGCCCGTGCACGCCGAACGAGGCGGGCATCTCGCTCGATCTCGTCGCCGCCTGCGCCGCGCACCGGCGACCCCTGCTCGGCGTATGCCTGGGGCACCAGTCGATCGGCCAGCATTTCGGCGGCAAGGTCGTTCGCGCGCCGCAGCTGATGCACGGCAAGACGAGCCCGATCCTGCATGACGGCACCGGCCTCTATGAGGGCCTGCCGTCGCCCTTCACGGCCACGCGCTATCACTCGCTGATCGTGCCGGAGGAGGGGCTGCCCGCCGAACTGCTGATCAACGCGCGCACGCCCGACGGGCAGGTGATGGGCGTCCGCCACGCGTCCCTGCCGATCCACGGCGTGCAGTTCCATCCCGAGAGCATCGCCACCGAGCATGGCCATGCGATGCTCGCCAATTTCATGCGCGCGGCCGGGATGCGGGTCAAAGAGCGCGCCTGACCTTGCCGCTTCTGCCGGACCCGCACAGGCCGCTCGACCAGCAAACCGCCTATGAGACCTTTGCGGCGATATTGGACGGCGCGTTCGACGAGGAGCGCCTCGTTGCCTTCCTGACCGCCATGGCCGAGCGCGACGAGACGGATGCCGAAATCGCCGGCGCGGCACTGGCGATGCGCGAGCGGATGATCCGCGTGGGCGCGCCCGTTGGCGCCATCGACGTCTGCGGTACCGGCGGCGACGGCGCGCACAGCCTCAACGTCTCGACCGCAGTGGCGATCATTGTAGCAGCGGCCGGCGTGCCGGTCGCGAAGCACGGCAACCGGGCGGCATCGTCGAAGGCCGGCGCTGCCGATACGCTCGAGGCGCTGGGACTGGACCTCGACCGCGCCTCCGAGCGGGCGGAGGGGTCGCTTGCCGAGATCGGCCTGTGTTTCCTGTTCGCCCAGAAGCATCATCCGGCACTGAAGCCGCTCGGCCCGATCCGCAAGCGTATCGGCAGGCGGACGATCTTCAACCTGCTCGGTCCGATCGCCAATCCGGCCGGCGTGACCCGCCAGCTGATCGGTGTCGCGCGGCCCGATTTCATCCCCGTCTATGCCGCCGCGATCGAGCGGATCGGCTGCGACGCGGCCATGCTCGTGTCGGGCGACGAGCCACTCGACGAACTGTCTATCGGTGGCCCGAGCAGCCTGTTCCGGCTGGGTAGCATCGGTTGGGGACCGGAACGGTTTGAGCCGGAGACTGCCGGGCTGAGCCGTCATCCGCTCACCGCGATCCGGGGTGGCGACGCAGCCTTCAACGCCGCGGCGCTGGGCCGGCTGCTGGCGGGCGAAGCCGGCGCCTATCGCGATGCGGTGCTGCTGAATGCGGCTGCCGCATTGATCGTCGGGGGTAAGTCAACTAATTGGCAAGACGCCATTTCCATTGCGGAAGAAGCGATCGATAGCGGAGCGGCCAGGGCGCTTCTCGCGCGGTGGATCGCTTATTGATTCGTTTTTTGGGCGGCGTAACGGCGGGAACCTCGCGACAATATCGGGGTTGAAGACCATTACGCTTTCGAAAAGACTGGATGCAGTTTGATGTCCAACAGAATATCCTCGGGCAACCCGGGGCTCGACACGATCCTGAACGGCGGCCTGCCTCCGAGCCGGCTTTACCTGCTGGAAGGTTCACCGGGATCGGGCAAGACCACCCTCGCGCTGCAATATCTGCTGGAGGGAATAAGGCAGGGCGAAAGCTGCCTGTACATCACCCTGTCCGAAACCAGCGAGGAGCTGCATGCCGTAGCCGCGTCCCATGGCTGGGATCTGGCGGGGATCGATCTGTTCGAGTTCGCCCAGGCGGAAGAGGTGCTCGGCGGCGACCGCGACCAGTCGGTGCTCTACAGCTGGGAGGTCGAGCTTGGTGAGACCGTGCGGCTGATCGAGGAGCAGGTCGAGCGCACCAACCCGCGCCGGGTGGTGTTCGACAGCCTGTCCGAGATGCGGCTGCTCGCGCAGGATGCGCTGCGCTACCGGCGGCAGGTGCTGGCGCTCAAGCAGTTCTTCGCAGGGCGGGATACGACCGTGATCCTGGTCGACGACCTGACGTCTTCGGGTGGGGAGCGTGACACGCATCTGCACAGCCTGTGCCATGGGGTCATCACGCTGGACCGGCTGACGCTCGATTTCGGCGCGGCGCGGCGGCGGCTGCAGGTCCAGAAGCTGCGCGGTGTCGAATTCGTCGCGGGCTATCACGATCTCGTCATCCGCAAGGGAGGAATCGAGGTCTTCCCGCGCCTGATCGCGTCCGACCATGCCGAGCCTTTCCAGAATTCCATGGTATCGAGCGGCATTCCCGAACTCGACGCGCTGTGGGGCGGTGGACCGATGCGCGGCACCAGCACGTTGGTGACCGGCCCGGCGGGCGCGGGCAAGACGTCGATCGCCATGCAGTTCATCGTCGCCGCTTGCGCGCGGGGCGAACCCACGACGATGTATCAGTTCGACGAACGGATCAGCACGTTGCTGGCGCGGACCGGCAAGCTCGAGACGCAGCTCCAACATTATATCGACAGCGGCTGCCTCGTGATCACGCAGGTCGATCCGGCCGAGCTTTCGCCGGGCCAGTTCGCGGCCATGGTGCGGGACGAGGTGGAGCGCCGCGGATCCCGGATGATCGTGATCGACAGCCTCAACGGCTATCTTGCGGCGATGCCGCAGGAGCAGCAGCTGATCCTGCAGATGCACGAGCTGCTGTCCTATCTGAACCATTATGGCGTGGTCACCTTCCTGATCAATCCGCAGCACGGGCTAGTCGGGTCCATGTCGACCAGCCTCAACATCTCCTATGTCGCCGATAGCGTGGCGCTTATCCGCTTCTTCGAGGCAGGCGGCCGCATCCGGAAAGCAATCTCGATCCTCAAGAATCGCGGCGGCCAGCATGAGGATGCGATCCGTGAGCTGCGGATCGACGGGGGCGGCATCCGGATCGGCGCGCCGCTTACCAATTTCCGCGGCGTACTGACCGGGACGCCCGAATATATGGGGGTCGCGGCGCCGTTGATGGAAGATCGAAGTGCCGCATAGGACGGCCGCGCTAGGCCACAAGGTTCTGGTTCTGGCGCCCTATGGCAGGGATGCGGAGAGCGTCTGCCGGCTCCTGAAGCGCGAGGGCTACGATGCCACGGCGTGCGGAAGCCTGAGCGAGATCGCCGCCTTGCTCGACGATCATGTCGGGGCGGTAGTGCTGACGGAGGAGGCGCTCGGCGTCGACCAGCGGCCGTTGCGGGCCGCGCTTGAGGCCCAGCCGACCTGGTCGGACCTGCCCTTCGTGGTGCTGGCGGCACGCCGCATGGGGCCGCTACCGCCAGGCCAGGCAGCCGTGCTGCGCATCTCCGAAGTCGTCGACAATTTCACGGTGCTCGAACGCCCGCTGAGCTCGGTGTCGCTGCTCAGCGCGGTGTCTTCGGCGCTGCGCTCGCGCCAGAAGCAGTTCGAGATGCGCGACCACCTTGCGCAGATCGAGCTGCGCAATGCCGCGCTGGCGCGCAGCCAGGACGAACTGCTCGAGAGCGAGGCCAAGTTCCAGGCGATCGCCGACTCCATCGACCATATGGTCTGGTCGACGTTGCCCGATGGTTATCACGACTATTATAACCAGCGCTGGTACGATTTTACCGGCGTGCCGCACGGCTCCACCGACGGCGAGGGCTGGAACGAGATGTTCCACCCCGAGGACCAGGAACGCGCCTGGTCGCGCTGGCGCCAGTCGCTGACCACGGGCGAGCCCTATCACATCGAATATCGGCTGAAGCACCACTCCGGTGTCTATCGCTGGGTGCTCGGGCGCGCGCAGCCGATGCGCGATGCCGCGGGAGCGATCGTCCGCTGGTTCGGCACCTGCACCGATATCCAGGAGATCGTCGAGGCGCGCGACGTGCTCGCCAAGAGCCGCGAGGACCTCGAGGCGATGGTGCACGAGCGCACCGAGGAACTGGCGCGGGCCAACGAACATCTCCACCAGAGCCAGAAGATGGAGGCGGTCGGCCAGCTGACCGGCGGCATCGCGCATGATTTCAACAATATGCTGACCGGCATCATCGGCGCGATGGACATCATGCGGCGCCGGATCGCCTCGGGTCGCCTCGACGACCTCGACCGCTTCATGGACGCGGCGACGACCTCGGCGTTGCGCGCGGCGGGCCTTACCCAGCGCCTGCTGGCCTTTTCGCGGCGCCAGTCGCTCGATTCCAAACCGCTCGACGTCAATGCGCTGGTCGGATCGCTGGGCGATCTGCTCGAACGCACGATCGGGGAGCAGATTGCGCTCGACCTGCGGCTCGATCCCGCGGTGCCGGCTGGAATCGCCGACGCCAACCAGCTCGAAAGCGCGATCCTGAACCTGACGATCAACGCGCGAGACGCGATGCCGGAGGGGGGCATGCTCACCGTCGCCACCCGCTATGCCGAGCTGAACGCGGCACAGGCGGCCGACATCGTCGATGCCGAGGCGGGGCGGTTCGTCGTGCTGAGCGTCTCCGACACCGGCGTGGGCATGCCGGTCGACCTGCTCGACAAGGTGTTCGAGCCCTTCTTCACCACCAAGCCGCTGGGCCAAGGCACCGGCCTGGGCCTGTCGATGGTCTATGGCTTCGCGCGCCAGAATGGCGGCTTCGTCGCGATCGACAGCATCGAGAATGCTGGAACGACCGTGAGTATCTACCTCCCGGCAGCCGATCGGCCCGGCATTGTGGCGGAGGCGCCTGGCCCCGCTGCGCCGCAGGGCGATGGCCAGCGGGTGCTGGTGGTGGAAGACGACGCGTCGGTGCGGCTGCTGATCCGCGACGTGCTCGAGGAAGTCGGCTATACCGCGATCGAAGCCTGCGACGGCGCATCGGCGATACCCGTCCTGGCCTCGGCCGTGCCGATCGACCTTATGATATCGGACGTCGGCCTGCCGGGCATGAACGGCCGCCAGCTGGCGGAGACCGCGCGCGACTATCGCCCTGAGCTGCCGATCCTGTTCGTCACCGGCTATGCCGAGAGCGCGACGATCCGCTCGGGCTTCCTCGGCGCCAATATGAGCATGATCACCAAGCCCTTCTCACTCGACGACCTCGGCCAGAAGGTCGGTGAGATATTGGCGGCGGGCTGACTGGCGGAGATCAAGGCCTATTGGCTACATTGCCTCGCGGAGATCCCCCCACCCACCCCACCCCTATGCGCCCTTGCCAGCCGCAGCGGGCGGCGCTTAGTCAGGGACATGGCAGACAGGATGTGGCGGGCCCGGGACCATCATCTCGCGATCATCGGCGCGGGCTTTTCGGGAACCCTGCAGGCGATCAACCTGCTGCGCCACGACGGTCCGCGGGCCACGCTGATCGAGCGTCGGCCGGCAGCCGGGCGTGGCATCGCCTATTCGACGGCGCATCCCGACCATCTGCTGAACGTGCGCGCCGCCAATATGAGCGCGTTGCGCGACGATCCCGATCATTTCATTCGCTGGCTGGCGGCGAACCGGCCGGACCTCGGCGGCTTCGTGCCGCGGATGGTCTATGGCGACTATCTCGCCGACCTGCTCGACGAGACGATGGCGCGGAGTGGCGGCCGGCTGGCGCTTGTCGAGGGCGCGGCGGAGGATGTCGTGCTGGACGACAATGGCGCCACGATCATCCTGCACGACGGCCGGCGGCTGCGCGCCGACGGCGTGATCCTCGCACCCGGCAACCTGCCGCCGCATCAGCCGCCCGCACTGGCCGGCGCCACTATCGATGACGATCGCTATGTGGCCGATCCCTGGGCCACGGATGTCGCCGAGGGCCTCGGCGACGACGATGCGGTTTTGATCGTCGGGACCGGCCTGACGATGATCGATGTCGCGCTGGCGCTCGAGGCCCGCGGTTTCCGCGGCAGGATCGTCGCGATGTCGCGTCGCGGACTGCTTCCCCAGGCGCATGCCGACGGGGTCATGGCCGCGCCGCTATCCGAGCGGCCGTCGCTCCGGCCGTCCAGGCTGCTGCGATCCGTGCGACGGCGGGCGGCGGACAACGGCTGGCGGGCGGCGGTCGATGCGCTGAGGCCGTTCACCCAGGATATGTGGCTGGCGGCCGAGCCCGCCGCCCGGCGGCGCTTTCTGCGTCATCTGAGGGCATGGTGGGATGTTCACCGCCATCGGCTTGCGCCGCCGGTAGCGGCGCGCATCGCCGGCTTGCGTGAGCACGGACAGCTCGACATCCTGGCGGGGCAGCTGGTCGGCGCTACGCCTTCGCGGGGCGCGGTCGATGTCGAGTGGCGTCCGCGCGGGACCGACGAACTGCGAACGCTGCGCGTTCGCCGGATCGTCAATTGTACAGGTCCGCAAGGCGACCTCGTTCGCACGAGCGAAGCGCTGCTGCGCCGGTTGCTGGAGCGAGGGCTGATCCGGCCCGATGCCGAGCATCTCGGTATCGACGTCAACCCGCAGTGCGAGGCGCTCGCCGCCGACGGCCGGGCCGATCGCCGCCTGA
This sequence comes from Rhizorhabdus sp. P4_G6, assembly GCF_056401045.1. NCBI lineage: Bacteria > Pseudomonadati > Pseudomonadota > Alphaproteobacteria > Sphingomonadales > Rhizorhabdaceae > Rhizorhabdus > Rhizorhabdus sp. P4_G6. The sequence goes on along the minus strand of NZ_JBFUKC010000004.1, from coordinate 156,835 downwards.
TGGTAGTCGGCCCGATGACCCGCGGAACCTTCTGGGAGATCGTGGCGGTTCCCGATATCCGCGCCCAGACATGGTCGGTAGCCCGGCGGTTGTCACACGCCCATTGGGTGGAGGGCGAGGGTCTTTGATCGGACGGCCGGCCGGCCAGGCGCGCGATGCGGTCCGCAGCAACGCGCTGTGCGGCGCGCATGCGGTGCGAAGCTGCCGGATGGGGCGGCCGATGGTCGATCGTGGACGAGCGGATGCGCGCGTGGGGTTCACGGACTGCGTGTCGCCTCGAATAATATGATAGGCTAGTTGACTAATCCTGCCGTCCAAGCTGTGAGAAGGGCAGCAGCGAACGCGCGTGGAGAAAAATTGCGTGGGCAGGAGCCGGATTGCCGTTCCCGAGGTGGCTACCGGACGTGCGGTGGCGGTGACGATCGAAGGGCAGCGTGTTGTGGTCTGCCGCTCGGCGGCGGGTCTCCACGTCCTACGCGATGGTTGCCCGCATCAGAACCTGACGATGGATGGCGGCCGGGTGCGCGGCAACAGCATCATCTGTCCACATCATGGTGCACGCTTCAGCCTGGAGGACGGCCATTCGATGTCGCCGATTACGCCCAAGCCGCTTACGGTGCTGACGTGCCGGGAGCAGGCCGGCGATCTCGAAGTCGATCTTTAGATTATCGACGAGAGCCCGATTTACGTTTGGGGTGGAGCGCAGTGTTGGCAATGGTTGACCGGCTTGCGCGGCATCCGCAAGCTGGCAAAATGGTAAGCATGCGATTTGATTTGCGAGCGGGGAAGGGAAACGCAGCGATCTTGGGGTTGATGAGCTGATGGCTGGAGTATGGTTTGACGAGCTGACGGTCGGGCAGGTGTTTCACCACCCGATCCGCCGGACGGTGACCGAGACCGACAACGTCCTGTTCACGGCGATGACGCACAATCCGGCGCTCCTTCACCTCGACGAGGAATATATGAAGGGCACGCCTTTCGGGCAGCGCCTGGTCAACTCGGCGTTCACGCTCGGGCTGATGGTCGGGATTTCGGTCGGCGATACGACGCTGGGCACCGCGGTTGCGAACCTGGGCTGGGACGAGGTGCGCTTCCCGACGCCGCTGTTCCATGGCGATACCATCCATGTCGTGACCGAGGTGATCGAACTGCGCGAATCCAGGTCGCGCCCCGACCAGGGAATCGTCACCTTTCTCCACAAGGCGTTCAACCAGAAGGACGAACTCGTCGCGTCGTGCAAACGCTCGGGCCTGCAGCTCAAGAAGCCGAAGGACGTCGCATGACCCTGCCGCTTCGCTCCTTTCTGTTCATTCCGGGCGACAGCGAGAAGAAGCTGGGCAAGGTCGATGGCGTCGCGGCCGATGCGTTCATCTTCGATCTCGAGGACGCGGTGGCGGTTGCCCGCAAGCCGGTCGCGCGCGAGATGGTGCCAGCCTTCATCGCCGATCGGCCGAAGGCGAGGCGCACGTCGCAGCTCTGGGTGCGGGTCAATCCGCTCGATACCCCCTGGACCCTCGATGATCTCGCCGCGATCGTCCCGGCCGCGCCCGATGGCATCATGCTGCCCAAGGTCGATGGTCCGGAGGACGTGGCGAAGGTCAGCCATTATCTCGACGCTCTCGAGACTGCGTCGGGCGTGGAAAGAGGATCCATACAGATCCTGCCGGTCGCGACCGAGACGGCGATCTCGCCTTTCCGGCTCGGCGATTACGCCGGAGCCGGGCTGGAGCGACTCTACGGCCTCACCTGGGGGGCCGAGGATCTGTCCTCCGCGATAGGCGCGAGCGGCAATACCGACGCCAGCGGCGGCTGGGCGCTGACCTATCGGATGGTGCGGTCGCTCTGCCTGCTCGGCGCGCATGCGGCGAAAGTGGAGGCAGTCGATACACTGTTCGTCGACTACCGCGATAATGACGGCCTGATTGCCAGCTCGCGCGCCGCGCGTGCGGAGGGATTTTCAGGACGGATCGCAATCCACCCGGCGCAGGTCGATGGCATCAATCACGCCTTCTCGCCATCCTCCGAGGAGGTCGATTTCGCACGCCGGGTGGTCGATCTGTTCGCGGCCAACCCGGACTCGGGGACGCTCGGCCTCGACGGCAAGATGCTCGACATCCCCCATCTCAAGCAGGCGCAGAAGACGCTCGCCATATACGAGGCGCGCCGTCGCTGAGATCCGCAAGGGCAGCGACACTGCCCGGGGCATTTTTTCGGGCGAGCATGAGCATCAGGCTCGGCTGATCATCGGTTCGGCTTGTGTGGAGGATGCACATGTTCTTCAGCCCCAGCGCGCTTGGCCGGTCGCGCGCGAGGACCAGGAACATCATTCACCGAAGCCTGTATCAGGCTCCGCCACGGCTATGCGTTTCGCCCAATTGCCTCCCTCGGGCGCTACTTCTTCGGCGATCTCCTTGAGGTTGCGCTTCACCTGAAGCAGGGCGCGCTCGACCGTTTCAACCTCGATCGGCGTCAGGCCCTTCAGGACCCGGCGGTTGATCTTGGATGCGACCGTTACCATCAGCCGAATTACGTCATAACCCTTTTCGGTGATGAAGACGCGCTTGGCCCGGCGATCTTCGGCATCGGCACGGCGTTCGACGTGGCCGCTTGCCTCAAGCCGGTCGACCAGTCCGCCGACTGTGACCTTTCCGACTTCGAGCAGGCGGGCGATGTCGACCTGCATCATCCCGTTATTGCCGCCGCGGGACAATGTGCTCAACATCGACCACTGGGCGCGGGTGATCCCATAGGGGCGCATGACGTCATCCATCACCGAACGGCGGATGCGCGATACGTCATGCACGAGATACCCGAAGCGGAACTGCTTGGCGGACGGTCGCTTGTTGCCGTCAGCATCGGTCTCGTGCGGCTTTGCCTTCGGTTTTCGGGACGCCTTGGCGAGCGGCGTAGTCGCTGTCATCCAGATACCCCCCTGAAAACGCGAAGCTGTATTCGATCATAGCCCTGCGGACAATGCTCCATGCGACGATAGCTAGGCAGATCATACGCCTGCGTTCTATGTAGTTGATCAYAAATTTAAGATGATCTCCCCACCAAAGGTACGCGGGGTTCGTGCTCAGCCCGGATGCGGAGCTGACCAGAACGGCGGTTACGGGAGGCAGCGCCGCTGCTTATCTGCAAAGCGGCAAGGCCGATGCGATCTCGTTCGGCCGCCCTTTTGCCACCAACCCCAATCTCATCACCCCGACCTACGCCGGGACGGCGGACTGATCACCAGCTGGTGTTCAGTGCCGACCCATGTCTCGCCGCCCTTGGTCGAGCGACTGCGCCTTACAGCCCGTTCTCCGAAGGCTGCTTGCGATCTGCCGCCTTCTGGCGGCTCTCGCGCACAGTGCCGACATCCTTGCGAGGCTTGCCGCCCTTGGTGCGCATTGCGCTCGCCTGGGCACCGGCGAGGACTGGCCCGCATGCTGCCGACTTGGCGTCGCCGATGTCGATGAAGGCAAGCACCGAGGCAAGCGGGGTGCCGACGATCCCCAATGCCAACCCGGCCCCGCCGCGTGCCAGTAGCTGCGGGCTCAGGATGTTGATGCCCGGCCGAGCGAAATAGCCCTTGATGCCGACCGGCGACTGGCCGGAGAACAGGCTGAACTTCTTGCCGTCGGCTCGGAAGGCGAGGTCCAGCGATTCGTCCTTGAAGCTGAACCCGCCTTTGGCCGTCATCACATTCTTGTCGGTATCGATCAGGATCGGATCGGCGGCAGCGACGCCATCACGGACCGTGAAGCCGATCAGGCCGCAATTGATTTCCACCGGCTTCTTCAGTTTGTCCTGCATGAGTTTTTGCAGGAACACGCCCAGGTCGAACTCCGACAGTTGGATATATTGCGTCCAGAAGGTCCCCTTGGGCAGAATGATCGCGATCCGGCCGTTCGACGTGGCGAGCGAATCGTGCAGCGTATCGCCGGTGCCCTTCATCTGGATTCGGGCCTTGACCGTGCCCGTCGTGCCGGCCTGATTGACCCCGAAACCGGCGAACAGCCTTCCCATCGGTGTGGGCGACAGGCGAATGTCGTAATCGGTCACCACCGCGGGAACCCGTGCGTCGATGCTGATATCGGAAGCAAGGTGGCCCCCAGCGACATCCAGCGTCAGCGGCGACAGCGTCATCAGGCTGTGATCGAGACCGAAGGTGAGATCCACGTTCGATACCGGGAATTTCGGAGTCCGGAAATCCCTCACCTTGTAGCGTATCCGCGCGTCATAGGTCTTGATCGACTCGATGCGCAGCGGCGCGTCGGGCAGGATGCGGGGCGTGCCGCCGGTCTGCGCGACCGCGGCCTGCGCGCCCTGCGCCGCCAGCGCCTGGGGTGCGTAGCCGATGAACGGGCCGACATCGATGATGTCGACGAGGTTCGAGTTCAGCGCAGCGTCGATGAACAGCCGCTCCCTGGGGAAGCTTATCGTCATCCGCCCGTGCAGGTCGCTCACGCCATAGCGTCCGTTGATGCGCGTGAAGCGCCACTCGCCGCCAGCTTTCGTCAGCTTGGAAGTGAACCAGTAAGAGCGCGTATCCGGCGCGGCGACGCCGAGAAAATCGAACAGCTGGCGGACGTTTGGACCACGCACCTTGAGGTCGAGATCGGACCCCTCGATCTGCGTAGCAGCCGGCAGCATGCCGTCGAGGTCGAGATAGGTGCGGCCCGACTTCGCGTGCATCTCGAAATTGGTGCGGCCGAACCGCACGGTGGAGTTCGGTGACAGCAGCGCGCCATACATGGTGAAGGGCTTGTCGCGCAGCGTGCCCGTGCCGGTGAAGGGTACCCGGCCCTCGATGCGACGACCGCCCGCGGCGATGTCGCCCACGTCGATGTCGGTACGCAGGAACAGCTGCGGATCGATGTACCGTATTTGGGTATCGGTCACGTCGGCTCGACCGATCACCGGCCACTGGAAGGGCGCGCCCTTCGCATCGGGATCGCCGAAGGTCCATGTGTTGCGCCGCTGCTTGTCCCACTCGGCGTCCACTTTGCCGCCATCGAGTACCAGCCACTCGGCCTGGCGCTTGCCGAACAGAGTCGGGATGGTGTCGATCCGCGCTGCGATATGTTTCGCTTCGAAGACGTTGGGGAGGCTGGCCCAGCGCGGATTGGAGACGGTGAGGCCGTCGGCCACGAAGCGTGCGTCGATGATGTCGAAGTAGAACTGGAAGTCGCCGGCGACCTTGACCTGCCGCTCGGTCATCCGGCTCGCGATCGACTCGAAGGTCGGCTTGAGGAAGCGGCCCTTCGTGACGAACAGGATGAACCAGGCCAGGACGATCAGGCCGACGATCGTCGCCACGACGCCGAACCCGATCGCGAGCGTGAGATTCGCCGGATCGTGCCGGCGTTTCGCTGCCGGCACTGGAGGCCCCGAGCCGTTTGCGGGAACCTCGATCGGGGGATGGGGTTCGACGACCATGACCTGTTGAAACAACTTACCGGCGGCACAGGTTCCGCGGGTGTTGCAATGCGTGGCCGAGGCCCTTATAGGCCCGCGCTTCCGCGATTTGATGGACCGCCCGGCTGTATGGGCTGCCGTGGCTGTCTGCAACCGTCGCATAGCAGGAGACGAAAATGCCCAAACTCAAGACCAAGAGCGGCGTCAAGAAGCGCTTCAAGCTCACGGCCACCGGCAAGGTGAAGCATGGCGTCGCCGGCAAGCGCCACCGGCTGATCAGCCACAACGCAAAATATATCCGCCAGAATCGCGGCACCACTGTTCTCGCCGAGGCCGATACGGCCCGTGTGAAGCTGTGGGCGCCGTACGGCCTGAACTGAGGAGGGCCGGTAAATGGCACGCGTCAAACGCGGTACGACCACCCACGCCAAGCACAAGCGCGTACTTGAGCAGGCGAAGGGCTATTATGGCCGCCGCAAGAACACCATCCGTATCGCCAAGCAGGCGGTCGAGAAGGCCGGGCAATATGCGTATCGCGACCGCAAGGTTAAGAAGCGCTCGTTCCGCGCCTTGTGGATCCAGCGCATCAATGCCGCGGTCCGCGCCGAAGGCCTGACCTACGGCGTGTTCATGCACGGCCTGAAGCTGGCCGGCGTCGAACTCGACCGGAAGGTCCTGGCCGACATCGCGATGCACGAGGGCGAGACCTTCTCGCTCATCATCGCGCAAGCCAAGGCTGCCCTGCCCGAAGGCGCCCGCATCGCGGCCTGAGCCTTCGGAAACAAGATCAGGGAGGGCGCGGTGGCCAAGGTCACCGCGCCCTTTTTGTTTTGGGCATGGTGAGATGACAAAGGCCTCTCTCCTTCAGGGGAGGGGCTTGCTATGGGCCGACGCTGCCCGCTACGGGCGGGCGCATGAATGACAAGGGTGGGTTAGTGGCAGACGATCAGGAAGCGCTTTCGGAGATCGCATCGGCGGCGTCACTCGCCGACCTCGAGGCAATCCGGGTGCGGATGCTCGGCAAGTCGGGCAACATCACCGCTCTGCTGAAGACGCTGGGCGGGATGACGCCCGAACAGCGCCAGGCCGAGGGCCCCAGGATCCACGCGCTGCGCGAGGCCGTCACCGCCGCGATTGCCGATCGCAAGGCGGCGCTGGAAGCGGCGGTGCTCGATGCGCGGCTGGCGACCGAGACGCTGGACATGAGCCTGCCGGTCTCACCGGGCGCGCCGGGATCGGTGCACCCGGTCGCGCAGGTGATGGACGAACTCGCCGAGATCTTCGCCGACCTGGGTTTCGCGGTCGCCACCGGTCCCGAGATCGAGGACGACTGGCATAACTTCACCGCGCTTAACATCCCGGAGACCCATCCGGCACGGGCGATGCACGACACCTTTTATTTCCCCGATCAGGCCGACGGGAAGAAGATGCTGCTGCGCACCCACACCTCGCCGGTTCAGATCCGCACGATGATGAGCCAGAAGCCCCCGATTCGCATCATTGCGCCCGGCCGCACCTATCGTTCCGATTCGGATGCCACCCACACGCCGATGTTTCACCAGGTCGAGGGACTCGTCATCGATCGCGGCATCCATATGGGCCATCTCAAATGGACGCTCGAGACCTTCGTGAAGGCCTTCTTCGAGCGCGAGGACATCGTGCTGCGGCTGCGCCCCAGCTTCTTCCCGTTCACCGAACCGTCGGCCGAAGTCGATGTCGGCTTCACCTGGGAGAAGGGCCGGCGCGTAATTGGCGGCGATCCGGCCGCCGGCAATGGCGGCTGGATGGAGATATTGGGATCGGGGATGGTGCATCCGCGGGTCATCGCCAGCTGCGGGCTCGATCCCGACGAGTGGCAGGGCTTCGCCTTCGGATGCGGCATAGATCGGTTGGCCATGCTCAAATATGGCATGGACGATCTGCGCGCCTTCTTCGACGGCGACCTGCGCTGGTTGCGCCATTACGGCTTCGCAGCACTCGACGTACCCACGCTGAGCGGGGGAGTGGGCGCATGAAGTTCACCCTGTCCTGGCTCAAGGAGCATCTTGAAACCGAAGCGAGCCTGGCGGCGATCCTCGAGGGTCTGACCAAGGTCGGCCTGGAGGTCGAGGGCGTCGAGGATCCGACCGAGAAGCTTGGCGCGTTCCGTATCGCGCGGGTCCTGAGCGCTGCGCCGCATCCGCAGGCCGACAAGCTCCAGGTCCTGTCTGTCGATGCAGGCGAGGGCGAGCCTCTGCAGATCGTCTGCGGTGCGCCCAATGCGCGCGCCGGGCTGGTCGGCGTGCTGGGTCGGCCGGGCGACTATGTGCCCGGGCTGGACGTCACGTTGAAGGTTGCAGCCATTCGCGGAGTCGAATCGCGTGGCATGATGTGCTCGATGCGCGAACTCGAGCTGGGCGAGTCGCATGATGGCATCATCGAGCTTCCCGCGGATGCGCCGCTCGGCGCGGTCTATGTCGACTGGGCAGGCTTTGCCGATCCGGTGATCGACGTCGCGGTCACACCGAACCGGCAGGATTGCATGGGCGTGCGGGGCATCGCCCGCGATCTCGCGGCGGCGGGGCTCGGTACGCTGAAGTCGCTCAACGTGCCGACCATATCAGGCCAGGGCGAGTGTCCGATCGAGATTCGCACCGACGACGCGGAGGGCTGCCCCGCCTTCTTTGGCCGGGCGGTGAAGGGCGTGGTCAACGGCGACAGCCCCGAATGGATGCGCAAGCGGCTGGTCGCGGTGGGACAGCGGCCCATTTCAGCGCTGGTCGACATCACCAATTACGTGATGCTCGATCATGGCCGGCCTTTGCACGTCTATGATCTCGCCAAGCTCGACGGCCCGCTGGTGGCCCGCAAGGCGAAGCCGGGCGAGGAAGTGCTTGCGCTCAACGGCAAGAGCTACGTGCTCGACGAGACGATGACGGTGATCGCCGATTCCCAAGGCGCCGAGGATATCGGCGGCATCATGGGCGGCGAGCGGTCGGGCGTGACTGCCGCCACCACCGACGTGCTGATCGAATGTGCCTATTTCGTCCCGGAGTCGATCGCACGAACGGGCCAGAAGCTGGGCCTCACCTCGGATGCGCGCAGCCGCTTCGAGCGCGGCGTCGATCCGCAGTTCCTCGGCGCTGGCCTTGCCATCGCGACCAGGCTGATCCTGGACATCTGCGGCGGCGCCCCTACGGCGGTGGTGGAGGCAGGCAAGCCGCCTTCGGGCACCAAGGCGCTGCGCTACGATCCGGCGCTCACCGGCAAGCTCGCCGGCCTGTCCGTGGAAGCCGATCGACAGCGGGCGATCCTCACCTCGCTCGGCTTTGGCATCGACGCGGTGTGGACCGTCTCCGTGCCGAGCTGGCGCCGTGACATCGATGGGCCGGCTGACCTTGTCGAAGAAGTCGTCCGCATCATCGGCATCGACAATATCCCGTCGACGCCCTTGCCCCGTGGCGATGGCGTCGCGCGCCCCACCGCCACCCAGGCGCAGATGATCGAACGCCGCGCCCGCCGTGCCGCCGCGGCGCGGGGCCTGAACGAGGCCGTGACGTGGAGCTTCATCAGCGAGGCCGAGGCCGCGCCGTTCGGCGGCGGCGGCTGGACGCTGGCCAATCCGATCAGCGAGGATCTCAAGGTCATGCGGGCGTCGCTGCTGCCGGGGCTGATCGCCGCGGCACGGCGCAACGCCGATCGCGGCGCCGACAGCATTCGCCTGTTCGAAATAGGCCGCCGTTATCTCGCCGACCGTGAAAGCGTCACCCTGGGCCTGCTATTGTCGGGCGATCGCGTGCCGCGCGACTGGCGAACCGGCCGCGCGCAGGCATTCGATGCTTATGACGCCAAGGCCGAGGCGGTCGCACTGCTGGCCGCTGCGGGGGCGCCGGTCGACCGGCTCCAGCTGTTCGAGACGGTGTCGGCCGGAGTCTATCATCCCGGTCGCTCGGGAACGCTGCGGCTGGGGCCCAAGACCGTCCTGGCCGAGTTCGGCGAACTCCACCCGGCAATCGCGCGCGCCTTCGACATGGAAGGGGCGGCGGTTGCGGCGGAGATCTTCCTCGACGCGATCCCGACGAAGCGCGCATCGGCCGATCACATGCGCGAGGCTTATGCACCACCGGCGTTGCAGGCCGTGCGCCGCGATTTCGCCTTTCTGATCGCCGCCGACAGACCGGGCGACGAACTGCTCCGGGCGGTGCGCGGCGCCGACAAGGCGACAATCGCCGATGCCCGGCTGTTCGACATCTTCATGGGCGCGGGCGTGGCCGACGGCGAGAAGTCGGTTGCGATCGAGGTCGTGCTGCAGCCTTCGGAAAAAAGCTTCACAGATGCGGAATTGCAGGCGATTTCCGAGAAGATCGTCGCCGCCGCGACGAAGCTGGGCGCGCGGCTGAGGGGCTGAGCTGCTTCCCGAGCGGCAGAGGCGGCTACATTGCCGCCTTGGCCGCCTTCGCGCGGGTCGAATAGCTGTGCCAGGCAAACAGCGTGGCAGCGCCTCTGTGAGGGCTCCAGGGTTGGGACAGACGGCGCGTCTCGCCTTCGGTGGGCCGCTCGGGGAGGCTGAGCAGGTTGCCGACCTCGATGCGGACGACGAGGTCGCCCGCCGGCCACATGTCGCCGCGCCCTTCGGCGAAGAGCAGGTAGATTTCCGCCGACCAGCGGCCGATGCCCTTGATCGCGGTCATCGTCGCGATGGCTTCCTCGTCATCGGCGGGGAGGGCGTCGAAATCGATATGACCGCTGGCGACATGCTCGGCGAGGCTTTTCGCATAGCTGACCTTCTGGCGCGACAGTCCGCATTGCCGCAGCAGGTCGTCCGGCGCCACCGCCACCGCTTCGGGTGCGAGCCCCGCACCGACCAGCTTCTCGAGCTTCGCCCAGATCGAGTTCGCCGCGGCAACGCTTACCTGCTGGCCGACGATGGTGCGCAGCAGCGTCTGATATCCGCGTGCGCGAATCCGCGGCTCGGGATAGCCGATCGCCTCGATCCGGGTGGCAAAGGCATGTTCGACCTTGGCCAAAGCATCCAGGCTGCGCCGTAATTGCTCCGCGGATAGACTCATTTCATCTCCTGCACTTGATTTCATGGCGGACGCACGACATAGCCGCGCCAAATCCGCATCCATTTGCCGGGGAGTGCTAATGCCCAAGTTGGTTGTCGTCACGCGTGAGGGCGATGAATCGGTCTTCGAAGTCGAGGCTGGCCTGTCCGTGATGGAAGTCATCCGTGACAATGGTGTCGACGAGCTGCTGGCGCTGTGCGGCGGCTGCTGCTCCTGCGCGACCTGCCATGTCTTCGTCGATCCAGCGTTCAGCGGGCTTCTGCCAGAGATGAGCGACGACGAGAATGACCTGCTCGACAGCAGCGATCATCGCGACGAGCGCTCGCGGCTGTCGTGCCAGCTCGCGATGACCGACGAGCTGGACGGCATGATCGTCACGATCGCGCCGGAAGACTGAGCCGGGGCTCAGCCTTCGGTTTTTTGATAGGCCCTCAGACGCCGGGCGCAGGGCATCCGCCCTGCTTGGCTTCCTCGCTAGCGCTCGGACGCGCTGTTCGCGCTTGTCTCTTCGAACCACTTGCTTTCGACGCTGAACTTTGGTGTCGGAGGCCGTAGGCCTTCGCAAGGCCGAACGGCCGCCCGAGCTTATTGCGAGGAAGCCAAGGTCAGCGGATGCTGACCGCCCGGCGTTTGAGGGCCAAACAAACAACCAGCGGAGCGCTAGCTGCGCGTGGTGATCGCGTAGAGCGCGATAGCGGCGGCGTTCGAGATGTTCAGGCTCTCGACGCGCGGGCTGATCGGGAGTTTCGCCAGCTCGTCGCAATGCGCTTCGGTGTTCTGGCGCATGCCCTCGCCTTCGGCGCCCAGCACGATCGCGATTCGCGCCTCGCCCATCACTTCGGCCAGCGTGCCCTTGGCATGGCCGGTAAGGCCGATCCGCCAGAAGCCGGCTTCACCGACCTCGTCGAGGGCGCGAGCCAGGTTCACGACCCGCACCCAGGGCACGAGTTCGAGCGCGCCCGAGGCCGAGCGCGCCAGCGCACCCGATTCTGGTGGAGCGTTGCGGTCCTGGGTGATGATGCCGACAGCATCGAACGCCGCGGCCGATCGCAGGACCGCGCCGACATTATGGGGATCGGTGACCTGGTCGAGAATTACGAGCGGCCGCCTGTTGCCTTGCGCGGCATCGAGCAGGTCGCCGAGCCAGATGTCGGGCAGGGGGTCGACCTCGATCACCAGCCCTTGATGCGGTGCATCATGAGGCACCAGGCGGCCGAGATCGGCGACGTCGGCATAGGTCACCGGTATCACCGGCGGCAGGTCGAGCGCGGATAGCGCCTCGCGCGTGCCCCACATGCGGCGGACGGTGCGCGCGGGATTTGCCAGCGCGGCAATGACGGCGTGGCGGCCCCAGAAACGGGGGCGGCCCTGTACGGACTGGGATGGACGATGGCCTCTGCGCATACACCCGCCTTAGCGATCCGGCGCCCGGCTAGGCAAGCATCGCGAGCACTGATCTTTTTCGGGTGGGTTGGCGTTGACAGGCCGGTTCCGATTGGCCATTGAGCCGCCTCGCTTTTGGCGCCTCGGAGGGGTGGCCGAGTGGTTAAAGGCAGCAGACTGTAAATCTGCCCGTGCAAGCGTACACTGGTTCGAATCCAGTCCCCTCCACCATCCGGCCCTTCGGTCGATCGACCCTGATACCTTCTTCCGGTCGCTCCCGGCTTCGGACGCAGGCATCGCCATCTGGCGTGATCTACCCGTTCTTTGTGATACGGACGCCACAACAGCGTTTGCAGCGATGAACGAGCCGCGCCGGATTGAGCGTTGCTGGCCGCCTTGCCCATCGATGGAAACCCCAGGCGCATAGAAATGACATAAGCTGCTCCCCCCTCGTCCCTGGTCTTTACGTGCCCAGGGTCCGGGAAGTTGCGCTGCGAGTCCCTGCCCCAGTTCGTGCGGTCAGTCGAGGTGCGCCACGGGCCGCCGCCGGGGCCGCGGGAGCGTCCATCCCGGTAACGGCGCAGTCGTCCGTCTGGTGTGATGCGATATTTTGCCTGCTCGGTCGGTCCGCAGCCTTCATCGCTGAGTCGAGGTCCAGCATCGCCCTCTTGCTGCCCAAGTATAAAAACAAGACGCTATGGATAAGCAATTGAAGGTTTATTACATAAAACGTTACCAATAGATCGATATCGTAAAGTGGATGGTTTCGTATAAAAGGGTTAATATGAAGTTTTCTTGAGTAAAGTTCTTCGTTGTTTTTATTTACGCAGTAAATAAGTCCGTTGTTAATTGTCGTTATATGCGCCGCAGCATGCGGAAATTGCGTTTATACTGCAGCGCAATATCGATTTATATAGACTTTCGCCGAGAGAGCATTACGCCGGTCACAAGAGTTGGGAGAAGATGCATGAACGCCGTTTCGCGGCCCGCACAGGGGCCTCATCCCCTTTGGAGCACCCGGCGCAGTCATGTGGTGAAGTTCAGCGACTTCAACGTCCTCGGGATCGCTTTTGCCTTCGTCAGCTCGGCCGGTCTTTGGTACGCGATCATCGAGGTCGCGACAGCATAACGCGCGTCCGGTGGCGTGGGATCGTCGATCCCAGTGCGCGTTCCGGCCGGCATGCTTGCCGGCCCGGTCGAACTTATTTGAGCGAAAGGATATAATCGGCAATTGCCGCTGCCGAGGCGGGGTTCTTGAGGCCGCCAAATGGCATGCGGGTGCCGGGCACGGTCTTTTGCGGCTCCTGTATGAACGCGATCAGGTTGATTCGCGTCCATTTGACCTTCGAGTTCTTCATCGCCGGCGAAAAGGCGAAGCCGGGCACCTCGCCTGCTTTGGTGTTGCCGATACCGTACAGGTTCGGGCCGATCGAATTGGGCGCGCCCTTCTCAACCTTGTGGCAAGCCGAACAGATCCCGAAAGCTGCTGGCTTGGGCAGCGGTGCCGCGAGCGCCGGCGCGGCGACCGAAAACGTGACGATCGAGCAGAGAACAAGGCGGTGCTGCATCAGCGATCCTTTCAGGCCGGCCAAGCTTTGGCCCGGGCGACGAAGAATTCGTCTATTGCGGTGGAGGTTCTGTCGCAAGGCTGAACAGCGGCCATTACTGCGGGACGAAGCCACGCTGAACTATGATTGATTTAACGAGGCTTTTATCGTTACATAGGAAATGTGACGGGGCTTAACGGGGTAAGTCTGTCGATGGCAGAGCCGATTGTGCCGGAAAAGCACCTGCCGGATCGGCTATCACGTCAAGGGGGGATGGCTTAGTGATAAGATCCGAGTTGGTTCAGCTGCTATCGCAGGACAATCCCGATCTTTCGCCGAAAGAAGTTGAAAAAATCGTTTCAACTCTCTTCGACGCGATTAGCAAGAGACTGGCGGAAGGCGGACGCGTCGAACTGCGCGGCTTCGGAGCCTTTTCTACGCGCAGCCGTGAAGCGAGGGTGGGGCGCAATCCCCGTACTGGCGATACGGTGCCGGTTTCGGCCAAGCGCGTTCCTTATTTCAAGCCGGGCAAGGAAATGCGGCTCCGCCTCAACGTCTGAGGCGAGGCCCGATTCGGCCGACACCGATTCGTGCTTGGCGGTCCGTGCGGCGGTAGCTATTCACCCGCATGCGACGCTGCGGGCGTGGCGAAATTGGTAGACGCAACGGACTTGAACCATCGATCGAGTGCTCGCCGGGAAACCGGCGATGCAGAACTGCTCAAATTCGGGGAAGCCTGATTCCTGGTGATCCCGAGCCAAGCCGCCGGAGTATTTCCTCCGGCGGAAGGTGTAGAGACTAGACGGGCAGCGCCTACGTCCACGCAAAGCGGATAGGGCGAAGGGATAGTCCAGACCACGAACGGGTCTCGCGGCCCGGCGGCGAAAGCCGAAGTGGTATGAAAATCCGTAAGGTCGCGAGACCTGTGGGGGTTCGAGTCCCCCCGCCCGCACCAGCTTTCGTCCGATCGGCCCCCTGGACTCGGGCTCGCCCGGATCATCAATCGCCTGTTAAGCATTGGAGCCTATGTCGGGGCGAGGGTTGCGTGGATGCGTCGCGGCAATTGTTAGCTTCTGCAAAGTCCCCGATTGTGTGGGTTTTTTCTGTTTCAAGCGCCGCGTTTTTGGGGCAATTGTGCAGCGGAACCGCAATTGATCGACAGGAGCCGTGTTCCGACATGCGTCGGGCGACCCGGCGGGAGTCGGTCTGATGCGGAGGGCGATGGGGTTGTAATGCGTAAACGGGGGACGATCGGGGCGGCGCTGCTGGCCGTGACAGGTGCAATGCTGCTCCCGTCGCCGGCTCTCGCCATGGTGGGACCGCCGGCACCCGGCGCGCCCCCGCTCAAGCCCTATCGCATCAATCCGGGCGACGAGATCGAGATATATGTGTGGGGCGACGAGCGGCTCCAGCGCGTCTTGAAGGTGCTGCCCGACGGCAGCGTGTCTTTTCCGCTGGTCGGCCGTATCGATGCGCTCAACAAGCTTCCTACGGACCTCGAAGGCGTGATCGTCGCAGGACTGTCCGATCAATATCGAAACTCGGTGCCGCGCGTGACGGTGTCGGTGAAGAATCCCAGTGGCCTGAGCTTCTCGGTAGCCGGCAAGGTGCGGACGCCGGGCGCCTTCACCCCGGGTCATTATGTCAACGTGCTCGAGGCGATCAGCGTCGCCGGCGGACCGACCGAGTTCGCCGATCTCAGCAAGGTCAAGATATATCGCAAGAATGGCGGTCAGATCCAGGTGATCGAGGTTCGATTGGACAGCGCGATGAAGGGTTCGCCTTCGAGCGCGGATCTCCAGGGGGCGATCGTGGAACTGCAAAGCGGCGATACGGTGGTGGTGCCATGAACGCGGGTTCCAGGCTGTCCGCCGGTTCGTGCGCTGCCGCGTTCGTGGCGCTGGCCATGGGCGCTCCGGCCTGCGCCGGTCCTGCGAAGCTGTCGGTCGATACGACTGTCCGGCTCGGTTATGACATCAATCCCTTCCTGTCGCCGGGCAGCGACCTGGCGAGCGGCTATGTCGAGGCTACCGTCGCGCCGAAGCTCACGAAGCGGACCGAAAAGGGCGTGGTCGAGCTCTCCGGTCACTATGAGCGCACGGAATATCTGCGCCGTTACGGAAATTCGAATCAATATGGTGGCGAGCTGGCGGTCCAGCAGCGCGTTACGCCGAAGCTGAGCATATATGGCGCGCTGCGCTATGACAGCGAGGTGATCGGCCAGAGCGACGACATAGTGACGGGCGCCCCGATCGACGATACCGATGTCAACCTGATCGGCCTGCGGCGGCGCGCCGACACCTATAGCGTCAGCGGCGGCTGGGAATATCAGGTCGGCCCCAAGGACACGCTTTCCGCCAACGGCGGCGCCACGGCGACTCGCTATGGCAGCGGCCCAGCCGGCGGTGATTCCGACAATATCGGCGGGAGCGTCGCCTGGCAGCATGCGATCAGCTCGCGATCGAAGATCGGCCTCAGCGGCTCGGTCTACCGCATCGATTATGACACGCCGGGCCTGAGCACGATGGTCATGCAGCCGTCGGTCACCTTCTCGACCGAACTCAGTCCCACCTGGCATTTCGATGCCTCGCTGGGCATGTCGTTCAGCGATCTCACGCTCCCAAAAGCCCGCGACGAGAGCAGCAAGGGGCTCTCCGGCACGGTGAACCTCTGCCACAAGGGCGTGAAGGATAATTTCTGCCTCTATGCCGACCGCTCGGTGAGTGGATCGGGCGCCGGCAGCACGGTGGAACGCACGCAGCTCGGCATCAGCTATAACCGCCGGCTGACCGAGAAACTCGGCTTCTCCGCGAACGGTAGTTACGCGCGCAGCAAGTCGCAGGCAGGGACTATCCCGACCCGCGAATATGTCAGCATACGCAGCGGCTTCGACTGGCAGATGACGCCACGGCTCAAGCTGGGCAGCGAGGGCCGCTACCGCGACGTGTTTGGCGGCCGCCAGATCAGGGCGGACTATGGCGGCGATCTCTACGCCATCCTGACGCTGCCGCGGTCGCAATGACCGAGCATGTCGATCCGTCGGCCGATGGCGATTTGGCCGATGGCCTGCTCCGTTATCTGCCGCGGATATTGTACCAGCGGCGCTGGTTCGTCCTGATTCCGTTCGGGGTGAGTGCGCTGACCGGGCTCGGCCTCGCTTACGGCCTGCCCGCGCATTACCAGTCCTCCGCCACGGTCGTGGTCGAGTCGAAGGAACTGCCGGAGCAGATCGCGGCCGCGTCGGTGAACGACCTGATCGACCAGCGCATCGCCAAGATCCAGCAGCAGATATTAAGCCGTCCGGGCCTGATCGAGCTGATCCAGAACAATGATCTCTATACGTCCGAGCGGCGCAAGAAGTCGCTGTCGTCGATCATCGATATGATGCGCAAGGCCACGGCGATCACGCCTGTCACCGCCGATATCGACAAGCTTGCGGCCCGCCGCGGCGATTCGAGCACGATCGCCTTTTCCGTGTCCTTCACCTATTCGGATCCGGCCAAGGCGCAGGCGGTGACGCAGCAGTTCACAGAGAAGCTGCTGAAGCTCGACAGCTCGCAACTGTCGGCGCAGGCCGATGCGACCGTCGGTTTCCTGCGCGACCAGGCCGCCCAGATCCAGGGACAGATCGCCGAACTCGAAGGCAAGCTCGCCGACATCAAGAGCCGCAACGGGCTCGCCCTGTCACGGATCGGCGGTTTCCTGCCCTCGACGTCCAACTATGATGTGCAGATCGCCCAGCTGCAGCGCGAGAATACAGAGCTGCAGGGCAAGCTGAACAGCAACAGCACCAATGCCGATGATCGCGTCATCCAGGCCGAGGCTGGGCTCGCATCGGCCAAGGCGCTCTATTCGGACAATCATCCCGACGTGATCGCCGCCCAGCAGAAGCTGACGGAGGCCCGCGCTGCGGCGAAGGCCAATGGCAGCCCGCGCAACAATCCCGCGATCAGCGCGCAGATCGCCGCGAACAATCGCACCATCGCTACGCTGTCGGGTGCCAAGTCGGTCGATATGTCGCGCGCCAATGCCACCGTGGCCGCGCAGAGCGGGGCTCCCCTGATCGAGGAGAGCATTCGCCAGTTGGAAGCGAAGGCGGATGGCCTGCGCGCGAATTACGACCGAATCTCGGGCAACCTGCTCGCCGCCGAAGCCGCGCAGAAGATGGATGCCGAGCAGCGCGGCGAGCGGCTGGTGCTGGTCGACCCGCCGACGATGCCGGACGAGCCCAATTCGCCCAACCGGGGGTTGCTGATCGTCGGCGGCCTTGCCGTGGGGGCCGCGCTCGGCCTCGGCCTGGCGCTGCTGATCGAATTGATCCGCCGCCCGATCCGGGGCGGCGCCGCGCTTCAGTCGATACTCGGTGTCGGTCCGCTGGTGGTGATCCCTACGCTCAAGCCGAAGCGACGCGGATCGGCCAAGCGCAAGAAAACGCGCCTGTTCAGCCGACGCAGGGCGATCCGCGCATGAGCTTCGATCCGCCCCAACGCGTCGAACCGGGCGCTTCCGTGCCCGGCGCCGCCGATCGCGCCACCGGCTTCGAGACGCTGCGCGAGACCGGCATCTACGGCTTCGACAGCAAGGATATCCGATCGCGACCCTTCACCCTGCTGCGCGCGCAGGTGCTTCGAATCGCACGCGCTCGCGGCTGGAAGATCATCGGTGTGACGTCGCCGACGCCCAAGGTCGGAAAGAGCTTCGTCGCGTCGAACCTCGCAGCCGCCCTGGCGCGGACGCCGGAGCTCCACACCTACCTGTTCGATTTCGACCTGCGGCGCTCGACGATCGCGCGCAACTTCAAGCTGAGCGGAGAGGTTGGGCTGTCGCATTTCCTCGATGGCACCATCACCGACCTCCGCGAAGTGGCGAAGACCATCGCCAACGAGCAACTGACTATCTTTCCGAGCTTCCCGAACGCCGCGGCATCGGACGAGCTGGTCTCCTCGGCGCGGATGGATTCGCTGATCGCGGCGATGCGCCAGCTGCCGGAGAATACCCTGTGCCTGTGCGACTTGCCGCCGGTGTTCGCCAATGACGACGCGGTCGTGATCAGCCAGAAGATCGACGCTTATCTGATGATCGTCGAGGACGGTGTCACCACCCGGAAGGAAGTGCGCGACAGCTTCCGCCTGTTGTCTCCGGCACCCTGCATAGGCACCGTGCTCAACCGCTATGACGCCGGGCTGATCGGCGGCGACTATGGCTACGGCTATGGCCAGAACAAGCGCTACGGCGGATATTACGACGATTGACCGCAGGCACGGTGCGGGCAAAGCTGCCTCCTGAGCGAGGGGGGCGGTGATGAAGGGCTTTTACAAGGGGTTGGCCGCGGCTTTGCTTGCAACGGCGGGCGTCACGATCGCCGCTGTTCCCGACGGCGTTGCGTTCCTTCCGCCGGGTTTTCTCAGCCTCATCGACGTGGTGCCGCCGGCGCCCATCGCGCAGGAGTCCCGAGGGGTCGCCGACCAGGAAATATTCAAGCTGACGCGGGCGCTGAAGGGCAGTGCGCGCTGGGACATGGCGATCGCGGATGCCGCGGTCGATACCGCATCGATGATGCGCGGCTTTGCCTGTGCGGTACGGGTCGTGATGACTCCGCAAACTGCGCCCAGAACTGCGGCGCTGCTGGAGAAGGCATCGCGCGACGCGGCGCGCGAGGCGAACGAGCTGAAAGGCTATTACAAGAAGAAGCCTCCCTTCCTGCTCGATTCGGGAGAGACCTGTGCGTCTCCGCCCCAAGGCGTGGAATATGGCTATCCGTCGGATTATGCGACCCGCGGCTGGACCTGGGGATTGGTCCTCGGCGAGGCGGTCGATGACCGCGCGGCACCGATCATGGCGCGCGCGCGGGCCTATGGGGAGAGCAGGATCGTCTGCGGGATGGCGAGCATGAGCGCGGTCGAGGCTGGCCATATGGTCGCAAGCGCAACGCTGGCGGTGGTCCGCACCGAACCCGGCTATACCACCGCAATGGTCGCGGCCCGGGCCGAGCTGGCGGCGCTTCGCAAGACCGGTACGGCTCCCTCGGCGCAGAGTTGCTCGGCCGAAGAGATGTTGGTGAGCCAGCCGATTTTCCGCTGACGTCCAGGCTCTTGCGGGCACAAAAAAGGCCGTGCGCGAGCGCACGGCCTTCTTGCTGCTCAGGTAGCGGCTGTCAGACAGCCGCTACCAGCGCGATTACATCGCGTTCGAAGCGTTGTCCGCCGGAGCAACCGCATTCGAATCAGCCATCGCAGCGTTGGTGTCGACCACCGCGTCGGCCGTGTTGTCGACGACGGTCGTGTTGTTCTCGACGGTCGTTTCGGTCTTCTTGCACGAAGCCAGCGACAGCGAGGCGGCGGCGATAAGCGAAAGGGCAACGATCTTCTTCATGATCGAATTCTCCGGAAGTGAATTAAAAAAAGAGAGTGGCTCGAACGATCCAATCACGTTCAGGCTTGTTTCCCCCCGAAACAGGCTCGGACTTCTTACAGTTTTGCGCAGTGCGATGCAATGTCTCTTGTTCCGGTAGTTAATTCGGCTGTCCCGAAGGCCCGGAAGTGGCCGGATCACTTGGTTTCGCTGCCGGTTCGGATTGAGTTGCAGGGCCGGCCGGATCGGCCGGGGCAGCCGCGCCGGGATCAGGGATTCCGGCGTCTGCGTCCGCTGCAGAGCCGGCCTCGGCGCCGATGGGATTCGCCTCGGCATCGGCTGCGGCCGCTGCCTCGGCGGCTGCATCGTCGCCTTCCTGGTTGAGGATCTCGGCCCGCCGACGCTGCAGATAGGCCGACCGCGCTGCGGCATAAGGGTCGAGGCTGGATTCAAGGAAGTTGTCCGCGCCCGTCTCGATCAGCCCGTCGCGCACGCTGATGATCTGGGTTGCGGTCATCGCCAGCGGAACGCCATGCGGCAGGCCACACTCGCTCAGGCAGACGCGATAGGGGTCGGTGAACTGCGCTATGCCGGTCCCGACGCCGTCGCGCAGCGTCGAGGGGCCGAGCAGCGGAAGCATTAGGTAGGGACCGCCATTGGCACCCCAGATGGCGAGCGTCTGGCCGAAATCCTCCGGTGCGGGCTTGATGCCGGCGCGCGATGCCTGATCGAAGAGGCCGCCGATTCCGGCCGTGCTGTTGACGAGGAAGCGGCCGAGATTGCGCACCGCCCGGTCAACCTTGCCCTGCAGGACATTGTTGATGAACGAGAAGGGCTCCCCCACATTGGCGAAGAAGTTGCGCACGCCGTCGCGCGCAGGCTTCGGAGCGACAGCACGGTAGACCTGGGTCACCGGCTTGACGATGATCTTGTCGGCGCCGCGGTTGACCGCCCAGACGCCGCGGTTGAACCCCTCCAGCGGGTCCTTCTCGGCGAGCCGGTCGGTCCCCGTCGTGGCGCAGGCCGAAAGCGTCAGGCCAACGGCAACAGCGCCGATCATCCTCACCGAAGCTCGCATTGTAGAGATCCCCTTTTCGGGCGGATCGTTCCGCCGCCGGTCATACATTTGAAACATGGCGGCGTTCCGCCCGGTGAACGGCATGCCCGCCACTGCCGGGCTGGGCAAGCGTCTTGACCACATATAAAGATTTCTTTATGTGTGAATATATGCCGTGCGATGCCCTCTCCATCTTCCGGGCGCTTGCCGACCCCACCCGCCTGCGCATCTTCCATCTGTTGCGCGCGATGGAGTTGTCGATCGGGGAGCTTGCGCAGGTGTTGACGCAGAGCCAGCCGCGTGTTTCCCGCCACGTCAAGATACTCGCGGATGCCGGGCTGTGCGTGCGCCGCAAGGAAGGCAGCTGGGTGTTCCTCGGCCTCGGTGCCGAGGCGTGCGTCACGCCGCTGTTCGCGGCGATCGACGACTGGAACCGCGCTGCCGACGATGTCTGGGCGGTCGCGGATCGTGCGCGACTGGCCGCGGTGCGCGCCGATCGCGCTGCCGCGGCAGCGCGATATTTTGCCGAACATGCCGAGGAATGGGATGCGATCCGCTCGCTCCATGTGCCCGAGAGCGCCGTCGAGCAGCGCATCGTCGATATGCTGGCCGATGCGCCGATCGGCAGGATGGTGGACATCGGCACCGGCACCGGCCGCATGATCGAACTGGTCGGCGGCCAGGCTTCGGCGGCGCTCGGAATAGATCGCAGCCCCGAGATGCTTCGCCTTGCCCGGGTCAAGCTGTCCGAAGCCGGGCTCGCCCAGGCCGAGCTGCGGCAGGGCGACATGTATGCGCTGCCGCTCGGCGATGGCTCGGCCGATCTCGTCATCCTCCACCAGGTGCTCCATTTCGCCCAGCATCCGGCGGCGGCGATAACCGAGAGCGCACGGCTGCTGTCGCCCGGCGGCCGCCTGCTGATCGTCGATTTCGCCAGTCACGAGCGCGAGGATCTGCGCAGCCGCGACGCGCATGTCCGCCTCGGCTTCGACGATGATCAGATCGGGGGCTGGTTTCACGCGGCCGGGCTGGGGTTGGACCGGGTCGAGGCGCTGGTCGGCGATGCGCTGACCGTCAAATTATGGTTGGGCTTGCGCGGCCAGCGCAGCCAGTTGAAGGCAGTATCATGACATCGCTACCGTTGACCCAGCTCGAAGAAGCGCGCCGCGCGCTCGATGCTCCGCTGTTCGCCGACCTGGCGGGGGACGCCGCCGTCTCGTTCGAATTCTTCCCGCCCAAGACCGAGAAGATGGAAGAAACGCTGTGGAATGCGATCCAGACGCTCGCGCCGCTCAAGCCGCGTTTCGTCTCCGTCACCTATGGCGCCGGCGGCTCGACGCGTGAGCGGACCCACCACACCGTGGCGCGGATCGCGAGCGAGACGGATATCCCCGCGGCGGCGCACCTGACCTGCGTCGAGGCGAGCAAGGCCGAGATCGAGGAGATCGCCCGCGGATATTGGGCTGCCGGGGTGCGGCATATCGTTGCGCTGCGCGGCGATCCGCCCGTCGAAGGGACGAAGTTCACGCCCCATCCGCAGGGCTATCGCAACGCTGCCGAGCTGGTTGCAGGGCTGAAGGCGATCCATCCGTTCGAGATTTCGGTGGCGGCCTATCCCGAATGCCACCCCGAGGCGGCGAGCGTCGAGAGCGACATCGCCAATCTGAAGGCCAAGTTCGACGCGGGCGCCACGCGCGCGATCAGCCAGTTCTTCTTCTCTCCCGAAGCCTATTTCCGCTTCTGCGACCGAGCCCGCGCGGCCGGCATCGTTGGCGAGATCGTGCCCGGCATCCTGCCCGTGTCGAACGTCGCGCAGACGCGCAAGTTCGCCGGGCTCTGCGGTGCCGCCATCCCGGCGTGGATGGACCGGCTGTTCGAGGGTCTCGACGATCACCCCGCGTCGCGCCAGCTCGTCGCCGCGACGATCGCGGCGGAGATGTGCCGCCGCCTCTATGCCGGCGGCGTGCGCCAGTTCCATTTCTACACGCTCAATCGTGCCGAACTGTCCTTCGCGATCTGCCACCTTCTCGGCCTGCGGGCAGATGCCAAGCAGCTCGAGGTGGCGGCGTGACATCCGGAAGGTTTCCCCATGCAGAAGTCTGAAGCCGCCATCCGTTTCCGCGAGCAGGCGAAGCAGCGCGTCCTGATCACCGATGGCGCGTTCGGCACCATGATCCAGAGCTACAAGCTCCAGGAAGCCGATTATCGCGGCAGCTATGATCTGGCCGATGATCAGAAGGGCAACAACGACCTGCTGGTGCTGACCCGCCCGGACGTGATCGATGAGATCACCCGGCAATATCTCGACGCGGGATCGGATATCGTCTCGACCAACACCTTCAATGCCAACATCATCAGCCAGGCCGATTATTCGGCGGTCCATCTCGTCCGCGACATGAACCTCGCGGCCGCCCGGATCGCGCGCAAGGCGGCCGATGATTACGCAGCCAGGGATGGCCGTCCGCGTTTCGTCGCGGGTGCGATCGGGCCGACCAACAAGACGCTGTCGCTTTCGCCCGACGTCAATGACCCGGGTTTTCGCGCGGTCGATTTCGACACGATGCGCGACGTCTATCAGGACCAGACGGCGGCGCTGCTCGACGGCGGTTGCGACTTCATCCTGATCGAGACGATCTTCGACACCCTCAACGCCAAGGCGGCGATCATGGCGGTGCTCGAGGAGCAGGCGAAGCGGGGCGTCGAGATCCCGATGATGATCTCGATGACGATCACCGACATGTCGGGCCGCAATTTGTCGGGCCATTCGGTCGAGGCGTTCTGGCACGCGATCCGTCATGCCCATCCGTTGACGGTGGGGCTCAACTGCGCCTTCGGTGCCGATCTGCTGCGCCCGCATGTCCAGGTTTTGTCGGGCATCGCCGACGTGCTGGTGATGATCTACCCCAATGCCGGCCTGCCCAACGACCTCGGCCAATATGACGAGCGGCCGCACACCACCGGCAACTTCATCAGGGACTGGGCGGACCAGGCGCTGGTCAACGTCGTCGGCGGCTGCTGCGGATCGACGCCGGCGCATATCGCCGCGATGGCCGACGCGGTGGCGGGCAAGCCGCCCCGCGTTCCGCACGCGCATGACCATCGAACCCGGCTGGCCGGCCTCGATCCGATGATCATCGCGGCCTAGACATTTTCTCCGTCATCCTGAACTCGTTTCAGGATCCACCACCCATCCACCCAAGCCTTCTCCAAGCGGCAGAGTGGATGCTGAAACAAGTTCAGCATGGCCAGGCTACACCAATCATGACCAGTTCGACCCCCTCCACCGCCCAGTTCGTGAATATCGGCGAGCGCACCAACGTCACCGGATCGGCGGCGTTCAAGAAGCTCATCATGGGCGGCGACTATACGAAGGCTGTCGAAGTCGCGCGGCAGCAGGTCGAGAACGGCGCGCAGGTCATCGACGTCAACATGGACGAGGGCCTGCTCGACGCCGAGTTCGCGATGACG
Organism: Rhizorhabdus sp. P4_G6; assembly: GCF_056401045.1. Lineage (NCBI taxonomy): Bacteria > Pseudomonadati > Pseudomonadota > Alphaproteobacteria > Sphingomonadales > Rhizorhabdaceae > Rhizorhabdus > Rhizorhabdus sp. P4_G6. The sequence goes on along the minus strand of NZ_JBFUKC010000004.1, from coordinate 132,578 downwards.
ACCTTCCTCAAGCTGATGGCGGCCGAGCCCGACATCGCGCGTATCCCGGTAATGGTCGACAGCTCGAAATGGTCGGTGATCGAGGCGGGGCTGAAATGCGTGTCGGGCAAGCCGATCGTGAATTCGATCAGCATGAAGGAGGGCGAGGAGGCCTTCCTGCATCACGCCCGCAAATGCCGCGCCTATGGCGCCGCCGTGGTGGTAATGGCGTTCGATGAGGTCGGCCAGGCCGATACGAAGGAGCGCAAGGTCGAGATCTGCGAGCGCGCCTACAAGCTGCTGGTGGCCGACGGCTTCGCGCCCGAGGACATCATCTTCGATCCCAACATCTTCGCGGTGGCGACCGGCATCGACGAGCATCGCCGCTATGCGATCGACTTCATCGAGGCGACCGCGGAGATCAAGAAGCGCTGCCCGCATTGCCACATTTCGGGCGGTGTCTCGAACCTGAGCTTCTCGTTCCGCGGCAATGAGCCGGTGCGCCGGGCGATGCACAGCGTGTTCCTCTACCACGCGATCCAGGCGGGGATGGACATGGGGATCGTCAACGCCGGCCAGCTCGACGTTTACGATGCGATCGATCCGGAGCTGCGCGAAGCCTGCGAGGACGTGATCTGGGACCGGCGCGAGGATGCGACCGATCGCCTGATCACGCTCGCAGAGCGCTATCGCGGCACCGATGCGGTCGCGGAGAAGGCGGCCGAGGAATGGCGCGGCTGGGGCGTCGTCAAGCGGCTCGAACATGCGCTGGTCAAGGGCATCGACGCCTATGTCGTCGACGACACCGAGGAAGCTCGCCAATTGTTCGACCGGCCGATCGAGGTGATCGAGGGGCCGCTGATGGACGGGATGAACGTCGTCGGCGACCTGTTCGGGTCGGGCAAGATGTTCCTGCCCCAGGTCGTCAAATCGGCGCGGGTGATGAAGAAGGCGGTCGCGCACCTGCTGCCGTTCATCGAGGCGCAGAAGGTCGCGGGCGCGCGGCCGAAGGGCCGGATCATCATGGCAACCGTCAAGGGCGACGTCCACGATATCGGCAAGAACATCGTCGGCGTCGTGCTCCAGTGCAATGGCTATGAGGTGATCGACCTCGGCGTGATGGTGCCGTGGATGACGATCCTGGCCGCCGCCAACGAGAATGATGCCGACATGATCGGGCTGTCGGGCCTGATTACGCCGTCGCTCGACGAGATGGTGACGGTGGCGGCCGAGATGCAGCGCACCAACATGACGATGCCCCTGCTGATCGGCGGCGCTACCACATCGAAGGTCCACACGGCGTTGCGGATCGCGCCGGCTTATGCCGGGCCGGTGGTGCATGTCCTCGACGCCAGCCGAGCGGTCGGCGTTGCGTCCACGCTGCTGTCCGATACCCAGCGCGACGATTTCGTTGCGAAGACCGCGGCGGATTATGACGCGGTGCGCAGGGCGCGCGAGGGCAAGGGGCAGAATGAGCTTGCGACCCTGGCCGAGGCGCGGGCCAACGCCTTCGTCGCCGATTTCGCGCTGAAGCCCGAAGCGCCGAAGCACCCCGGCACGCATGTCTTCGCCGATTGGCCGATCGAGGATCTGCGCGACTATATCGACTGGACGCCGTTCTTCCGCGCCTGGGAGCTGGCTGGCAACTATCCCGCGATCCTCGACGACGCTCTCGTCGGTGATAGTGCGCGAAGCCTGTTCGCCGATGCGCAGACGATGCTCGACACGATCATCGCCGAGAAATGGCTTACGGCGAAGGGCGTCGCCGCGCTGTGGCCGGCGCGGAGCGAAGGCGACGATGTCCTCGTCCAGCCGGGCGAGGCGTGGGTGCGCCTGCCCTTCCTGCGCCAGCAGATAAAGAAGCGCGAAGGCCGTGCGAACATGTGCCTCGCCGATTTTGTCGATCGCGAGAATGACTGGCTGGGCGGTTTCGCGGTCAGCATCCACGGTATCGATTCGCACAGCGCCCGATTCAAGGCCGACTATGACGATTATCGCGACATCCTGCTGAAAGCGCTCGCCGATCGCCTCGCCGAGGCGTTCGCCGAGCGCCTCCATCTGCATGTCCGCACCGATCTGTGGGGCTATGCCGAGGGCGAGCAACTCACCAACGAAGCGCTGATCCGCGAGCAGTATCGCGGCATCCGGCCGGCGCCGGGATACCCGGCCTGTCCCGATCACAGCCACAAGCCGATCCTGTTCGATATGCTCGACGCTTCCGAAGCTACCGGCGCCACCCTGACCGAGAGCTTCGCGATGTTGCCGACAGCGGCGGTGTCGGGCTTCTATTTCGGCCATCCCGAGGCGGCCTATTTCGGCGTTGCGCGGATCGGACGGGACCAGCTCGAGGACTATGTCGGCCGACGCGGCGTGGACCTGGAGACGGCGGAGCGGTGGCTGCGGCCGAACCTGGATTAACCCGATCCTCATCGGCCGTGGCATATCGTCGCGGCTTGGTGCGATAGGCATGGACCCCCGGCTTCCCAGGGGAGAGGGTATCGGTATGTGGCGTCGGCTCTCAGTGCTCCTTCTTTCGGCTGCGCCGCTTTCAGCGGCCCCCTTCACCGTCGAGCAGACCGGTGCATCCTACGCGACGCTCGGCGAAGCCGTCCTCGCCATCGGTGACGGCAACGGCTCGATCCTGATCGCGCCCGGCCGCTACAAGGACTGCGCGGTGCAAACCGCCGGCCGCATCGCCTATCGTGCCGCGCGCCCGCTGGCGGCGATCTTCGACGGCGGCATTTGCGAGGGCAAGGCCGTACTGGTGTTACGCGGGCGCGGGGCGAGCGTCGACGGGCTCATCTTCGAAAATCTGCGCGTGCCCGACGGCAATGGCGCGGGCATCCGCATCGAGAAAGGGCCGCTTGCCGTCACCCGCAGCATCTTCCGCAATTCGGAAGAAGGCATATTGGGCGGCGGCGACGATCCCTCGTCGGACATCAGCGTCGATCGGTCGACCTTTTCCGGCCTCGGCCGCTGCGACCGGGGGCTCGCCTGTGCGCATTCGATCTACGCCAGCGCCTTTCGCTCGGTGACGGTACGGCGGAGCCGATTCGAAAAGGGCCGGGGGGGCCATTATGTGAAGAGTCGCGCCGGCCGCATCCTGGTTAGCGACTGCAGCTTTGACGACAGCGCTGGCCGTGCCACCAATTACATGATCGACCTGCCCGAGGGAGCGACCGGGCGCATCGAGCGCAATTTCTTCGTCCAGGGCGCCGACAAGGAAAACCATGCGGCCTTCATCGCAATCGCGGCAGAGGCGCAGCGCAACAGCTCGGCGAATCTGCTGATCGCCGACAATGTGGCGAATCAGGTGCGCGGGGCCGCATGGCCGAGTGCGCTGATTGCCGACTGGAGCGGATCGGCCAAGCGGGTCGAACGAAATGGAACAAGCCCGCAACTGCAGGTGCTGATGCGCGTCCTGCCGGACAACCCCACCTTCGCGGACAAGGTGCGGGCGCGGCTGCGCTATTATGCCGGGCGGGTTCGTGATCGCCTGATCGGCTGATCACGAATGCAAAAGATGCATGCAGTTGCATAAATTGCATTCGTGGCGACCTGTTTTGAAATTGCGTTGGAAGGAGCCCCTTCTTATTTGTGCTGCATCGCACAACGGATGTTCGGCAACGAATAATCCCTAGAAGGAGCAAGAACATGACGTATTTTGAAGGTGCAGCTACGGCTTTCTTCGCTGTTGCGGTGCAAGCGCTCGCAGTCGCGGTCGTTCTCGTCCACTAAGCACATCTCCCGGACCGGCCGCCCTCGTGGAGGCCGCCGGGGGCGCATGACCGCTGTCTAGCGTGGGCACGCCCCGCCGAGATCAAGGCAGCGGCCATCGACCGGTACTGGTGGCTCTATCCCCGCCACAGCCGCCAAGGTTGGCGCGATATCGACGGTCTCGATCGGCTGATCACGGGTTTCCGCGGTAACCTGCGGCCACCAGAATAATATCGGCACCTGCCGATCATGATCCCATGGGGAGCCATGACCAGCCACGGCGTCGCCCATGCGGCGCGGCACGCCGAAGCTGGTGTGTTCCACATAAGCCACCGCAATGTCGCCGGAGCGATCCCGGTCATAGCTTTCGTTGAACCGCTGCTGCATCGTCAGCCTGTCGGGCGGCGTTCCAGCCGGCACCGTGGCGGCTTCGATCTCGGCGCGGCTATAGGCCGCCCTCACTTCGGATTGCCGCTTCAACCAGTCGATCGCCGCCCGCTGCACTTTCGCGGCAAGCGCCGGATCAAGGCGAGGATCGATCACCAGCTGTTGCGGATCGTCGCCGATGATCGGTGCGGAGGCGAGCGCGAAATCTTCCTTCAGCGTCGTGTTGAGCCTCCCGATAAAAGCTCTGGAATCCAGCCGGGCTGCCCTGTTGTCGTGCTCATGCTCGCGCTCGGCGGCGTCGGTTGCGCCATGATCGGCGGTCAGCACCACCATGATCGGTACGCCGCCTGCCCTAGCTTTCGCGATCAGCCGGCCGATCGCGGTATCCAATGCGGCCTGCTGGACGCACATTTCCGCGCCGCCATTCCCGAAACGATGGCCGACATAGTCGGTGGCGGAAAGGCTCACCGACAATATGTCGGTAGCCGGGCCGCGACCCAGTTTCTCGCGTCGGATCAACTGGATGGCGAAGTCGACAGTGGCTTCGTCAAGGAGCGGCGACGCACGGAGCGCATCGTGGAAGGCCTTGGACTCAAGGAACCTGTCGCCGCCGGTGACCCCCTGAGCCATTTCGGGTGGTACGCGGCCGGAGATATCCATCTGCCCGAAGCGACGCGGCCGCTGGAGCGCAGCACAGGCGCTCGAAGGGTTCTGCCAGAGCGCGGGCGGCGCAACCTTCCATCGGTGCATCAGCTTGCGGTCGAACTTTTCAGCGCGCCTGATTCCTTCCGGGTCGGCCGCGCCGGCGAAGCGCGAGGTCTGGAAGCCCTTGCCGTCGACCCACCAGTAGACGCCGTCGGCATGCTTGCCGGCCATCATGATCGCGGCGCGGTCCTTGCCGGAAACCGCAAAGGAGCGCGCGCCGGGCTCGGCTGCCTTGATCCAGTCGCCCAGCGTCGTCACCCGCATGTTCTGCGGCCCTCGCGCATCGGGATCGGCCTCTCCCGGTGGTCCGGCGCAATAGATGTTCGAGCCGGTCTTCAGGTCGAGCCAGCTGTTCGACACGATGCCGGTGCCCGATGGATGCCGCCCGGTCAGGATCGTTGAATGGCCGGGACAGGTCTCGGTTGCGGCGTGGCTTTGGTAACCAGTCGGATAGGCGACGCCGCCTGACAACGTCTTCAACCCGTCGACATAGCTTTCCCGATAGCGCTTGAAGACTTCGCTCGAGAATTGATCGACCGCGATGGTGAGGATCAGCCTCGGTTTGGGCGGAGGTGCGGCCTGGGCGGCAAGGGGAAGGGCGGCGAGAGCGATGGCCAGCATCTTGCGTCGCATGATCACTCCTTAGCCACTGGCGGGTACCGATGAGCTGACGGATATAGGTCTGGAGCATGTCACTTCGGTGAACTATTTCGCCACCCAGACGCGTTTGCCACCCACCCAGGTTTCCAGCGGCCGCGCCGCGCGGATGTCCGTCGCGGTCGCGGTGAAGATGTCGCGGTCGAGGATCAGGAAGTCGGCCATGTGACCGGGCGCCAGGGTGCCGAGGCGGTCCTCGGCGAAACCGGCGAAGGCGGCGGTGGCGGTGAAGGCGCGGAATGCCTCGGTGAGGCTGATGATCTGCTGCGGCTGCCAGCCGCCCGCAGGCTGGCCGTCGGGCCCTTGCCGGCTGATCGCCGCGGCCAGGGCCGGAAAAGGATTGGGGCTCTCCACCGGGTAATCCGACCCGAAGGCGAGCGGCACCTTGTTGTCCAGCATCGTCTTCCAGGCATAGGCGCCGCCAAGCCGCGCGGGCCCCAGCCTGGCTTCGGCCATGGTTCGGTCGGAGATTTGGTGGAACGGCTGCATCGAAGCGACGATGCCGTTCTTCGCGAAGCGCGGCAGGTCGGCAGGATCGACGATCTGGGCATGCTCGATCCGCCAGCGGCGGTCCCCCTTATAGGTTTCGCCAAGCTCCTCGATCGCGCCGAGCACCTGCGCATTGGCGGCGTCGCCGATGGCATGGACCGCGACCTGGAAGCCATCCATCGCGGCGCGGCTCATCAGGTTGCGCAGCTTTGCGTCGTCGAGGAACTGCAGTCCGCGCTGTCCCGGCGCATCGGCATAGGGAGCCTTGAGCCAGGCACCGCGCGATCCCAGCGCGCCGTCGGCATAGAGTTTGACGCCGATCATGCGCAGCTTGCCGTCATAGAGCCACGGTGTCGGGCCGGTGCCGGCGACCGACAGCAACGGCTCGATGCCATGGGCGTAGGAAATGACGCGCACCCGCAGCCGCCCGGTATCGCCGGCGCGGCGCATCACCTGCCAGTCCTCTGCACTGGTGCCCATGTCGCAGGTGGCGGTAATGCCATAGCCGAGCAATATATCCTGCGCCTTGGCGAGCGCCGCGTCGCGATCGCGCGGCAGCATCGCCGGCACCGCGTCGAGGATCAGCTTCTGCGCTGCATCGACGAACACGCCGGTCGGGTTGCCCTTCGCGTCACGCTCGATCCGTCCGCCGGCCGGGTCCTTGGTTCTCGCGGTGATGCCCGCTGCCGCCATTGCCGCCGAATTGGCGAGCACGGCATGGCCATCGACCCGATCGAGCACCACCGGACGGCCGGGCGTGATGGCATCGATGTCGGCTGCGGCGGGGAAGCGACCGAGGCCCCAACGGTCCTGGTTCCAGCCGCCGCCCCGGATCCAGGGCGGGGTCGGCCGATCGGCGGAATATCTGCGCAGCGCCGATTGCGCCTCGGGCAGGCTGTTGGTGCTGGATAGGTCGAGCGACAGCGCCACCTGCCCGAGGCCCATGACGTGGCCATGGGCGTCGATCATGCCGGGAATGACCGTCCGGCCCCCGGCGTCGAGCCTGAAGTCGAGCCTGTCGGGGCGCTTGTCGCTGCGGTCGAGTAGTCGGGCAACCTTGCCCTGATCGTCGATGAGCAGCCCGGTGAAGCGGACGAGCTGGCCCTTCTTGTCGAAGCTGTAGCCGTTGGCGTTGTCGATGAGGCCATCGGCGAGGGCGGGGGAGGCGAGGAGGGCGAGGAGGGCGGCGAGGAGGGGTTTGCGGGAGTTCGTCATCCCGGCGGAGGCCGGGATCTCAGGAGAATTGCGCGCACCCTCAGCTCCTGGGACCCCGGCCTCCGCCGGGGCGACGGATTGGGCAAAGCCGACCGGTCCGCCATGCCGACGGAACGACAGGCTCATATCTTCGGCAATCGCTTGACCACCGACGAGATATCCTGCCGCCCGCAGCCGAGTGCCTGGGCATCGGCATAAAACTGGTCTGCGAGCGCGGTGAAGGGGAGGGCGGCGCCATTGGCGCGGGCTTCCTCGATCGCGATGCTGAGATCCTTGCGCATCCAGTCGACCGCGAAACCGAAGTCGAAGCTGTCCTCAGCCATCGTCTTCCAGCGGTTGACCATGTACCAGCTCGCGCCGGCGCCGCCCGACACCGCCTCGAACACCTTGTCGAGATCGAGATCGGCATTCTGGGCGAAGCGCAGCGCTTCGGCGGCGCTCTGCATCGCACCGACGATGCAGATCTGGTTCACCATCTTGGTGGTCTGGCCGGCGCCCGGCCCGCCGACATGTACGATCCGCGACGAATAGGCCTCCATCAGCGGAGCCGCCGCGGCCATCGCCTTGTCCGACCCGCCGCACATGATTGCAAGGGCGCCCGCTTCGGCACCCGACTGACCGCCCGACACTGGCGCATCGACGACGAGCAGCCCGCGATCGCGGCCTTCCACCGCGAGCTGGCGGGCGATCTTGGCCGAGGCCGTGGTGTGATCGATAAAGAGGGCGCCTTTCTTCATGGCGCGGAAGCAGCCATCGCTGCGCAGGGTCACGGCCTCCAGGTCGCCGTCGGCGCCGACACAGGACAGCACGGCATCGGCGTCTTCGGCCGCGGAGGCGGGGGTAGGCGCCCAGCGGCCGCCATGTTTCTCCACCCACGCCTCGGCCTTCTGCCGGGTGCGATTGTACACGGTGACGTCATGGCCGGCGGCGGCGAGATGTCGAGCGATCGGCGCACCCATCGCGCCCAGTCCCAGGAATGTCACTTTTGCCATGGGCCCCGCATAAGATGGATTTTCCGGGTGCGCTAGGACTCTGCTGCCTAATCGGCTATGGCGCGGCCACTATGGCAAGCGTGCACAAGCAGACCGGCGCCGAGGGCGTCCCCGTGACCATCGACGACGTTCGCGCAGCGCATGCGCGGATCGCTCCCTCGATCGTGCGTACCCCGATCCTGAAGAGCCGCACGCTCAGCGAGATCATCGGCGCCAATGTCTGGCTGAAGTTCGAGAATCTCCAGTTCACGGCCGCCTACAAGGAGCGCGGCGCGCTCAACAAGCTGTGCCAGCTGTCGGAGGAGCAGCGCGCCCGCGGCGTGATCGCCGCCTCGGCGGGCAATCACGCGCAGGGCCTCGCCTATCATGGCAAGCGACTGGGCATTCCGGTCACCATCGTGATGCCCAAGTCGACGCCGACCGTGAAGGTGCAGCAGACCGAAGGCCATGGCGCGCGCGTGATCCTGACCGGCGAGGGGTATGACGATGCCTATGCCGCGGCGCGCGAACTCGAAGCGCGGGAGGGGCTGACCTTCGTCCATCCGTTCGACGATGTCGACGTGATCGCCGGGCAGGGCACGGTTGCGCTCGAAATGATCGAGGACGCGCCCGAGCTGGACATGTTGGTGGTGCCGATCGGTGGTGGCGGACTGATCTCCGGATCGGCGGTCGTGGCCCGCGCGGCGGCTCGACCGATGCAGGTGATCGGCGTCCAGGCCGAACTCTATCCGTCGATGTACGCCAAGATGAAGGGGCTGATGCTGCCCTGCGACGGTGATACCCTGGCCGAGGGCATCGCCGTCAAGCAGCCCGGGGCGATAACCTCCGAAATCGTGCGAGCGCTGGTGGACGATATCGTGCTGGTGACCGAGCGCGATCTCGAAACCGCGGTGTCGATGCTGCTGCAGATCGAAAAGACGGTGGTCGAGGGGGCGGGAGCGGCCGGGCTTGCCGCGCTGCTGGCACATGGCAAGGCGTTCCGCGGCAAGAATATCGGCATCATCCTGTGCGGCGGCAATATCGACACCCGCCTGCTCGCCAACGTCCTGTTGCGCGATCTGGCCCGCTCGGGCCGCCTCGCGCGACTCAGCATCCGGCTCCGGGATCGCGCCGGCGCGCTGTACCATGTCGCGCGCGTGTTCAACGAGCAGCAGGTGAACATCGTCGAGGTCTATCACCAGCGCGTATTCACGACCCTGCCGGCCAAGGGCCTGATCGCCGAAATCGAATGCGAGACCCGCGACGCGGCGCATCTCGAGCGCCTACTCAAGGCGCTTCGCCACGAGGGCTACGAGGTCGAAACCATCGAAGCGGCGTAGTTGTTGGCCCTCAGACGCCGGGCGCAGCACATCCGTGCCGCTGGGCTTCCTCCCCCCCGGATCAAGTCCGGGGTCGGACGCGCTGTACGCGCTTGTCTCTTCGGACCCGTTTTGCGCGGCGCGAAGCCCGGCATCGGGACACGCCAGTGTCCCGCAAGGCCGAACGGCCGCCGCGCCTTATGGGCGCGAAGCCAAGGCCACGAATGTGGCCGCCCGGCGTTTGAGGGCATACAAAAGAATCAAGGTTAATGCTCTTTTCATGAGGTTCGTGCGTAGGCATAATTAATATAGGTCGATGAGCGACCTCTTGTTTATGGGGCAGGCTTTCGGATGACGGCGCAGTTTCGCTTTCCGCGCTTCTTCGTGACGACGCCCGGTCCGTGCCCGTATCTTCCGGGCCGTACCGAGCGGAAGGTCTTTACCGAATTGTCCGGCCCCAACGCCGGAGAGCTCAACGACGCGCTCGGCCGGATCGGTTTCCGCCGCAGCCAGGGCGTGGCCTATCGCCCGACATGCGCCGATTGCCAGGCCTGCGTGTCGGTGCGGGTCGTATCAGCCGAGTTCAAGCCGAACGCCAGCCAGCGCAAGCTGCTGCGCCGCCACGCGGATATCGAGGTCAATGTCTGCAAGCCGTGGACGACCGAGGAGCAGTTCGCGCTGCTGCGCCGCTACCTCAAGTCGCGCCACCCGGGCGGCGGCATGGCGCAGATGGACGAGCTCGATTTCGCCGACATGGTCGAGCAGACCCCGGTGAAGACTCACATCATCGAATATCGCGAGCCTTCGGTGGACGGCCGGCCAGGCAAGCTGATCGGCGCGTGCCTGACCGACAGCCAGTCGGATGGCGTGTCGATGGTCTACAGTTTCTTCGAGACTGAGGATGTCGCACGGCCCGGCCTCGGCACCTTCATCATCCTCGACCATATCCGCCGTGCGGCCGAGGCCGGCCTGGCCTATGTCTATCTCGGCTATTGGGTCGAGGGGTCGCCCCGCATGCAGTACAAGACCCGCTTCCAGCCACTCGAGCGGCTGTCGGCTGGCGGCTGGCATCGCCTGGAGGTGCCGGCGCCGACGAGCAGCGAGGGCAAGGGCAGCCCCTTTCCCGCACCGTCCAAGCTCGGCCAGATGATCTGAACCAACCGGCTAGACCATGATCGTTTGAGGTGGAAGCGCGTGGCGCTCTCGCCGGAAACGTGAATCATGCTCTGTCGATGGTTTGGACCTCGATTCACGGATCAGGCTGATTCGGCCTTATCCGATCAAGGTCGAGGCGGCCAAGCTTACTGCCCGTTCCCCGTCACGCGCCAGATCTTGCCGCCGACATCGTCGCTGACCAGCAGGCCGCCGCGCTTGCCGATCGCGACCGCCACCGGCCGGCCGCGCGCCTGCTCGTTCCTGGACAGGAAGCCGCTCAGGATCTCGACCGGCTTGCCCATCGGCTTGCCCTGGGCAAAGGGCACGAACACCACATCGTAGCCCGAAAAGGGCCGCCGGTTCCACGATCCATGCTGTGCAATGAATGCGCCGTGGGCGTATTTCGGCCCCAGGATCGCACCCTCGGCGAAGGTAAGGCCCAGCGCCGCGACATGCGGACCGAGCGAATAGTCGGGGCGGATGACATAGGATTGCAGATCCTCATCCGGCTCCGGCACCCGCTTGTCGACGACACCGCCCCAATAATACCAGGGCCAGCCGTAGAAGCCGCCGAACTGCACTTCGGTGAGATAGTCGGGGACGATGTCCGAACCGATCATGTCGCGCTCGTTGACGGTCGTCCAGAGGTCGCCGGTGGTGGGCTCGAAGGCGAGGCCGTTCGGATTGCGCAGGCCATAGGCATAGATGCGTTCACGACCGGAGGGCAGCTCGATCTGCCAGATCGCCGCCCGCTTCGCTTCACGGTCCAGGCCGTTTTCGGCAATGTTCGACGCGGATCCGACCGCAACGAAGATCGACTTGCCATCCTTGGCGAGCAGCAGGTTGCGCGCCCAATGATTGAAGCCGCCGGGCAGCTTGGCGATCACCACCGGCTTCGCGTCGATCCTGGTCTGGCCCGGTGTGAAAGGCACCCGGACGAGCGCGTCGGTGTTGCCGATATAGAGCTGGCCATTGGCCCAGGCCATGCCGCTGGGCGAATTGAGGCCCGAGATCAGCACCGTCTGTAGTTCGGCCCTGCCGTCGCCATCGGCGTCGCGCAGCAGGATGATGCGATTGGGCGAGGGCGCAGCTGCGCCGGCGCGTTCCATCATCTTCTTCATGACGAAGCCGTCGATCCCGTCGCCGCCATTTTTTTCGTCGCGGGGTGGCGAGTTGCTCTCGCTGACCAGAATGTCGCCATTGGGCAGCACATAAAGCCAGCGGGGATGGTCGAGCCCCTCGGCGAAGGCCTTCACCGCAAGCCCTGCCGCGGCGGTCGGCGTCTCACCGGGCTTCCAGCCGACTGCCTTGGCCACGTGCAGCGTTGGAATCAGCGTGTCGTTCGGAGCGATGATCTTGGGCCCGGGACCAACCGTCTCCGCGAAATCGACCGTCGCACGTTCCCGCGTGGCAAGCACATAGATCGCGACGACCACCGCCAGCACGATCAAGACCGGAATGGCGATGAGCAGCTTCTTCTTGGTCGACATCAGGGGCGTCTCCGGGGCGTGCGCTCGGTAATGATAGCGCCTTAGCACGTCATGCCAGCGAAGGGGCGTAGGATCGGGCTGAGCCTGTCTTGTACCAGCATATCATTGCTCGGTCTGCTCCCGCGACACTGGCGGGTGAAGCAGCAGCCGCTTGACCCGGCGTTCGTCGGCGTCGGAGATTTCCAGCCGCCAGCCGCTCGGATGCTCGACGATCTGGCCGATGTGCGGAACCTGGCCGGCCAGCGCCGAGGCGAGTCCGCCCAGCGTCTCGACATCGTCCTCGATATCGGCGAGCCGCGGATCGATCAGCCGGGCGACGTCCTCGAGTTCGGCGCGGGCATCGGCGGACCAGATCGAGTCGCCGAGCGCCACGAGCAGGTCTTCCTCCTCCTCGTCATGCTCGTCCTCGATGTCGCCGACGATCTCCTCGACCAGATCCTCGATCGTCACCAGCCCGTCGGTGCCGCTATATTCGTTGAGCACGATGGCGAGGTGGGTGCGCGTCTCGCGCATCTCCGCCAGCAGGTCGATGATCCGCATCGACGAAGGCACGTAGCGCGGCTGGCGGATCAGCCCCTCGATCGTCGCCGGCCGCGCCGCGCCGGTGGCGATGATGCGGAATACGTCCTTCACATGGACCATGCCGGTGACATGATCGAGATCCTCGTTGTAGACCGGCAGCCGGCTATGCTCGGCCTCGGCGAAGCGCGCGACGAGTTCGTCGAAGCCGATCGTCTCGGGCACGGCGATGATGTCGCCTCGCGGTACGCCTATGTCGCCGACATTACGTTCGCCGAAGTGGAGGATGTTGCGAAGCATTTCCCGTTCGGCGGAGGAGAGGTCGTCTCCCTGATCGCCTTCGCTGTCATGCTCCTCGATGACCTCTTCGATCTGGTCGCGCAGACTGGGCTCATGCTCGCGCGCGAACAGCGAGCGCAGCCCGCGCCACCATCGTCCGCCGCTATCCGCGGCGCTGCTACTGCTGTCGTCGGGCATCGTCTTTCTAGTGTGCCGTTCTCATGCGGTGATTCGCTATCCGAAATGAGGGGCGGGGGGCAATGGCATTCTGCCTCGCTGAAATGGTGCTTTATGCCAGGCCGGGCACCGGCTCAACCTGCACTGGTGCAATGCATGAGGGATCTACGGGATCACCGTCACGCACCATAGTGAGATCGGAAATGCGCAGGTAGCGGAAGCTGTGCGGCCAGTGCTCGACCCCGACTTTTCCAGGCGGCACCGGGCAGATGCTCGTCGCTACGCTGGCGCCAAGCAGCGAGTCCGAAAAAGCGGCATGATAGCTTATCGCCTGCCCATAGCCATTTTCCACGAACAGGATCATGTCGGGCCGACCTTCTATCCGCTTCAACGTGATCCTCACCAGATATGCCCGCGGGGGCATCGGCGTTGGCAACTCGCCCGACGCTTCATGTGGTACGATAGAAACAATGGCGCCATTCCCCACGTCCGCCTTCCCGCTCATCGACAACATCGCGTCGCGCTCCAACGTGGTCTGCGGCTGCATCGGCACCGTGTCCGTCGCCTTGAGAGTGAAGCCCTTTTTGCCCTTTGTCGCGAGGGTCACGACCGATGAGGTTCCTGCGGGGATAGCCAGGAACAGGATGGGCTGACCGAGGGAGCGAGCGCTGGCTGCTGTCATTGATAAGGCTATCGCGACCAGCGCGAAAAGAGGAGCGGCCCTCAGCTTCACTCCTCTGTCACCACATAGGGATCGTCGATGCCCAGGCTTGCGAGTGCGGCGCGTTCCAGGTCCTCCATCGCCTCCGCCTCGTCGTCGGCGATATGGTCGTAGCCGAGCAGATGGAGCGTGCCGTGGACGATCAGGTGGGTGGCGTGCTCGGCCGTCGCGACGCCTTTCTCTCCGGCCTCGCGCTCGCAGACGCCGCGGGCCAGGATGATGTCGCCGAGCAGCACTTCGCCATCGTCGCCATTGGCGAGCGTCTCGAGCAGGTCGTCCTGCACCATCGGGAAGCTGAGCACATTGGTCGGCTTGTCCTTGTGCCGATACTGGCGGTTGAGCGCCTGGACCTCGTCGTCGTCGGTCAGCCGGATCGAGACTTCGGCGGTGTAGGACGCGGTCAGGATCTCGGCATGGGGCGTCGTGCCGAGCGCGGCCATCACCGCCTCGGTGGCGAGGGTTTCCCAATCCGTGCCGTCATCCCAGGCGGGTTCACCCTGAACTGCAACCTCGATCACGCGTCGTCCGGTCCTTCATAGGCTTCGACGATACGGCCGACGATCGGATGACGGACGACATCGGCGGCGCCGAAGCGGACAGTCGCGATGCCTTCGATACCCTCCAACTTGGCCACCGCATCGGCCAGGCCCGACTTGCCGATATCGGGAAGATCGATCTGCCGCGGATCGCCGCAGACGACCATCCGGCTGTTCTGGCCGAAGCGGGTGAGGAACATCTTCATCTGCGCAGGCGTGGTGTTCTGCGCCTCGTCGAGGATGACGAAAGCGTCGCCCAGCGTGCGGCCGCGCATGAAGGCGATCGGTGCGATCTCGATCTCGCCCGAGGCGATTCGCCGTTCGACCTGCTCGGTCGGCAGCATGTCGTAAAGCGCGTCGTAGAGCGGACGGAGATAGGGATCGACCTTCTCCTTCATGTCGCCGGGCAGGAAGCCCAGCCGCTCGCCTGCCTCGACAGCGGGCCGCGACAGGATCAGCCGGTCGACCGTGCCCTGGATCAGCTGCTGCACGGCCTGTGCGACGGCGAGATAGGTCTTGCCCGTGCCCGCCGGCCCGAGCGCGAAGATGATGTCGGAGCGGTTGAGCGCCTCCATATATCTGATCTGGGTGGCCGAGCGCGGCACGATCGTCTTCTTGCGGGTGCGGATCATCACCTTGGGAAGATCGGAAACGTCGCTGCGGATGATGCCGTCGAGTGTCGGTTCGGCCGACATCGCGATCACCGCTTCGACGGCGCCGCTGTCGAGATCCTGGCCCTGGACGATGCGGTTATAAAGGCCGGTGAGCACCTCGCGCGCACGGCCTGCGGCCTCCGCCTCACCTTCGATCTGCAGCTTGTTGCCGCGTGCCGCGATATAGACCCCTAGCCGGTTCTCTATCGCTACCAGGATCTGGTCGAATTCGCCGAACAGGCGGCCGAGCAGCTGGGGTTTGTCGAACATGATCTCTAGCCGGGCGCGATCTCCGGCCTGCGCGGGAACTGGCTTGCGCGACATAAGGTGCGGCAGCTTCCTTTCCTTGGGAACCCGAGGACGGGTGTCTTCCGGCTCACAACGATCCTACGCGCATTTCGACCCGTGCGAAGGGGAAAAGCGGTAGCGCGTTGCACTTATCCACCGTTGATGGAGGAAATCGCTGATGATCGAGGCGTCGTCGATGGTGCGGGTGCCATGAGCGTTGGCGAGGTGACCACCAAGCCCGTCATGCTGTTCGGCCCCGCGGCGACAATGTCCACCGTCATCAGTTCGCCGATCGCGGGGCCGTCCTCGACAATCACCGACTGGAGCCATGGCGACTTGCCGATCCGCTGGCCGGGGCGCTTGCCGTCGCGCTCGATCAGCACCTCGCAGCGCTTGCCGACGGTGGCGAGGTTGAAGCCATGCTGCTGCTCGTTGAGCAGCGCCTGCAGGCGCTGCAGCCGCTCGTCCATCACCTCGGCGTCGACCTGGTCGGCCATCGTAGCGGCGGGCGTGCCGGGCCGCGGGCTATATTTGAAGCTGAAGGCCAGAGCGTGGTTGACCGCGCCGACGATGTCGAGTGTGGCGGCGAAATCGGCTTCGGTCTCGCCGGGGAACCCGACGATGAAGTCGCCGGATATGGCGATGTCGGGGCGTACCGCGCGGACCCGTTCGATCAGCTTCAGATAGCTGGCGACGTCGTGGCTGCGGTTCATCGCCTTGAGGATGCGGTCCGATCCGGCCTGCACCGGCAAATGGAGGAACGGCATGAGCTTGGCGACATCGCCATGCGCGGCGATCAGGCGATCGCTCATGTCGTTGGGATGGCTGGTGGTGTAGCGGATGCGGGCGAGGCCGGGCAGCGCGTCAAGCTCGCGGATCAGGCCGTCGAGTCCCTGCGCTCGTCCGCGCTCGTCCTCGCCGCTCCAGGCGTTCACATTCTGGCCGAGCAGGGTGATCTCGCGCGCGCCGGCATCGACGAGCGCCTTGGCCTCGTCGACGATTGCCCCCCATGGCCGCGAGATTTCCGCACCGCGCGTATAGGGCACCACGCAATAGGTGCAGAATTTATCGCAGCCTTCCTGGACCGTCAGGAAGGCGCTGGGCCCGGGGCGGCGGCGGCCGGGCAGCGCGTCGAACTTCGAGGCGGCCGGCATGTCGGTATCGAGCGCACGCTTGCCCTGCGCGGCGTCGGCTACCAGCTGGGGCAGGTTATGATAGGCCTGCGGGCCGACGACGATATCGACCGCAGGCGCGCGGCGCGGGATCTCGGCGCCTTCGGCCTGGGCGACGCAGCCGGCGACCGCTATCATCGGCTGTTGCCGCCCCCGGGACCGCTTGATGATCCGGCCGATATCCGAATAGACTTTCTCGGCCGCCTTTTCGCGGATGTGGCAGGTATTGAGCACGATCAGCTCGGCCTGTTCGGCGCTGTCGGCGGCCTGCATGCCCTGGGCTTCGAGAAGCTCGGCCATGCGCGTGCCGTCATAGGCGTTCATCTGGCAGCCGAACGATTTGACGTGGAAGCTCTTGGGGGCGGGACGCGACATCGCCGCGCCTATAGGCGAAGCGGCGACAAACGAAAAGCGTTCGCGCCTATAGGCGAAGCGGCGACAAACGAAAAGCGTTCGCGCCTATGCCCTCACATCCGGTGAAAGGCCCAGGGCTGCCTCGATCGCTGCCTGCGCCTGGACCGCCAGGAGCTTGCGATCGTCGGATGCGGCGAGCGGCGGCAGGAACTTGATGATGCAGCGAAGCGGGCCGGGGCGGGCGAGGACCTTCTTCGCGTTGGGGCCGAGATCCTCGTCGCCGGTCCAGGCGATGTCGGTAGCCGCGCTACCATAATCGATCGCAACCGGCTGAACGGTGATGCCGGGCGGTGGCGGCGCGACCGAGGCGAACAGCGCGGGGCGGAAGGGAAACAATGTTGCGCCGTCGCCCGTCGTCCCTTCGGGAAAAAGCGTGATCGGGACGTGGCCGAGCAGGGCCTGTCCGAGCTGATCGACCTGCCCGCGCGCAGCCCGACGGCTCTCGCGCTGGATGAAGATGGTCCCGCCGATGCGGGCGAGCATCCCGACGAGCGGCCAGCCTTCAACATCATCCTTGGATATGAAGAAAGTGGATGTCGCGCCGCCTATCGCCAATATGTCGAGCCAACTGACGTGATTGGCGACATAGAGCACGTCCCGGGTCGACGGCACGCCTTCGATCCTGACGTCGAGGCCGAGCGCCTCGCCGAACCATTGCAGAAAGAAGCGTGGCCACCCGATCGACCGCCGCAGCGGCCAGGTGAGTGCGTAGCCTGCCAGGCAGAACAGCAGCACGCAGATAGCCAGGGTGAGGCGCGCTATGCTCCGATATCGCGCCACAGAATCTATTTCGAGCGGCTGGCCAGGACGCCGTAGAGTTCGAGCCGGTGATCGACGAGGCGGAAGCCCAGTCTCTCGGCGATCCGGCGCTGCAACTCTTCGAGCTCGCGATCGACGAACTCGATCACTTCGCCGGTTTCGACATTGATCAGATGATCGTGATGCGTATCTGGCGCCGCTTCGTAGCGGGCACGGCCATCGCCGAAATCATGGCGTTCCAGGATGCCGGCTTCTTCGAACAGTCGCACCGTCCGATAAACCGTTGCGATCGAGATGCCGGGGTCTATCGCCGCCGCGCGGTGATGGAGCAACTCGACGTCGGGATGGTCTTCGGCATCGGACAGCACGCGCGCTATGACTCGGCGCTGCTCCGTTATGCGGAGGCCTTTTTCGGCGCAGAGTTGTTCGATGTCGATCTTGCCGGACATAACCACCTCGTTAGCCGTATCGCATCCGCGAGCACAAGATCGGACGTGCCCTTGAAAACACAAGGGGCAGAAATATTGGGGGCGAATTTCTCCGCCCCCATATTCGGATCAGCGGGTGCGGCGCTTGGTGCCGAGGCCGATCTTCTTGGCGAGCGAGCGGCGCTGCTCTGCATAGTTCGGCGCGACCATCGGGTAATCGGCGGGAAGATTCCACTTTGTCCGATATTGCTCCGGGGTCATCTGATAATGGGTCATCAGGTGACGCTTGAGCATCTTCAGCTTCTTGCCATCCTCAAGGCACACGATGTAGTCGGGCTTGATCGAGGCGCGGACCGATACCGCGGGCTCCTGCTTTACCTCTGGCTCGACCAACTCGTCACCGAGCGACGACAAAGCATTGTGTACATTCTGGATCAGCAACGGCAGGTCCGAAACGGCGACACTATTGTTGCTGACATGCGCCGACACGATGTCCGCGGTCAAAGCAATCAGAGTCTCGGTGAGGTCGGAATTGTCCGTCATGTTATTGGCCTTTATGGATTGATTTAAATAGATTAAGTCGAAGAACTGTCGGCGTGGCCGCGATCGGCGGGCTCTGCGCCAATCCGGATGGAAATGCAACGATCATTTTCCAATAACAGAAGGATCAATGCGGTCAAAGTCTACAAGACAGTGTCAAAGCGTCGTGAAGCGCGCCATCGACTCCTTTATAATAGCTGGGCCTTCGGCCTACGAGATCGAAGCCAGCCTTGTTATACAGTGTGATGGCAGGATTATTATGCCGCACTTCGAGATGAAGCCGGATTCCATTACGGTACCGGGCCAATTGGCGCGAGCGTTCGATCAGCGCCATTCCCACACCCTGGCGGCGACTATGCGGGGAAACCGCCAGCAGCAACAGCTCGGCCTCGTCGGCGATGATCCGGTTCAGCGCGAAACCCGCTGCTCTGTCTCCGACACGCGCAAGCGACAGCCAGACGCCTGGGAGAGCCATCATCGACACGGTCTGCGGCTCGTTCCAGGCCTCGCCATAGTCCCGATCGAACGCCTCGTTCATGACCTCCATGACGACGTCGAGCTGGTCGATCCCGACTTCCTCTATGCTCAGCTCGGTCATGCGGCAGGTTTCGCATCCGCGGCGCGGCCGTAGATCGGCGTCGGCGCCAGCCCTGTCAGGACGTCGGGCAGCAACAGGGCATCGGCTGCGCAGGGCAGGCGATCGTGCGCGGTACCGGTCCCGCGCGCGGCTACGAGCTGCGCCGCGCCGGATCCAAAGACATGCGCCTCGGAGCAACAGGCGGCAGCAGCCTGGGGCGTTAGCGACTCGAGCGGGGACAGGGCTATCGTCGGATGAAGGCGATAGCGCTGCACGAACAACTCGCCATGGCCGCCGATCAGCGCCACGCCGATCGCGGTCTCGCCGCACTCGGCCGCCGCCGCTATGATCGCCATCGAGGAATAGCCATGGACGCCGATGCGCCAGCCGAGCGCAAGCGCGCGGCCGGCGGCCAGCCCTACCCTGACACCGGTGAAGCTGCCCGGCCCGCAATCGACGAGGATCGCGTCGGCGCGGCCGCCGCCCGGCAGCGCCGCGATCATTGGCATCAGCCGTTCGGCATGGCCGCGGCCAACCACGTCATGCTGCTGGGCGATGACGGCCCCGTCTTCCATCAGCGCGACCGAACAGGCCGCGGTGGCGGTGTCGATCACAAGTGTCCGGGGCATCCGTCCGCGCGATCTTACAGGATTCAGGCGGCGCGGACTTCGGTGACCTCGGGCACATAATGCTTGAGCAGGGTTTCGATCCCCTGCTTCAGCGTAGCGCTCGACGAGGGGCAGCCCGAGCAGGCGCCCTGCATCGCAAGATAGACGGTGCCGCGCTGGAAGCCGCGGTAGATGATGTCGCCGCCGTCCCTCGCGACGGCCGGGCGCACCCGCGTCTCGATCAGATCCTTGATCTGCGCGACGATGTCCGCATCGGCGGGATCATCCGCGATGTCGCTGTCGTCGATCGCGATTTCGGCGGCACTGCCGGCGCGGAACAGCGGCGCTTCGGACGAGAAGTGATCGAGCAGGACGCCGAGCACCTGCGGCTTGAGGTCGCGCCAATCGGTGCCTTCGGCGGCCGTGACCGATACGAAGTCCTGGCCGAAGAAAACGCCGGTGACGTCGCCGAGCGAGAACAGCGCCTCCGCCAGTGGCGAGCTCGCGGCCTCCTCCGGATCGGCAAAGTCGCGCGTCCCGGCCGTCATGACTGTACGGCCGGGGAGAAATTTCTGCGTCGCCGGATTTGGCGTGAGTTCGGTTTCTATCAGCATGAACGCCATGTGGGGGGAGATGGCAGGCGGATCAAGCCATTCCTTCTTTACCTTGGCAGTGTAGAGCTTGATTAAAGGCGGGCTAGTCAGGCGATCGGGGGCCGATGTTTCTCTGGAAGAACGCGATCGTTCTGATCGGGCTGCTGGGCGTTGCCACGCTGCCCGCGACGATGCTTAGCCGCGCCGGGTGGGAGAAGCGCTATATCGCGCGGCTGATGATCTGCGGCGCGCTGGTCGTCTGCCTGGCGGTCAGCTTCGTACCGATGCTCGCCACCCAGATCGGTTTCGGGCTGCTGCTGATCTGCTGTTTCGACAAGCGCGTGCCGATGGCGGCGACCTATCTGTTCTTCCTGCTGTGGACACCGGCAGCCGGTTCGCTGCTGGCGGTCGCCGGCGCCTATATCGCCCCGATCACGCCCTTCATGTCCTTCGCGGGCGCATTGCTCGTCGGATACCTGCTCCATCCCGAACATCATCTGCGCCGCCGTTTCATGATGAGCGACGCCGCCATGCTCGCCTTCCTGCTGATCTATTGCACCTGCGTCTCGCTCCGGAACACGCCCACCGGCATCGCCCGCAACGTCGCGACCTACGTGCTGCCCTATCTGCTGAGCTATCATCTGCTGTCGCGGATCCGCATCGAGCGGCCCGAACTTGTATTGCGGTTGCTCCTGTTCGCTGCAGCCGCGGCAGGGCTGCTATGCCTGTTCGAATCGGCCCGCCACTGGCCGCTTTATGCCGGCACCTGGGCCATCAAGCGAGATCTGTGGACGATCGACGCGCCGCGCGTCTGGCTCGAGCGCGGCGGCGTACCACGGGCCTATGGGCCGTTCGCACATCCGCTCACCGGCGGCGCGATGCTGGGGCTCTCGGCGATCGGGGCCGGGGCGCTGCTGGTGATGCGGGGTCGCTCGCTTCCGCTGCTGGCGCTCGGCGGGCTGGTCCTGCTGGGGCTGGCGGCGACGCTGTCGCGCTCGGGGCTGGTCGCGCTCGGCATCGGCATCATGACCTTCCAGATATTGCGGGGCCGTTATTGGTTGGCCGGGCTGGTGGCGATGGCGGGCCTGCTGATCGTCGTCGGCGCGCCAGTGCTGGGCGGCGAGGATGCCCAACTGTCGGCGAGCTATCGGCTCGAGATTCTTACCGGCATACCGCGTGCGTTGGGCAGCGGTGTCTGGTTCGGCTATCGCGAGGCGGTCGAGATGGGCCTGCTCGACGCGTTCATCCAGGGGCAGGGGATCGTCGATCTGGTCAACGCCTATCTTGCCATTATCGTCCAGGGCGGCGTCGTGTCGCTGATTCCCTATCTGCTGTTCCTGCTGACCACCTACCCCCATTATCGTGCCATCCGCCGGTCGAAGCCGGATTCCGAAACGCTGCTGCTCGCCCAGGCGCTGATCGCGATCCAGACCGCGACCATCGTTGCGCTCGCGCTGCTCGGCGCCTGGGTGGCGCCTATGCAGCTCAGCTTCCTGGTAACGGCGATGCTGATCGCGCTGCGGTTCGACACGCGCCGGCCCCGTTTCGGCGAAGCCGCGCGCCCGGTGCTTTCGATCGAGCGCGGCGTCGCTGATCTCCCGGCCGTGGCCGCCGACCGCTTGCCGGTGCTGCGATGACCGGCGTGGCGGCCCTGCCCGGCCAGGCCAAGGCGTTCATGCTGCGGCTCGCCCGCAGCGAGGCGGGCGCGATGCTGCTCGCCTTTTCCGCCGCCACCCTGCTGCTGAGGCTGGGCAGCAACGTCGTGCTGACGCGGCTGCTCAATCCGCATGCGTTCGGCGTGGTCGGGGTGATCACCTCGGTGATGGTGGTGCTGACGATGCTGTCGGATCTCGGCTTTCTCGAGTTTGTCGTCCGCCACAAAAAGGGCAACGACCGGCGCTTGCTCGACGTGATCTGGACGATCCGGCTGGGGCAGGCCGCGCTCCAGTCGCTGGCGATGATGGCCAGCGCCTGGCCGGTCGCGCTGTTCCTGGGGAAGCCCGAACTGGTTCTGCCGATCGCCGCGACCGCGCCGCTGTTCCTCGTCAACGCGCTATGCCCGATGGCATTGCTGGTCGCGCAGCGCGAGGGCAGGGTACGCACCACCTGCACGATCGAACTTGGTACATTGGCCGCCCAGATCGCCGCCAATCTCGCGCTGAGCCTGGTGCTTCCCGATTATCGCGCGCTTCTCATCGGCCTGTATGTCAGCTCGATCGTCCGCCCGATCCTGACGATCGCGATGATCGGCGGCGGGTCGCGACCGCGCTGGGATGTCGGGCTGGCGCGCGAGTTCTTCGGCTTCTCACGCTGGATCATGGCATCGACGCTGCTCACCCTGTTGCTGACTCAGTCGGACAAGATCCTGTTCGCCCGCCTGTTCAGCGTGGCCGACTTCGGCGTCTACATGCTGCCGGCCAATCTGGCGCTGGCGCTCCAGCCCTTTGGTCGGAATTACGTCGAGCGCTATTTTTATCCGCTGGTCGCGCGCACCTGGCAGGAGGCGCCGGAAAAGCTGGCGGGCCTGTTCTATGCGGTGCGCACGCGGCTCTATCTGCTGCTGTTCGCGGGCTTCGGCTTCGGTATCGGCTTCGCACCCACGCTGTTCCGCATCCTGTTCGATCATCGCTATGAATATGGCTGGATCTATTTCTCGGTGCTGTTGCTGCGCGCGGCGCTGGAGATCGACAGCCTCGCCAATATCCGCACGATCCTGGCGATGGGACGCAGCAGCCCGATGCTGCGCGCCAATCTGGTGCGGCTGCTGCTGTTCGGTCTGTGGACAGCGGCGCTGTTCCAGACGCTCGGCCCGATCGCCCTGCCGCTGGCGCTGACCGTCGCGGAGCTTGGCGCGCTGCTCTACACGATCGCGCTGTTGCGGAAGGCGGACCTGTTCCGTCCCGCCACCCACGGCCTGTTCTACGCCGTGCTGGCCGCCGCCGCCGCCTTGGGCGCGGGGGTCAGCCTTGTCTTCGCGCCGGAAGTGATCCGCGCCGGCCTGGCGCTGATCGGCTAATTCCGCTTCGTGCGGATCCAGCGGCGTTCGGGCCGGATCAGGGCGCCGAGATAGATCGGCATCTTCCAGAGAATATAGAAGGGGATCAGCAGCAGCCTGCCGCCCGAGATCTGCGCACGTCCGAAGCGCGCCCAACTCACTCCTAGCAACAGCATCGCAGCAATCAGCACGCTCGCCAGCAGGATGAAGGGCAATGCCGTCGACCCGGCCCTCGCCAGCGCGAAGAGCAGCACCAGCGTAGCGCCGTCGACAGCGACCAGCAGCGCGAGCGGTGGCACCAGCAAGTGCAGGCCCAGCCAGATGAGCGGCCATTGGCGTTCGGCCAGCAGCGGCAGCGCCGCCTGGCGGGCGGTGTGCAGAAAGCCATGCTCCCAACGGGTGCGTTGCGCTACGGTGGCAGGCCGCGGTGCCGGCTCCGACCATGTCGCCGTATCGGGTAGAAAGAGCGGCGGCCGGCCAGCCCGGGCCAGTGCGATGCCGAGCGACAGGTCCTCCACCATGTCGGCGGTCGCGAGCGGCGCGCTGGCGAAGACGTCCCAGCGGAAAGCCATGCCAGACCCGGTGAGCAGCGCCGGCGCCCCCAGCTGCGCCAGGCCGCGCTGTCGGACAAGGTTGCGCACCAGGAAGGCGAAGCCGGACAGGCAGACGAGGGTGCCGAGATCGGGCCGAGGCCGCATCATATAGGCGGACTGTACCGGGCAACCGCTCGCCTGGGCTGCCGCCGCCAGCCGGGCCATACCCCCACCCGACATGCTGCAGTCTGCATCGACCACGATCGCGACATCGGGCGGGTCGGCAGCGAGCCGGTCGCGTGCAAAGGCGAGTGCGAAGCCCTTGCCGCGCCGCTCGGGCTCGTCGCGCTCGATCACATCGTCCGCACCGGCGGAGCGCGCCAGCGCGGCGGTGGCATCGCTGCAATTGTCGGCCACCACGATCAGCCGGGTACCTCCCGGCGCGGCGTTGCGGAGCGTCGCGATCGTCACTCCGATACCGGCGGCCTCGTCATGCGCCGGAACGATGATGGCGATACGCGGCCGGATCGTGACTTCCGCACGACGCAAGGGCCATTGCGCGGCGATCAACTCGACGGTCAGTACCAGCGTCGCGATGGCCGGCGGGAGCAGCAGTGCCCAGGCGACGATCTCGATCATGGCGCCTCCCGCTCGATCGATCGTGGCCGAGGCTTGAGTCCGCGGTCGACGTGGAAGCGGATGAGCCCGATCATTTCGGCATATTTGCCGATAGCGAGGAACAGCGCCAGCAGGAACGCGCGCTTGGCGCCGTAGCGCGACCGATCGCGCATCGTGGCTCGGGCAGCCTGCGCACCGATGAGCAGAGCCGCCGCGGCGCTAAGCGCCATCCAGCGCGGATCGAACATCATGCCTGCGACCAGCCCCGTCAGCGCCAGGCACGGCACCGCTCCGCCCCAGAACAGGATGCGCCGGCGGCTCCGGGCGAAATCATGCGCGCCGCGGCCGGGGTGAAGGTGGACCAGTTCCGCGAAGGCATGGCCGCCCCGGACGGCCCGCCGCCACCATTGGCCGAAGCGGGTGATCCCGGCGTCATGCTCGGCCATCGGCTGGGCGAGGGACAAGATCCGCCAGCCGGCGGCGCGCAACCGGATGGCGAGCTCCGGTTCCTCGCCGGCAATCATCCCGCTCCGATATCCGCCGCCGTCGCGAACCGCCTCCGCGCGCAGCATGACGAGCCCTCCGAACATGTCCGCGGGTCCGGGCGGCACAGTCCATTCAATATCGCAGAGCCAACTGTAGATAGACGCTTCCGGATCGATCTCGCGCAGGCGGCCGAACACCGCGCCCAGTGTCGGATCAGCATCGAGCGTCGCCGCGCCGGTGGCGATCCAGCCGGGATCGACCACGCAGTCGCCATCGACCATCTGGATATAGCGGATCGCCGGATCGGCGGTCGCGCGCATCAACCCGGCATTGCGGCCCCGCGCTGCGGAAAAGCCGCCTGCGGCATCGAGTTCGATCAGCTCGACGCCCGCCGTTCGTGCAAGGTCTGCGCTGCCGTCGCTCGATCCGGAATCGACATAGACGGTGCGAACCCCCTTCAGCGACCGCAGGCAGGACTCGAGCCGCGCACTTTCGTTGCGGCCGATCACCACCGCTGCGATATCGCTTCGGCTCATTGTTTACGCTTTGCCCTATTGATCGGTTCGGCCCACAGGTCTGTAATCGAGTGGAAAGGGGCGGCTGGCAAGAGATGGCTTGGGGGATGGCACGCATCTGGGCGGCGGCGCTGTTGGTGCCGCTTGTGCTCGCCGGCTGTGGCCAGTCGCAGGAAAAGGCTGCGAAGGCTGCCGCGCGCTTCGACGCCTATTATGCTGCGCACAATTATTTCGCCGCGCGGGTCGAAATCACCAGGGCGATCGCCGCGCAGGAGGACGTCCCCGAATATTGGTCGAAGCTCGCGCGCGTGCAGACCGCGCTCGGGCGATATCTCGACGCCTACAGCGCCTATAGCCACGTCGTGGAGCTCGACCCGAAGAATGACGACGCGGTTCAGGCACTGGCCGAGCTGTCCTATTCCGGCGGATCGTTGGACGATGCGGAGAAATTTGCGGACCAGTGGCTCGCTCTCCAGCCCCGCTCGCTGCGCATGCTGCTCGTCAAGGGCTCGATCGCGGCGGCGCGCCATGACCTGGCCGAGGCGCGTGCGATCGTCGACCGGATGCTGGCTATCGACCCCACAAACGAAGGCGCCACCATATTGCTCGCGCGGGTGCTGAACGCCGGCGGCGACCATGAGTCCGCGGTCGGCACGATTGAAGCTTCGATAGCCAAGGACGGCGAGACGGTGCCCAAGCTGATGGTGCTGCTCGATCTCTATGCCGGCCAGGATGACTTCCGCCACTCCGCCCGCACCTATGCCCGGCTGTTCACGCTGCGCCCGGCGGATGTCGACCTCCGGCTCGAATATGTGAAGCTTCTCTACGAACAGGGCCTCCCCGATCGCGCGCTCGCCATGCTCGCCCGTCTGACGCGCTCCCATCCGGGCGATGCCGCGCTCCAGCAGCGCATCGTCGATATCTGGACCGACGTGGGCAGCGCTGCGGTCGATGTCGACCGCGTCCGCCGCTTCGTCTCGGCGGATGGCGACGAGCAGATGAAGGTCGCGCTCGGGCATCTGCTGCTCGACCAGAACCGCTATGCCGACGCCGAGGTAACGCTGCGGCCGTTCGTCGATCAGGATGCGATCACTGCCGCCAATGTCGAGCCGGACGTGCTCTATGCCGGTGCACTGGCCGGACTGGGCCGTGGAGCACAGGCGACGGCACTGGTCGACCGCATCCTCGACTTCGACGAAGGCAATCCGCGTGCGCTGCTGATGCGCGTGCGCGTGCTGGTCGCGCGGGGCGATCTGCCCGAGGCATTGCGTTATGCGCAGCTGCTGGTTCGCGATAATCCCGGGATCGCCGAAGGACGGGTTGCGCTCGCCCGGATCTACGTCCGCCGCAAGGAGCCGGTCCTGGCCGACAATGCCTTTGCGCAGGCGATGAACGCGTTGCCCGACGACAGCGCTATGCTGGCCGCCTATGTGCGCTATCTGGTCGAAACTGGACGAGCCTCGAACGCGCGCGATGTCGCGAAACGCTTTACCGACGATAATCCACGCTCGCGGGACGGCTGGAGCGAGCGCGCGCGGCTGTGCATCGCCCTGCGCGATGCCGCGTGCGTAGAACAGACATTCGCCGCGCTCGACCGCATATCCGGTGGAGCGAAGACCCGGCATGGGCTTGCGGCTGCCTGGGCCGCGCAGCAACGGCAGGCCCGGGTACCGGGTAATCCGCAGCCGATTGTGACAGGACGGTGAGGTCATGCTGAACGTCATCGAAGGACAGGGCGCGGTCGCGGAGCCGCAGTCGCGCAAATATCGCTTCACCTCCAACGTGATCGCCACGATCATCCTGGCCGTCGACCTGATCTGCCTGACGCTGGGCGCGCTGATGGCGCCACTCGCCTACGAGCTGATCCGCGGACCGCAATATTTCGTCGGCCAGCATGTCAACGTCGCGGTCATCGTCGCGGTGAATTTCTTCCTCATAAGGCTGTCGCGGGACAGCTATGCCCATCCGATGGGCCGCGGCGGCGACAGCGACCAGGCCGTGGCGTTCGAGTTCCTGCTGGCGGCCCTGCTGGTGTTCGCGACGATCTGGCAACTCGGGCAGGCCAGGCTGTTTTCGACGGGGCTCGCGCTCTGCTATCTGGGCGGGACGGCCGTGCTGTTGTTCGTCAGCCGCTTCGTCGTGCGCAAGCTCGTCTTCTATCTGGTCCAGGCGGGCCATATCGGGCAGCGTATCGTGATATATGGTGCCGACGAAGCGAGCTCGGACCGCGTCCTGCGCCTGCTGGAGATCGAGCGGTTGCCCTATGTCGCCGTGGTAGGGGTCGCCGATGACCGGTCCAAGCGGATCGAGCGCAAGACCCCGTGGAGCGTGCCCTTCCTCGGCGGGTTGGAAGCGCTGGTGGCGCGAATCGCCAAGGGCGACGTCGACATGGTGATCATCGCGCTGCCTATGATCGGTCAGGAGCGGCTCGACCAGATTACCGAGGCGCTGCAGAAAGTGTCGGTCGATATCTGCCTGATGCCGCGCGAGGCGCTCGATCTGTCGCAGCAATATAGCATGCGCTTCATCGGCTCGCTGCCGCTGTTCGCGTTGTGGCAGCGGCCGATGCGCGATTTCAACCGCATCCTGAAAGCGATCGAGGATCGGGTTATCGCGCTGCTCGGCCTGGTCCTGCTGTCGCCGGTCCTGCTGCTGACGGCATTGCTCATCAAGCTCACCAGCCCTGGTCCGGTGCTGTTCCGCCAGCAGCGCTTCGGTTTCAACAACGTCAAGATCAGCGTGCTCAAATTCCGCTCGATGTATGTCGATCGCCAGGATGTCAGCGGCACCGAGCGCACCACCCGCCAAGATCCGAGGGTCACTCCGTTCGGGCGGATCATCCGCCGCCTGTCGATCGACGAGCTGCCCCAGCTATTCAACGTGCTGACCGGTGAGATGTCGATCGTCGGCCCCCGCCCGCACGCGACGACGATGATGGTCGGCGACGACTATTATTTCGAAGCGGTGCGCGGTTATGCGGCGCGCCACCGGGTCAAGCCGGGCATCACCGGCCTGGCACAGGTCCGTGGCCTGCGCGGCGAGATCAATACCATCGAGCGCGCCAAGCGGCGCGTCGAATATGACATGTTCTACATCGAGAACTGGTCGCTATTGCTCGACCTGCGGATCATCCTCGAGACGATCTGGCGGCTGATCTGGGAAAATGCGTATTGATCAGGCGCCTCATACGCCGGGCGGCCAGCATCCGCTGACCGTGGCTTCGCGCCAATAAGGCGCGGCGGCCGTTCGGCCGCCCGAGCTTATTGCGAGGAAGCCAAGCAGCACGGACGTGCCGCGCGGCGTCTGAGGGCCAAACAAACACCCTGTGCCGTCAAATCACTTAGCCGCTGCAGCCTTCTCAGGCTCGAAACCGCGCTGATACTGGATCTCCGCGCTGGTGCGGGCGCGCGCGACCTGGGCCTTGCTTTCGGCGACCAGTTCACGGCGGCGGACCATTTCGGCGGCGGCCAGGCGCGCCGAGGCGGTGGGCGTCGGCGTGTTGTCGCGGCCGACGATGACGCTGGCCACATATTGCCCGTTCGACGGCAACACGAACGGCTCGCCTGGCGGAAGCTTGTTGATGACGCCGATCAGCTGCGGATCGAGCCGCCCGGTGTCGATCACCCCCTTGCCGCGCGCGAAGCCGAGGCCGAGCTTCTGGAGCCCTGCCGCGATGTCGTCGAGGCTGTGCGCGTCCTTCAGCGCCATCAGGCTCCTCGCATTTTTGGGCGCAGCAAATTGGATCTGGTCGAGCAGCAGGCGCTGGCGTCCGCCAAATTGTGCAGGGTTGTCGGCGACATATTGGGTTATGTCGCGGTCGTCGGGCATTGGCACGGTCGCGGCGATCTTCTGGCCGAGCATGCTGACCAGAAGATTTTCCTCGAGCCGGCGCTGCTGGGCAACGAAATCGGGAGTCTTGTCGAGACCCTGCTCGCGCGCCTTCTGGACGATCAGCTTGCGATCGATCAGCCGTTGCAACACTTGCTTGCGCAGCTTGGTGCGATCTGCGGCGTCCGGAATGCGGACGCCCTGAAGCTCTGCATTAAGCTCCTGCATCGAGATCTCGTCGCCATTGACGATCGCGACCACCTGGCCTTTCGGCTCCTTGTGGCAGCCAGAGACAAGAAGACTCGCGGCCATGACGCCGCCGAGAAGTGCAGCTCTTACCTTCACCCTGAATTCCCCCGACGCGTGCATGTCACATTGACGTCGGCAACATTGCTACATGATTGCCAGCCGTGGCGACAAGCCTGTATGCCGCCATATTGGCTTGGAGGGTGTGGAATTGGAGACAATTTACGATTGGGTCACGGTCGCGATCTTCGCAGGACTGGTCGTTCTCTTCATGCAACGGTCGACCGGCGAACGACCACCTCGAGATTCGATGCTGCAATATCTGGGCGCCGCGGTGGGTTGCGCCGTCGCCAACTATTTCGGCAACAAGGCCATCGCCGGCGAAGGTTTCATCTATCATCTGATCGGCATCACGGTCATCGTGGCGACGCTGGCCTATATCCAGATCGTGCTGAAGCCGTTGGAGAAGCCGGGCGACTAGGCTTTAGCGGGAAGATTCTGCCGGCGATGGCGCGCCCGCCTCGCCGAAAACCACCCGCCGCGCGGTCGGTGACAATTCGGCAAGCAGCGCCGGGATGAAGCGCATCAGCGTCAGCGTCGCGCTCTTGTCGTCGGGAGCAGCGGTCGAGATGCGGACGAGCACGCCGTCGGGCACGCGTCCCTTCAGGTTTTCCTTGGCCACCGCCCAATGCTGCGCCCACCAGCGCGTCGGGAAATCATTGCCGATGCGGGTCCAGTAGATGAGCTGCTCGCTGCGATTGGCGCTGCGCGCGCCGATATAATGGCCGGGCACGGTAAGGCCGCCGCCGACATCAAGCGGGATCATCCGCTGCTCCAGCAGTTCATAGCCCGACGCCGGATAGCAGACTTCGGGGCGGTGGACCTGGAGCATGCCGTCCTGCGTCCCGTTATAGGCGACGAGCAGCATCACCGGCAGCTGGGTCGGCGATGCATAATAACGGGTCAGCACGGCATTGTAGAGTCTGTCGCGCAGCTGGTCGGCCGGCGGCAGGACCAGGCCGTTGCTGGTCTCGTAGGACCAGTCGCCGACCTGCTTCGGAAAAAGCGGGTCGAGCTTGGCATCCTCGATCATCCGGAACGGCACGTCGGGGCGGCGCGAATTGGCGACCAGCCCCACGCCGCCGAGAAGGCCGCCGGCGATGAGCGATCGGCGGGTGATCGGCAGCTTGCCGCTCATGCGGCGGCGCTTCGGGCAAGGCGGCGGCGCAGCGGCGATGCCAGCGCGTCGATCCCGAAGATGCCCAGCACCGAGACCAGGAACATGGTGATGCCTGAAAAGGTGTGAAGGAAGCCCTGCGCCGCCTCGTCACCGAAATAATGGGTGATCAGGATCAGGCCGAGCACGCGGATGAAATTGGCGAGGATCGCCACCGGCACGATCGCCAGCATGAGCAGCAGCGCATAGCGCCAGTTCGCGTTGTGGCGGATATAGACATAGAACAGCCCGATCGCAGACAGGCTGATCAGCGAGTTGAGCCCCGCGCAGGCGGCGGCGATCAACAGCTGGTACTGGCCGATGACGATCGTCACGCCCGATCCGGCGATCGGATAGCCGAAGCCGTGGAGCAGGTCGATCGCGGCCTGGGAGATCGCGATCTTCAGCGGCTGGGTGATCATCGCCACCACCGTATCGGGCGGTGGGAAGATGAAGAGCATATAGAGGATCGGGAACCACATCGCCCTGAGTGGCGCAAACCCGACCAGCCAATAGGCGGCGACCAGCAGCAACCCATACATCATGAAGCCCTCGACCTCGATGACGGTGATGATGCGCGCGACTGCATAGACCGGTGCCAGCAGCAGGAAGGCGGCCAGCGCGATGCGGGTATCGCCGGGTCGGGCGAGCATGCGAACCTCGCTCCACCGGCGCCAGAACAGCCACAGGCCGGTTGCCAGGACGATGGGGCCGTGCGCGCCCTGCTCGGTCGACCAGTTCTCGCTGGCAACGCCGTACATGGTCGGCAGCACCAGGCCGAGCATGCCGATGACGAGCAGCCAATGCGACGCGAGCGCAGCGCGGATCGGGGCGAAGTCGGACCAGCCATAATGGCTGGCGCTCCGGCCTGCCCGCCGCTCTGCCATGTCCCCCGAATGATCGCCCAAGTTTACGCCATCTCAACCATGTTGTGCGCATCCTCGCCGCCGATCGCACCGCGGCGCGATGGAGTCGGTAACGAGCGCTTCGCCCCGATCGGGCATAGCGGATCGGCACAGGACCGGATAGCCGATTACGGGCGAAGTCGGTGGTTTTTGCTGGAGCGGCGGTTTGCAATTGTTAACCAGCGCGGTTTTGTAGTTGATCCGGTTTATGCTATTGGATGGGGCACGCAGTTGCGTTGGGGGTTTCGGGGTAGTTCTTCATGTTGAAGGAAGCGGTTGCGTCCAAAGCTGCCAAGCTGCTGATGACCTGTGTCTGCCCGGTCGCGGGAACGACGGCCCTGAGTCTCGGCGTTCCGCAGGTTCGTGATGCGGTCTACAAGGCGACCCAGCCCCGCCAATATGCCAAGCCCAAGACGCGCGTGCGGCAGCAGGGAGAGGCGCCGGTCGAAGTCGCCGTGAACGATGCCTGCCCGCCCGTCACGCCCTTCAAGATCGGCGATCTGCCGCCCACCAAACCGCCCAAGAACCCGCCGGACGATCCCCCGAGCCCTCCGCCGAACGATCCTCCGCCGCCGATGCCGCCGATCTTCCCGCCCAGTCCGCCGGGGGTGCCGCCCGGCCCGCCTGGCGTGCCGGAGCCATCGACCTGGCTTCAGCTCGTGATCGGTTTCGGCCTCATAGGCGGCATTGCGCGCAGCGCCTACCGCAAGAACAACGGCCGGACCGGCGCCGAGCCGGAGCAGTCCTGAGATGATCGATTTCTTGGAAGGAACGATGTTGCGATCGTCGAAGGCCGTGTCGGCTTTTGAAATATCGGGAACGGGGTTGTCATGCTGAAGGAAGCCGTCGCATCCAAAGCTGCCAAGCTGCTGATGACCTGCGTGTGTCCGGTCGCCGGCACGACCGCCCTGACCCTTGGCGTTCCCCAGGTCCGGGACGCCGTCCACAAGGCCGTGCAGCCGCGCCAATATGCCAAACCCAAGACGCGCGTGCGCCAGCTGGAAGAGCCCGTTCAGGTCGCGTCGGCCGAGGACTGTCCCACGCTGACCCCTCTCGCCATTGCCGACGTGCCGTTCCAGGCCCCGGCCGCCTCGCTGGCGACCGGTCCGTCGCAGCTTGCGGAGGTGCCGCAGCCCGAGGCGGGGCTGCCCCTCACGCCGCGCATCTTCATTCCGCGCAACGATGGCATGGCCGCCTCGGAGCCGGACGGTGCGCCGGAGTCGTCGAGCTGGGTGAAGCTCATCCTCGGCTTTGGGGTGATCCCCGGCATTCCTCGCGTTAACTATCGCAAGAACGCGGGGCGAGAGGGCGAGAAGACGCCGGCGTGACGTTCCGATCTGCCGGGAGTCTATCGATCCCCGGCCGACGAACGGCTCAGAACGGCCTTTCGCCGATCACGTTGCCGCCTTCGCTGTAGCGGCAGACTAGGAAGTCGTCGCGGCGGCCATGGGCTACAGCGCAGCCGACGGCGCGCGAGGAGCGCCACATCACCTGTGTGTAATGGCCGACCTTGTCGAGATCGCCGCTGATGCTGTTGTTGGGGAAGATGCCGGGCTTGTAGTCGCGTTTCTCGGCGACCCACAGGCCGATCATCGACTCCGGGCCATAATAGCCCCTTGTCCCGGCCCAGAGATTCTCGCCCTGCGGATCGGTCTCCCCCGGCGCATCTTCCGAGTGCACCAGATAGCCGACCCGCACGAGATGCTGCGCATAGGCCTCGGCATCATGTGCCAGCAATTCGTTCCACGCCAGCGGCGCTATGCCAAGCGCCGCGCGTTCGCGGTTGTGGCCGGCGAGCAGCCGCTGTTCGAGATTATTGTCCAGCCCGGTGGCACCTTGCGCGAAGGGAGCAGCCAGCGCCAGCGCCAGCGCTCCCGCCACTTTCATCACCTTTGCACGCCCCAAGCCGAAAGCCATCGCATCGCTCCATCATCCGATGGCTCGAATGTTAGGAACTGTGACTTGCGGCTTGGTGTGGGAGATTGGTGACCGTGCCGTTCAGCACTTTCCACCAGTCCTGACGCTCGAAGCCGCCCTTTTCCGGCTGATCCGGTCGAGATGTTGACGCGCTGTTTACCGTCGACGCGGCGGCTGGTGTGCGCGGCACGTCCGAATCATATGGTCAGGGCTGGGGGAGAGGGGCGCTGCGGGCCGGAGGTTCCGGCTCGAGATCGGCTATTGCCGCTTCTGCGATTTTACCGCAGCCACCACGTCCTGCACGCCGTACCGGACTTTCACCGGCGCATCTCTCTCCTGCGAAGGGCTCCACTTAAGCGGATGTCCCTGCCGACGCAGCCACTGCTATCTACTAGAAGCCGGCTGCCCGCACCAGCGGACTCTGGACCGTCCCGGCATTGCCAGCCCATGCCGCAACATTAGTTGTAGAGTGTTGCAGCGACGTCACGGTTTACGCAACTATATGTTAATCTGCGGTGCTGCTAGAAGCGTCCGTGCTGGTAAACGCGGCTGATGTCCCCGCCCCAGTCGCCATGATAGAGATCCAACAACTGATCGGCGGGTGTCTTGCCGCTGGCGACAATCTCGCGCAACGGTGCGAGGAAGCCGCTCTCGTCGTCGCCCGCACCGTTCAGCCGCGCCCGCGCCTTGAGCCCGCTCGCAGCGATGTCGAGTATCGTCGCGCCGAGTTGCTGGAAATCGCGCCCGCGTGGCCCCATCGCCCGCAGCCCCAGCCGCGGCACCTCGGCACGGATGCGGTGATGGTCCTCGATCGTCCAGTGCTTGACCTCATCCCACGCCGCATCCATCGCGTCGTCGTCGTAGAGCAGGCCGACCCAGAAGGCGGGAAGCGCGCAGATCCGGCTGTGGGGGCCGCCATCGGCACCGCGCATCTCGAGGAAGCTCTTGAGGCGAACTTCCGGGAAGGCGGTCGACAGATGATCGGTCCAGTCGGCAATCGTCGGCTTCTCGCCGGGTAGCACCGACAGCTTGCCATCCATGAAATCCCGAAAGCTCAGGCCGGCCGCGTCGACATAACCGTCGCGGAACGCGAAATACATCGGCACGTCGAGCATATAGTCGGCGTAGCGCTCATAGCCGAATCCATCCTCGAACACGAACGGCAGCATGCCGGTGCGGTGCGGATCGGTATCGGTCCAGATATGGCTGCGATAGCTGAGGAAGCCGTTGGGCTTGCCTTCGAGGAAAGGCGAGTTGGCGAACAGCGCGGTCGCGAGCGGCTGAAGCGCGAGGCTGAGCCGAAACTTGCGGACCATGTCGGCCTCGCTCGAATAGTCGAGGTTGGTCTGGATGGTGCAGGTCCGCAGCATCATGTCGAGGCCCATCGTGCCCACCCGCGGCATGTGGTGCAGCATGATGTCGTAGCGGCCCTTGGGCATGATCGGCAATTCGGCGCGGGTCTTGTCGGGCCACAGGCCCAGCCCGAGAAAGCCGATGCCGAGCTTTTCGCCGATCGCCTTGACCTGTTCGAGGTGGCGGCCGGTTTCGGCGCAGGTCTGATGGATATTGTCGAGCGGCGCGCCCGACAGCTCGAACTGGCCGGCGGGCTCGAGGCTGACATTGCCGTCGTTGCCGGCAAGGGCGATGATGTTGTCGCCCTCATAGACCGGTTCCCAGCCATATTTGGTCAGGCCGATCAGCAGCGCATGGATGCCGCCGCGCTCCTCATAGGAAGGGGCACGGTGCGAATCCTCGAAGAATACGAACTTTTCATGCTCGGTTCCGATGCGCCAATTCTGCTTCGGTTTTTCCCCGCCTGAAAAGACGGAGATCAGGTCGTCTTTCGACTCGATCAGCGGATCTTCGCCATCGGCTGCTTTGCGCGTGCTCATCGTCGCGCCCATAGCGGACCGATCGGTACGTGGCTAGTGCCCCGCGTCGCGGCAGCCGGGGCTTACCGCCAGTCGCCTGCCAGCGCCATCCACAGCGATACCGCTGCCGCCATCGCCGTATCGGCGCGCAGGATTCGCGGGCCGAGCGATATGCCGGTGGTTTGGGGAATTGCCCTGATCGCCGCGCGCTCCTCCGCGGTGAAGCCACCCTCCGGCCCGATCAGGATTGCGGCCGGCCCCGGCTGCACCGCCTGCCCCATCGGGACGCCGCCTTCCTCGTCGGCGAAGATCAGGGCGCGGTCCTGGGGCCATTCGCGCAGCAGGGTGGCGAGCTTCACCGGCTCGTCGAGGACCGGGAGGGCGGTGCGCTCGCACTGTTCGGCGGCCTCGACCATATGGGCGCGCAGCCGATCGAGGTTCAGCCGGTCGACGATGGTGCGTTGGGTGATCACCGGTCGTAACCGCGCTACTCCGAGTTCGCAGGCCTTTTCCGCCATCCAGTCGATGCGGCCTTTCTTGATCGGCGCGGCCAGCAGCCAGAGGTCGGGTACGGCTTCGCGCTCGCGGAGCCGGTTGACGATGCGGACGCTCAGCGCCCGCTTGCCGACCTGTTCGATTTCGGCGCGCCATTCCCCGGTGCGGTCGTCGAACAGAGAGATTCCATCGCCCTCCCTGAGGCGCATCACTCCACTGAGATAATGCGCCTGGCCGCCGTCGATCGTCAGCGACAGGCCGTCCGACAGCGGTTGATCGATGAACAGGCGGGTGAGGCTGGCGGGCGGCCAGGCGGGAGTATTGGCCATGGGTCTTCCGAAGGCGGAGCTTTTCCCTTACCTGCCGTCCATGGCCGAGGAAGTCGAGGAAATCGTACCCGACAGCGAGTTTCGGGGCATGGCGCGGCGGCTGCCTGCCACGTTGCGTCCCTATTGGCTGCTCGCACGATTCGATCGTCCGATCGGCAGCTGGCTGCTGTTCTGGCCTGGAGCCTGGGCGGTCGCGCTGGCCGGCCGCGCGGTCGAACGCTGGGACCTGATCGCCTGGATGGCGCTCGGCGCGGTCGTGATGCGCGGTGCCGGGTGCGTCTATAACGACATCGTCGACCGCGATCTCGACCGCAAGGTTGCCCGCACCGCGGCACGGCCGCTGGCGAGCGGAAGGGTGAGCCTCAAGGCGGCCTGGGCGTGGCTCGCCGTCCTTTGCCTCATCGGCTTGGTCGTACTGCTGCAGTTCAATCTGGTGGCGGCCTGTGTAGCGCTCGCCAGCCTTGGCGCCGTCGCGGCCTATCCATTCATGAAGCGGATCACCTGGTGGCCGCAGGCGTGGCTCGGCATCGTTTTTTCCTGGGCTGCGCTGGTCGGCTGGCCAGCGGTAGCCAGCGGCTTCGATCCGGCGCTGTGGCTGCTCTATGCCGGATCGATCTTCTGGGTGATCGGCTATGACACCATCTATGCGCTGCAGGATATCGAGGATGACGCGCTGGCCGGGGTCAAGTCTTCGGCGCGCGCGCTCGGCCGGCATGCCCGGACAGGGGTCGCTTCATTCTATGTCCTCGCGATCGCCTGCTGGGCGGGAGCGCTGTGGCAGCTGCGCCCGCAGGCCTTGGCGCTCGTGGCGCTGATCCCGATCGCGGTGCATCTGGGCTGGCAGGTCATGGCGCTGGACCCGGCCGATCCGGTAGATGCGCTCGCCAAGTTCCGGGCGAACCGTTTCGCCGGTTTGCTGATGTTTCTGGCATGTTTCGTCGTCGGTGCGACGGCCTGACAGGTTTTAGCGGGAACGCCGAGGGGCGTTTACCCTTTGACCTCGCGGTGCGCCGAACTTAAGTCGCCCCCATGCTGAGCACTTCCGAAGCCGAAACCCGTACCGCCGATCTTGTCGCCGCCGCCCGCAAGGCCGGTGCCGACGCCGCCGATGCGCTCTACATCTGCAACGCCTCGACCCAGATCTCGGTTCGCCTCGGCGCGCTGGAGGATGTCGAACGCTCCGAAGGCGAGG
Source organism: Rhizorhabdus sp. P4_G6 (assembly GCF_056401045.1). Taxonomy (NCBI): domain Bacteria; kingdom Pseudomonadati; phylum Pseudomonadota; class Alphaproteobacteria; order Sphingomonadales; family Rhizorhabdaceae; genus Rhizorhabdus; species Rhizorhabdus sp. P4_G6. The sequence continues at coordinate 95,084 of NZ_JBFUKC010000004.1, read as the reverse complement.
AGATCGGACTCAGGCTGTTCGTCGGCAGCCGCTCGGCCAGCGTGTCGTCGTCGGATCTGTCGGCCGAGGCGCTTGGGGCACTGGTCGATCGCGCGGTGGCGATGGCGCGCGAGGCGCCCGAGGATCCTTATTCCGGCCTGGCGCCTGAGGACCGGCTGCTGCGCGGCACGGCGGTCGATGTCGACGGCGACGATCTGGCCGACCCGTCCCCGGCGGCGCTGCGCGAGCGCGCCGAAGCCGCTGAAAGTGCCGCCCGCGCGGTCGCGGGCATCACCAACAGCGAAGGCGCGGGGGCATCGGCGAGCCGCACAGTGATCGCGCTTGCCACCAGCGCCGGCTTCGCGCGCGGCTATTCGACCAGCGGTTATGGCTGCTCTGCCAGCGTCATCGCCGGCGAGGGCGGTGGCATGCAGCGTGACTATGCCTATCATTCCGCCCGTCACCTGAGCGATCTCGAGGATGGCTCCGCGATCGGCACCCGCGCCGGCGAACGTGCGGTGAAACGGCTGAACCCGGGCAGATTGTCGAGCGGCGCGATGCCGGTCGTCTATGATCCGCGCGTCGGCTCGGGACTGCTGGGCCACCTCGCCGGCGCGATCACCGGGTCGGCGGTCGCGCGCCGCACCAGCTTCCTGCTGGACAGGCTGGGCGAGCAGGTGTTCGCCAAGGGCATCTTCATCCGCGACGATCCGCACCGCCTGCGCGGCCTGCGCTCCAAGCCGTTCGATGGCGAGGGGCTTCCGACCGCGAAATGCGACATCATCGCCGACGGCGTGCTGACCGGCTGGATCATGGATTCGGCGTCCGCGCGCCAGCTCGGCCTGGAGCCGACCGGCCATGCCACCCGCGGCGTCGGCGGTCCGCCGGGAACCGGCGTCACCAACTTCTATCTCGAGCCCGGCATACTCTCGCCGGAAGAGCTGATCGCCGACATCAGGCTCGGCGTCTACGTCACCGAACTGATAGGGCAGGGCGTGAACGGCGTCACCGGCGACTATAGCCGCGGCGCCTCGGGTTTCGTGATCCGCGACGGCCAGTTGTGCGAGCCCGTCGCCGAGATCACCGTCGCGGGCAATCTCAAGGATATGTTCCGCGAATTGACCGCGGCTTCGGATCTTGTCTTCCGCCGCGCCGTTGATGCTCCGACTATTCGGATCGAAGGGATGATGATCGCTGGTGCCTGAGAGCCTCCTTGATGCGGTAAGCGCCGTCGCAGTCGAAGTCGGCGCAATGGCACACGCGGCATGGCGCGGCGATTTCAAGACTTGGGACAAGGTGCCGGGAAGCCCGGTCTGCGACATCGACCTGGCGGCCGATGCATTGCTGCGCGAGCGGCTGATGGCGCTCGACCCGGAAGCGGGGTGGCTGTCGGAGGAAACCGCAGACAGCGCCGAGCGGCTCAACTGCGTGCGCGTCTGGGTGGTCGATCCGATCGATGGAACGCGCGATTATGTGCGTGGCCGTGAAGGCTGGGCGGTCTCGATCGCGCTCGTCGAAGGCGGGCGTCCGCTGATCGGCGTGCTCGACGCGCCAGCGCGCGGCGAGCATTGGCGCGCGAAGGCCGGGCAGGGCGCGACCCGCAATGGCGAGCCGATCCGGGCATCGACACGGCAGGAACTGGCCGGTGCGCGGGTTCCGGCCGACGTGCTCGCGCGGGCCGATTCCGATCTGGTCACGGTGGGCAAGCCCAACTCGATCGCGCTCCGGATCGCGATGGTTGCCGCGGACCAGGCCGACCTTCTGGCCACGATCCGCTGGGGCAATGAATGGGACATCGCCGCCGCGGCGCTCATCGCGCAGGAGGCTGGCGCCACGGTCACCGACGCGCTGGGCCAGCCATTGCGCTACAACAGTACCAAGGGCGAACAGTTCGGCGTCCTGGCGGCGGCGCCGGCAATCCACTCTGCGGCCGTACAGCGGCTGGCGCACCGGGCCGCGCAGGGGATTATCCGCTGATCATAGGCCGAGCCGGGGGATCTCTATCTTGGGACAGCGGTTGACCACCGCCTTGAGCCCGGCCGCCTCGGCGCGGGCCACCGCCTCGTCGTTGAACACGCCCAGCTGGGTCCACACCGCACCGGCCCCGACGGCGATCGCGTCATCGATCACCGGGCCGGCGGCGGCGGAGTTGCGGAAGATGTCGACGATGTCGATCGGCTCGGCGATGTCCGCGAGCGCCGCCACGACGGGTTCGCCGTGGATCGACTGGCCGGCAAGCTGCGGATTGACCGGGATGACCCGATAGCCCTTCGATTGCAGGAAGCGCATCACGCCATGGCTCGCCCGATCGGGACGGTCGCTCGCGCCCACCATCGCGATCGTCCTGGCATTGCGGAGAAGGTCGGCGATGTCCTGGTTGCTGTCGAGCGGCATGGCGTGTCCTTTAGCGGGGATCCGGCTAGAATGCGGCTGGCTTGGCGGGATTCAACCAGTCCGTGAGCTTGGCGGCGAGCGCCGCGAAAACCACGTCGTCCGCCTCCGCCGCAGGCGGCGTGCCCCCATCGGACCGGGTGCGGATGTCGATGTCGAGCGGAACCCGCCCGAGGAAGTCGAGGCCCATCGAAAGCGCCGCGGCCTGTGCACCGCCCTGGCCGAAGGGATCGGATATTTCGCCGCAATGCGGGCAGGCATAGCCGGCCATATTCTCGACCATGCCGACGATCGGCACGCTCGCCTGGTTGAAGAAGTCTATCGCCCGGGTGGCGTCGATCAGCGCCAGGTCCTGCGGCGTAGAGACGATAATCGCGCCCGCCGGCTTGTACTTCTGGACCATGGTGAGCTGGACGTCGCCGGTGCCGGGCGGCAGGTCGAGGATCAGCAGGTCGACGTCGCCCCATTCGGCATCGATCAGCTGGCCGAGCGCATTGGCGGCCATCGGACCGCGCCAGGCGATCGCCTGGCCCGGCTTCACCAGCTGGCCCATCGACAGCATCGGCACCCCGAACGGTGACATCACCGGGTCCATCTTCTGCCCGGTCGCCGTCGGCTTCATCCCCTCGGTCGACAGCAGACGGGGCTGGGAAGGGCCGTAGATATCGGCATCGACCAGTCCGACCTTCTTGCCCATCCGCCTGAGCGCGACCGCCAGATTGGCGGACAGGGTCGATTTGCCGACCCCGCCCTTGCCGGAACCGATCGCGATGATCTTTCGCCCGCGCTTCTCCGCGGTCATCGCGACGCGCACCGTTTCCACGCCGGGAACGGCGATCAGCGCCTGCTTGACGGCGGTCTCGAGCTTGCTGCGCGCATCGCCGGACAGGCCGGTTACGTCGAGGACTACGCTGACCGTTCCATCGTCATAGCGTGGCTCTGCGGAACGGCCGCTGGCGATCAGGCCCTTCCCGCTGATGGGGTCGATGACGCTGTCGAGCGCCTTGGGGAGCGAGTCTGTCATTTGCATGGCCGCAGCGAATAGACAGTCGGCAGGGAAAGAGCACTGTTTTTCCGCGGATCGCCTCCTATAATGGCAGTATGAACGAGAATGACAGTAGCGGGTTAGTGCCGCGGCCGGTGCTCAACGAGGGCGGGCCGTGGGGCGGCGGGGGATCCGGCGGCGATGGCGAGGGGCCCAACCCCTGGAACCAGCCGCCTCGTGGACGGCAGAGCCGCGGCCCGGCGGGCCGATCTGCGCTCGACGAGCTGCTGCGTCGGGGCCGCGCCCGGTTCGGTGGCCGCGGCGGGCAGGAGCCCGAGGCCGGGCGGCTCGTTCTGTGGGTGATCGGCGGGCTGCTGCTGCTGTGGATTGTCTGGACCAGCAGCCACCGGATCGATCCGCAGGAGCGCGGCGTGATCACGCGGCTCGGCTCCTATGCGGGCACACTAGAACCCGGCATGCGCTTTTCCTTCCCCGCACCGATCGACGTGGTCACCAAGATCGACATCGAAGACATAAGGGTGAAGGACATTCCCGCTGCCGGCGGCAATGCGCAGAACCTGATGCTGACCGGCGACCAGAACATGATCGACCTGGCCTATTCGGTGCGCTGGAACATCCGTGATCCGGAGCTTTATCTCTACGAGCTGGCCGATCCCGACGATACCGTCGCCGAGGTGGCCGAGAGCGCGATGCGGGCCGAGATCGCCCGGGTCGCCCTCAACGATGCGATGGGCTCGCAGCGCAGCCAGATCGAAGGCCGCGTCCAGCAGCGCATGCAGGAAATCCTCGACGGCTACCGCGCCGGCATCACCGTGCAGGGCGTCGCGATCAAGCAGGCCGATCCGCCGACGGCCGTGGTCGAGGCGTTCAAGTCGGTATCGGCCGCGCAGCAGCAGGCCCAGGCCTATCTCAACGAGGCGCGCGCCTATGCCCAGCAGCTCGGCGCCAAGGCCGAAGGCGAGGCCGCCGCGTTCGACAAGGTCTATGCCGAATATAAGCTGGCGCCCGAAGTGACCCGCCGCCGCATGTATTATGAGACGATGGAACGCGTTCTCGCCAAGACCGACAAGACGGTGATCGAGGCGCCCAACGTCATGCCCTATCTCCCGCTGCCGCAGACGCAGCAGCCGAAGCCGGTGCCGCAGCAATGAATATCAGCGACAGCCTCGCCAGCCGCACCATGATCGGCTGGACCATAGCGATCATCGCCGCCGTGATCTTCCTGAGCAGCATCTTCGCGGTGGTGCCGGAAACGAAGCAGGCGCTGGTCGTCCGCTTCGGCAAGCCCGAGCAGGTCTACAACGCCTACAAACCCAATGAGGATTTCGGGCAGACCGGCGCAGGCGTGATCTTCAAGATCCCGTTCATCGACCAGATCCGCTGGATCGACAAGCGCGTGCTGGATTTCGACATGGAGCGCCAGTCGGTACTGTCGACCGACCAGCTGCGGCTCGAGGTCGATGCCTATGCCCGTTACCGGATCGTCGATCCGCTGAGGATGGCGATCACCGCCGGCACCGAGCGGCGGGTCAGCGAGGCGTTGCGCCCGATCCTCGGCTCCTCGCTGCGCAATGAGCTCGGCAAGCGGCCGTTCGCAGCGTTGCTCAGCCCCGAGCGTGGCGCGGTGATGGAGAATATCCAGGCGCGGCTCAATCGGGTCGCGCGCCAATATGGCGCCGAAATCGTCGACGTTCGGATCAAACGCGCCGACCTGCCCGACGGGACGCCGCTGGAATCGGCTTTCAACCGCATGCGCACCGCGCGCGAGCAGGAGGCGCGGTCGATCCTTGCCGAGGGCCGCAAGCAGGCGCAGATCATCACTGCGGAGGCGGATGCGCAGGCCGCCGGCACCTATGCGGAAAGCTTCAACAAGGATCCCGATTTCTATAACTTCTATCGGGCGATGCAGTCCTACCGGATGACCTTCGGCACCGATGGAACCGAGGCAACCGGTTCGTCCAACATATTACTGTCACCCGACAACGAATATCTGCGGGAGTTTCGAGGGCGGCGCTAGGCCGCAAGGGAAACGGCACCGTTCAAGCGGGGTTCAGCGACCTAAGAGATAACCGACCCGGATATTCGGCTCGTCAGGACAGGAGTTTTAAGGAGTTGGCAAAAGTGCGTTATGCCTATGCGATCACCGCGGCCTTGCTGGCAGGTGGCGCCACCGCGACCCTGACGATGCAGCAGCCGCTCGGTGCCCAGATTCCGCAGAATGCGCCTGGCACGATCGATGCCGCCGCCCCGCGCCCCGGCGCGCCGATGAGCTTTGCCGATCTTGCCGCGAGGTTGCAGCCTGCGGTGGTCAACATCTCCACCACGCAGAAGATTCAGGTCAAGAATGGCGGCAACGCCTTCGCCGGCACGCCGTTCGAGGAGCTGTTCAAGCGCTTCGGTGGCGGTGGCGGCGGTGGCACCGACGATGATGGCAAGCCGATCACGCGCGAGGCGACATCGCTCGGATCCGGCTTCATCGTCTCGGCCGATGGCTATGTCGTCACCAACAATCACGTCATCTCGGCGGCGCCCGAAGGTGGCGGTAACGCGGTGGTGAGCTCGATCACCGTCACCTTGCCCGATCGCAAGGAGTATAAGGCGACGATCGTCGGCCGCGACCAGACCTCGGATCTCGCCCTGCTGAAGATCGAGGCCAAGGGCCTACCCTTCGTCACCTTCGGTGATTCCACCCGCGCCCGTGTTGGCGACTGGGTGGTTGCGATCGGCAACCCGTTCGGCCTGGGCGGCACGGTTACGGCGGGCATCGTCTCGGCGCTGCACCGGTCGATTGGCGTGAACGGCCCCTATGACCGCTATATCCAGACCGACGCCTCGATCAACCAGGGCAATTCCGGCGGGCCGATGTTTGACCTGCAGGGCAATGTGATCGGCATCAACACCGCGATCTTCTCGCCCACCGGCGGCAATGTCGGCATCGGCTTCGCGATCCCGGCCGAGGAAGCGAAGCCGATCATCGACCAGCTGCGCTCGGGCAGCCGCATCAAGCGCGGTTATCTCGGGGTCGGTATCCAGCCGATGACGGAGGATATCGCGACCAGCCTGGGCCTGCCCAAGGATCGGGGCGAGATCGTTGCTCGGGTCGAGCCCGGCGAGGCCGCTGCGCGCGCCGGCATCCGCCAGGGCGACGTGATCGTGTCCGTCAACGGCCAGGACGTCACACCCGATAACACGCTGTCCTACATCGTCGGGAAAACGCCGGTGGGCACGCGCATGCCGATCGAGTTGATCCGCGAGGGCCAGAGGCGGACCGTCACCGTAACGCTGGGCGAGCGGCCGCCAGAGGACCAGCTGGCCGCCAGTGCCGATGGCGACGCCGATCAGGGCGATGACGACAGCAGCGCCCAGGCTGCGCCCGACCAGGCGACCCGCAACGCCGTCGGCCTCGGCTTCCAGACGCTGACGCCGGATATCGCCCGCCGGCTCGGCGTCTCGCCGACGCTCAAGGGCGTGGTGGTCAACTATGTCGATCCCTCCAGCGATGCGGCTGCGAACGGCTTTCAGCCGCGCGACATCATCCTGCAGATCAACAATGTGCCGGTCACGACGGCGCAGGCTGCGGCTGCGCAGATCGCTGCTGCCAAGAAGGCGAAGCGGCCCACCGTGCTGTTGTTCGCGCAGCGCGGAAACAATCCGCCGCGCTACATCGGCGTCCAGCTGAAAAACTGATATCTCCTGCTCCAGGAGAGCAGGGCAACCGCAAAAGGAACGGGCCGGATGGGGAAGCCATCCGGCCCGTTCCTCCTGAGCCGTTCAGAAGCGGTAGCTGACCGTTGCCAGCAGCGAGTGGTAGGCGAACTTGGTGAAGCCGCGCCGGAAATCGGTTCCGGTCCCGTTGATCGCGGTGAACGGACCACCGACGGGGCCGCCAGAGGCGTTCACGGTGTATTTGTTGTTCTTCAGGACGGTGAACAGGTACAGTGCGCCGATCGAGAACGGTCCGACCTTCTGCTCGATGCCGCCACCATAATTATAACCCCAGGCGTCCTTCTTGCTGCCCGAGGTGGTGAAGCTATTCACCGCGTTCGTCGTCGAGAAGCTGTTCTCGATCTTGCCGTAGGAGAGGCCGCCGGTACCGTAGAGCAGCGTGCCGGTGCTGAACGAATAACCGCCACGAGCGCGGATCGCGCCATTTTCCTTCAGCTTGGCCTTGATCTTGTAGACGGCCGGCGTCGTGCTGAACGCCGTGACACTGTCATAGAGATAGGCCCTGCCGCCTTCGACGACCGCGCCGACGACCGGGCCGCTGGTCTCGCCGAACTGATAGTCGAAGCCCGCATGCACCTTCCAGGCGGTGCCGTCATTGTCCTTCGTGCAACCGGTGGTCGGGCTCGTAGAGGTAGGCGAGCCGCCGCAGTAGCCGGGGCCGAACGTCGGCTGGAAGGAATCGCCGAAACTGCCGTCCATGTCGCGGTCGAAGACAATCTGCTCGTCGCCATCCCGGGGCTGCCAGGCATAACCAAGCTGGCCACCGACATAGAAGCCGGTCCAGCTGGGCGAAGTAGTTGTGAGGTCCTGGGCAGACGCGGCACTGGCACCAAGCGCTGCCAGCCCAATAGCCGCCGTCGTGATGAGGAGATTTCGCATATGTATAAACCCTTTCTGCTGCCGAACGGCGAGGCGGAAACGGCCTTCATCTCAAATCGATCCGTCATTACGGCTGGATAAACGCCCAGTGGTGCACATTTGCCACGGTTTCTGTCGCCTGCATGAACCGTTTCGGCGCAACATGGTCTATTGTCCGAAACTTGGTTCCGACGCGCGCCGCAGCGCTTCCTGCGCGGCCGCAATAAGCGCGCCGGCCTTCGCTTCGCACTCGCGCTGCTCATAGAGCGGATCACTGTCGGCGACGATCCCTGCGCCGGCCTGGACATGCATCACCCCGTCCTTGACCACCGCGGTGCGCAGCACGATGCAGCTGTCCATAGATCCGTCGGCCGAGAAATAGCCGACACCGCCCGCATAGGCGCCGCGCGTTTCGTGCTCGAGTTCGGCGATGATCTGACAGGCGCGGACCTTCGGCGCACCCGATACGGTGCCCGCCGGGAAGCCCGCGAACAGCGCGTCGAGCGCATCCTTGCCTGGATCGAGCCGTCCAACGACGTTCGAGACGATATGCATGACGTGGCTGTAATGCTCGACCGTGTAGCTGTCCGTCACCTCTACCGTGCCCGCCAGGGCAACGCGCCCGACATCGTTGCGGCCAAGATCGAGCAGCATCAGATGTTCCGCACGCTCCTTCGGATCGGCCAGCAGGCTCTCGCGATTGGCGACATCCTCGGCGGCGGTGCGGCCGCGCGGTCGGGTGCCGGCGATCGGTCGGATCGTCACCTCGCCGTCACGCGCACGCACCAGTATCTCGGGCGACGACCCGATCAACGCAAAGCCGGGCAGGTCGAGGAAATAGAGGAAGGGCGACGGATTGATCCGCCGCAGCGCGCGGTAGAGATCGATCGGCGGCAGCGGGAAGGGCACGGTAAAGCGCTGGGCAAGCACCACCTGGAAGATGTCGCCTGCGGCGATATAGTCCTTCGCCTTCAGCACCATATCGCCATAAGCATCGGCGCCCAGTTGGGGCGTCAGGGCCGGTGCGCCGGGGTCGACATCGCACCGGCTGCGCGGCGGGAGCGGTCCGTCCAGCATTGCGGCATGCGCTTCGATCCGCTCTATGGCGCCGGCGATCTTGGCCTCCGGCGTGCCGGCGCTGTCGGGCCACAGCGGCGCGACCATGAACAGCTGGTCGGCCAGCCTGTCGAAAATCAGGATCATCGTCGGCCGCGCGAACAGCATATCCGGCAGGTCGAGTGGGTTGGCGGGCGGGCGCGGCAGCGTCTCGACCAGGCCGATCGTCTCATATGCGAAATAGCCGACCAGGCAGGCGAGCGCGCGCGGCAACCCCTCGGGGACGGTCATCCGGCACGCCGTTACCAGCGCGCGCATCGCGGTCAGCGCGTCCTCGGCCAGCGGCTCGAAGGCCTGCGCGTCGGTTGCCCAGTGGCGATTGATCTCCGCGCTGTTGCCGCGGGCGCGGAACATCAGGTCAGGCGCGAGGCCGAGCAGCGAATAACGCCCGCGAACCGCGCCGCCCTCGACCGACTCGAGCAGGAAATCGCCACGGCCTGGACGGATCAGCTTGAGCGCGGCGGCGACCGGCGTGTCGGTGTCGGCGACCTGGGTACGCCAGACCAATGCGGGCTCGCCGCGTGCAAGCGCCTCGCGCGCCGACTGGTCCTGCGTTTCCCCCATCATCCTGATCCTATTGGGCGCCGGCGAACTGGCGCCTGGCAGCGGCAATCGCATCGGGATGACGCTTGACCTTCACGTCCTGCTCGACGGCGCGCATGAACTGTTCGCCGAGTTCGGGCGAATAGGAGCGGGCGAGATCCTGGCGGGTATTGTCGAGCAGGCCGGGAGCCGCCGACAGGTTGCCGCCCATCACCGTGTCCAGAACCGTCACGAACAGCACGCCGCCCTTGTCGCCTGCCAATAGCTTGGCCTTGCCCTTCTGCAGCGTGAAAAGCGCCCGCAGCGGCGCCGGGACCTCGGCGCCGCTCGCCTGTGCGCGGGCGAGGTCGAGCTGTCTGGCGCGGGCCGGCTGGGGCGGCGGAAGCTTGATGCCGGTATCGGCGAGCGCCTTGGCCAGCGGGACTCCGCGGTTGACCGCGGCAGTGACCTGTTCGCCGATCGTGCTGGCACGCCGCGCGGCGCGCTTGGCGATGATGTCGCGCGCCACCGCGTCCCGCACCTGGGCGAGCGGCAGCGGCGTCGGCGGAATCACCCGGGCCACGCTCAGCAGCGCATATTGCTGGTCGCGGACGATGGTCTCGACAGTCGGGCGATCCTCGGCTGCGGCTTCGAAACCCGTCTTGAGCAGCGGCCCCAGTTCCGGCGGAGCCTTCCAGCCGGGCTGGCCGACCGGCTGGCCACTGGCCAGGATCGGCGGCGTGTCCACCGCCACGAGCTTGTTGCTGGCCAACACCTCCGCGAAGCTCGCGCCATCGGCCACCGCATCTTCGATCTTGCCGCTCAGCTCCGACAGCGCGTCCTGGGCCTTCTGTTTGGTCAGCAGCGCCACGATTTCCGGCCGGGCTTCCTGGAGCGAGCGAGCCGGGCTGCCACTGATTGCCTCCACGCGCACCACATACCAGCCGAACGAACCCTTCAGCGGGCCGACGATGCTGCCCTTCGCCGCGGAGAAGGCTTGGCCGGCGATCTCTGCGCTCGACAAACGGGCATAGTCGGCGCGGCTCTGATTGTTCAGGGTCGATGCTTCCAGGCCCGACTTTGCGGCAGCCGCGGTCAGTGGGGTTCCGGCTTTCGCTGCTGCTGCGATCGTCCGCGCAGCCGCTTCGCTGGGGGCAATGACCTGGCCGAGGCTGCGATTCTCACGGGCCGCGTAGCTGGCGGAGTTCTCCTGATAATAAGCGGCGATCTCCGCTTCGCTCGGGATCGCCTGCGCCGCCACCTGGGCCGGGCCGAACAGCGCATAGCGCAACACGCGTGCCTCGGAAGTGGTGTAGGCGGCGATATTGGCGCGATATGCGGCGGTGATCTCGGCATCGCTCGGCTGGCGCGGATCGACCACCGCGGCGAAAGGAATGATTCCGATCGACCCGGTCCGCTGCTCGAGGAGCACTGCGGCATAAGGCCTGGCGACCGATGCCGGGGCCGGCGCCGCCGCGGCGACGGGCGCGAGGATCTGGCCGCGTATCAGGGTGCTGGCGATATCGGCGCGCAGGTCCTTCTCGCTGACGCGAGCCTGGGCGAGCATGCGGCGCATCGTATCCTCGTCGAACTGGCCGGTGACGCCGCGAAATGCCGGGTTGCTGGCAACCTCGGCGTCGATCAGTCGCTTTCCGATCGCGAAACCTTGCTCGCGGCCCCAGCTTTCGAGGGCGCGGGCGCTGATCAGTGCGTCGGTGACCCCCTCGAATCCGCCGCCGACCAGGAAGGCCTTCTGGTCGACGCCTGGCTGTTCGCGGCGGGTGCTTTCGAGCTGGTTCTGGACACGGCGCAGCAACTCGTCAGACCTGATCTTGGCGTCGCCCACCTCGGCAATGGTTGCCGTAGGCCCGGCTCCGCCCAGCGCGCCGGGCGTGCTGACGCCGGTGATGATGAAGGCGACGAGGATCAGCGCGAGCAGACCAAGGACGACCCAGGAGGAAAGCGCGCGGCGGAAAAAGGAGATCATCAAGCGTTCCGTCTGAGATCAGATAGCAATTTCGCTGCCATAGGGTCCAAAGCCCATGACCGCAACGTCCGGGGGCGGTTGCGGGAATCGAACGGTAAATCTAAGGCCGCGGCGAACGCTGATCGAGGAACGACTATGGCATTGCGCAAGCTGGTGGCTGGCAACTGGAAGATGAACGGCTCGCTGGGGAGCCTCGCAGAACTCGATGCGATTGCAGCCGCGGCCGCGGCGCAGCCGTCGGTCGACGTTGCGGTGTGCCCGCCCTTCACGCTGATCGCAGCGGCCGTCAATCGGGTTCCTGCGCTCGCCGTCGGGGCGCAGGATTGCCACGCTGCCGCCAAGGGCGCGCATACAGGCTGTGTCAGCGCTGCGATGCTCGTCGAAGCAGGGGCGAAGCTCGTCATCGTCGGCCATAGCGAGCGCCGCGCCGACCAGCACGAAACCGACGCCGAGGTACAGGCCAAGGCGAGCGCGGCGATCGCCGCCAGGCTGCTCGCCATCGTCTGCGTGGGCGAGACAGAGGCGGAGCGCGACGCCGGTCGGGCGATCGCGGTCGTCGAGGGACAGCTCGATGGCTCGATTCCGCGCGACGGCACCGGGACGACACTCGTCATAGCCTATGAGCCGGTATGGGCGATCGGCACAGGACGCACCCCTTCGACCGGAGACGTCGCCGAGATGCACGCTGCGATTCGGCGGCGCCTTGCGCTGCTGCTCGGCGACGAGGGTGCGAAGGTGCGGATTCTCTATGGCGGATCGGTGAAGCCCGACAATGCCAGGGAACTGCTGGCCGTGGCCGATGTCGATGGCGCGCTTGTCGGGGGCGCGAGCCTGACCGCGGCGCAGTTCGTGCCGATCATCGAAGGCGCGGCGGCGGCATCCTGATCTTTCCGCGCCTGCGGCAAGCGGGGCGGAGCAGGCAGGTTGAACCTTGTGCCCCGATCGACTAGATGCGCCGCAACCTCGAAATCGAAAGCGTCCGATGTTCACCTTCCTGCTCGTCCTCCACATCATCATCGCGGCGGCGCTGGTTGCCGTTATCCTGATGCAGCGGTCGGAAGGCGGCGGGCTCGCGTCGAGCGGCAATCCCGGCGGACTGATGAGCGCGCGCGGCGCGGCCGATTTCCTGACGAAGACGACGACGGTCCTGGCGACGATCTTCGTGGTGCTCAGCATCACGCTGGCCGCGCTGGCCACAGTGGAACGTGCGCCGGCCAAGATCGACACGTCGCTGGTCGGCAAGACCGCCACGGCCAGCCCCGGGCCGGCACCGGCCAGCAATGATCCGCTTGCCGCGGCTGCGGCGCAGGGCGGCGGCGCTCCTGCCAACGGCGCTGCTCCGCAATAAGCTCGTAATATCAATGTGATGGTAAAGGCCCCTGCGGATCGCGGGGCGCCTTTCCCGTTGTTCGTCCACAGTATAATTGAAAAAAGATGGAGTTCCCCACCTTGCCCTTCGCCCTCTCACAGCGCTAAACCCATATTCCCATGGCGCGGTTCATTTTCATCACCGGCGGCGTGGTCTCCTCGCTTGGCAAGGGCCTCATGGCGGCAAGCCTCGCTGCGCTCCTCCAGGCGCGTGGTTACAGGGTCCGCATCCGCAAGTTCGATCCCTATCTGAACGTCGATCCCGGCACGATGTCGCCCTACCAGCATGGCGAGGTCTACGTTACCGACGACGGCGCCGAGACCGATCTCGACCTCGGCCATTATGAGCGCTTCACCGGCGTGCCGAGCCGCCAGTCGGACAATGTCACCTCGGGCCGGATCTACCAGACGATCATCCAGAAAGAGCGGCGCGGCGACTATCTCGGCGCCACCGTCCAGGTGATCCCGCACGTGACCGACGCCATCAAGGAGTTTGCGCGTACCGATGTCGAGGATCTCGATTTCGTGCTGTGCGAGATCGGCGGCACGGTCGGCGACATCGAGTCGCTGCCGTTCATGGAGGCGATCCGCCAGCTGCGGAACGATCTCGGCCGCGGCAATTCGATCTTCGTTCACCTGACGCTGGTGCCGTATATCGCTGCAGCTGGCGAGCTGAAGACCAAGCCGACCCAGCACAGCGTCCGCGATCTCACCTCGCTCGGGATCCAGCCCGACGTGCTGGTATGCCGTTGCGATCGGCCGCTGCCCGATGGCGAACGCGCCAAGATCGCCTTGTTCTGCAACGTCGCCAAGGAAGCGGTCATTCCCGCGCTCGATGCGGCCAGCATCTATGGTGTGCCACTGCAATATCACGCCGAGGGCCTCGACGACGCGGTGCTGGCGGCCTTCGGGATAGAAACCCAGGGCGAGCCCGAACTTAGCCGCTGGACAGAGATTCTCGACCGACTGGAAAATCCCGAGGGCGAAGTCACCATCGGCGTGGTCGGCAAATATGTGGGCCTGCTCGACGCCTATAAGTCGTTGCACGAGGCGCTGGTCCATGGCGGCATTGCCAACCGGGTGAAGGTCAATATCCGCTGGATCGACGCCGAGCTGTTCGAGCAGAATGGCGGCGAGATCGCCGGCCATCTCGAGCCGATGCACGCGATCCTGGTGCCGGGCGGCTTTGGCGAGCGTGGCTCGGAAGGCAAGATCGCCGCGGTCCGCTTCGCGCGGGAGCGCAAGGTTCCCTATTTCGGCATCTGCCTCGGCATGCAGATGGCATGCATCGAGAGCGCCCGTAACACCGCAGGCATTCCAGACGCATCGACCACCGAATTCGGTTCTACCGCCCAGCCCGTCGTCGGCCTGATCACCGAATGGATGAGCCAAGACGGACTCCAGAAGCGCGAGGAAGGCGGCGACATGGGCGGCACGATGCGGCTCGGCGCCTATGACGCGGTGCTGTCGGGCAATAGCCATGCGGCATCGATCTATGGCGCCACCGCGATCTCTGAGCGGCATCGCCATCGTTATGAGGTGAACGCCCATTACAAGGAGTCGCTCGAAAAGGGCGGTCTGGTATTCTCGGGCATGTCGCCGGACGGCGAGCTGCCCGAGGTGATCGAGCGGCCCGACCATCCCTGGTTCGTCGGTGTCCAGTTCCACCCGGAGCTCAAGAGCAAGCCGTTCGACCCGCACCCGCTGTTCCGCAGCTTCATCGAAGCTGCGGTCAAGCAGAGCCGGCTGGTCTAAGGCGGGTCGACATTCAGCGTAACCGGATCATTGCGGCGGCGAGGTGAATGAAGCCGGCGAAGCGGATGGTTCGCCGGCCGTAGCGCGTTGCGAAGCGGCGGAAGTGCTTGAGGCGGCCGAAGCATCGCTCGATCCCGCCCATCCATCGTCGCGCCGCGCGCTGGTCTGCGGCAATCCGGTCTGCCTGAAATCGTAGATACGCAGACCTGAAATCGTCCGAGTCGACGATGCCAGGTTCGTTCAAACGGTTACAACCGAGTCCGAGGCGTCCATGCAAGACAGTGCCGTCGCAAGCACGTCAATGGCATCGACATTAGAAGAGGCACGTGAATGAACGGCCTAAGGTCCGACGAGGCAGTGCTGCGAACTCCGGCGTTCGATCCCTATTCGCAAGAAACCAAAGGCGATCCATTGGGATCGCTGGCAGAGTTTGCGGCGACATGTCCCGTCGCGCATTACCGCGGCCGGTTTGACTTCTTCATCATCAACGATCCGACCTATATCGAGCAGGTCATGCTGAGGGATGCCGCTACTTGGACGATCGAGCGCGGCAATGCTCCCACGCTCCTTCCCGAAGAACTCATGACGCCGATGCTGCGGGACGATGAGAGCCATCATGCCGTCAGGCGGATCATCCAGCGCGCCTTCGCCCCCGCGGAGCTTATGCGCATCCAAGGTGTCGTCGAGCGGATCGTCGATGACCTTATCGACAATATGATGAAGCAGCCGCAGCCGGAGGGCGACTTCTTCGATTTGTTCGCCATGCCGCTGCCGTCGCGTCTCATGTGCGTGCTGATGGGAGTGCCCGAGCGCGACTATACCAAGTACAAGCTTTGGGCCGACCATTATTACTACAGCATTTTCAACGATCCGGACTTCACCGCCGAGCGGCAGATGGACGATGCGCGGGAAATAGCGGAATCGCTCTTCGGCCTGATCGCCGAGCGACGAGGAGAACTGGCGCGGCTAGGCCTCGAACCAGACATGGCGCTCGTCGGTAGTACCTTGCCGAACGACTTCATGTCGCGCTTCATGTGCAGCC
The DNA here is from genome assembly GCF_056401045.1 of Rhizorhabdus sp. P4_G6. NCBI lineage: Bacteria > Pseudomonadati > Pseudomonadota > Alphaproteobacteria > Sphingomonadales > Rhizorhabdaceae > Rhizorhabdus > Rhizorhabdus sp. P4_G6. The sequence continues at coordinate 79,334 of NZ_JBFUKC010000004.1, read as the reverse complement.
GGATCGGCGATGATCCCGTGCCGGACCACTACACGCTTTCGCTGATGCTCGCCGTAATCCTCGGCGGCAACGAGACGACGATGAACCTCCTCGGCAATCTGCTGTGGCGATTGCTGGAGCAGCCGGACTTGTGGCGTCGATTGAAGGAAGCCCCTGACCTGATCGAGGTGGCGATCGACGAGAGCCTTAGGCTTGATCCACCGGTCCTGGCTCAATTCCGGTCCGCGCGGCACGACGTGGAGGTCGGCGGCATCACGATCCCAGCCGGCGCCAAGGCGATGTACAATGTCGTGGCCGTGAACCAGAATCCAGACGTCTTCGATAATCCGAACGAGTTTCGCCTAGATCGGCCGGGCGGCCTGGCCCGCAAGCATGCGTCCTTCGGAGGTGGCCTCCATTTTTGCATCGGAGCAGGGCTGGCCCGCATGGAGGTGAAGCGCGCGTTCCAGATGTTGATCGAACGTCTTCCCGACCTGCAACTGATCGGCGAGCCACGGCGGGGCGAAGGCTTCAACGTTTGGGGCCCGACCTATCTGCCAGTCCGTTGGAGTTAGCGCCGAGCGCGCGGACACGTGGGAGGAGAACGCGTCAGACCGTCCGGCATGCATGCGTATTCGCTATAAACCCCTTTCTCGGCCACTAGGCAGAGCGGTCGTCGACCGGGATATGGTGACGCCACGCACAAAAACCGGGCGCGGTTCGAGCGGAGAAAGGCGATCACGTTGCCGCAATCGTCGGGACCACCCCAGCGGCAGAGCGGCGTGCGAGCCAAAATAGGCGTACTTGCCTTCTGATTTCCAGAGCTGGCGGGCCATGCACCGCCCTACCCCGGAAGATCCGGCATCACCGGGTCGCTGGGCGCGCCAGGATCGGGATCGGTCGGCGAGGGCACCGGGATATCGACCGGCGCATCTACGGGGAATTCTTCTGGCGAGGGCGGCTGGCTGGCCATGGGGGCTCTCCTTCGCGAACAGAACGCACTGGACGCCGCCGTTATCCGTCGCGCCGGAAGAAGTTCGACGTGGAAGCGGACCGAAATGCCGCAGGCAGGGTGGACTGAAAAGGCAAGCGCCGGGATCGTTTCCGATCCCGGCGCCGCGTGACGATTGTTCGCCAACCCCCAATTTCGGGCTCTACACTGCCACCCCTTTAAATGACGGCGGAGCCTCGATTTTTCCCCGAACCATGGCCATTTTGTTGCCTTATGTTCCGTGCCGCTTCTCCTACATCCGCCCCCCGACCTTGTCATTGGCTTTCAAGGGCAGCGGACTCGAAAGACGGCGGGTGTGTTTAATCGGCAACAGGGACTGAACGGTACGGCCGAAAAGGGCGGAACCGAATATGTTGCCCGCGCGGGCGCCTCCGCATAGACAGCCCCCAACCTGATCCTCGCGAGTGCCCCGTTTCATGCGCCTATCCCGCCACTTCCTCCCGGTGATGAAGGAATCGCCCGCCGACGCGCAGATCGTCAGCCACAAGCTTATGCTGCGCGCGGGCATGATCCGCCAGACCGCGGCGGGCATCTATGCCTGGCTGCCCCTCGGCCACCGCGTGCTGCGCAAGATCGAGCAGATCGTCCGCGAGGAGCAGGACCGCGCCGGCGCGATCGAGTTGCTGATGCCGACGATCCAGTCGGCCGACCTGTGGCGCCAGTCGGGCCGCTATGACGATTATGGCGCGGAAATGCTGCGCATCAAGGACCGGCACGAGCGCGACATCCTGTTCGGGCCGACCGCCGAGGAGGTGATCACCGCGATCTTCCGCGACGCTGCCAAAAGCTATCGGGATCTGCCGCGCACGCTCTACAACATCCAGTGGAAGTTCCGCGACGAGGTCCGCCCGCGCTTCGGCGTGATGCGTGGCCGCGAGTTCCTGATGAAGGATGCCTATTCGTTCGATCTCGACGTAGATGGCGCCCGCCACAGCTATAACCGGATGTTCGTCGCCTATCTGCGCACCTACAAGCGCATGGGCCTGGCGGCGATCCCGATGCAGGCGGACACCGGGCCAATTGGTGGTGATCTCAGCCATGAGTTCATCGTCCTGGCCCCGACCGGCGAGAGCGAGGTGTTCTATCACAGCAACTGGGAGGCGGAGCGCGCGCTCGATGTCGACGCCGACGATCCCCAGGCGCTGCAGGCGTTCGTGGCCGGCCTGACCGCCGACTATGCCGCGACCGACGAGAAGCGCGACCTCCCCCGCGAAACCGAGGCCGGTGCGGCGCTCAAGCAGTCTCGCGGCATCGAGGTCGGCCATATCTTCTTCTTCGGAACCAAATATTCGGCGGCGATGGGATTGAGCGTGCAGGGGCCCGACGGCGCCCCGGTGGTGCCGCAGATGGGCAGCTACGGCATCGGCGTGTCGCGGCTGGTGGGCGCGATCATCGAGGCCAACCATGACGATGCCGGGATCATCTGGCCCGATTCGGTGGCGCCCTACGCGGTCGGCCTCATCAATATGCGCGCCGACGATGCGCGCTGCGCGGCGGCGGCCGACGATCTCTATGCGAAGCTGCAGGCGGCTGGCGTCGAGACGCTCTATGACGACCGCGACGAACGCGGCGGCGCCAAATTCGCGACGATGGACCTGATCGGCCTGCCCTGGCAGATCGTGATCGGCCCGAAAGGGCTCGACAAGGGCGTCGTCGAGCTCAAGCGCCGCGCGACCGGCGAGAAGATCGAGCTGTCGGTGGAGGACGCGCTCCAGAGGATCGCAGGATGAGCCTGTTGGCACCGTCATGATCCTCAACCGCTACGAGCGCATGATCGCCCGGCGCTACCTGCTGCCGGGGCGCGGCGAGGCGTTCATCTTCCTGGTGGCGTCGATCAGCCTGGTGGCGGTGGCGCTCGGCGTCGCGGCTTTGATCATCGTGATGAGCGTTATGAACGGCTTCCGCGCCGAACTGTTCGACAAGATCGTCGGCCTCAACGGCCATGCGGTGATCCAGGGCTATGACGGCAAGCTCCCCGACTGGCGCCGCATCGCCGCCGACGCGCGCAAGCTGCCTGGCGTCACATCCGCGACGCCGCTGATCGAGCAGCCGCTGATGGCGACCTATTCGGGGCGCGTCGAGGGCGTGCTGGTGCGCGGCATGACCGTCGCCGATATCCGCCGCAACCCGGTGATGCAGGGCAAGGTGGTGCGCGGCTCGCTCGACGCGCTGGAGCCCGGATCGAGCAAGATCGCCATAGGAGCGCGGCTGGCCGAACAGCTCGGCGCCGACCTCGGCAGCCAGATCAGCCTGATCAGTCCGCAGGGCCAGACCACGCCGTTCGGCACGGTGCCGCGCATCGTCTCCTATCAGGTCGCGGCGATCTTCGAGGTCGGCGTCTATGATTATGACAAGGCATTCGTGGTGATGCCGATGTCCGACGCGCAGACCTTGCTGATGCTGGGCGACGCGGTCGGCATGGTCGAGATCCAGACGATCGACGCGGACAGGGTCGGCGAGATCATCGCCCCGCTCAAGCCCGAGATCGCGATGCAGGGCGAGATCCGCGACTGGCGCGATCTCAACGCGTCGCTGTTCGAGGCGCTGGCCGTCGAGCGCGTCACGATGTTCGTCGTGCTCTCGCTGATCATCCTCGTCGCGGTGTTCAACATATTGTCGTCGCTGATCATGCTGGTGCGTGCCAAGCGGCGCGACATCGCGATCCTGCGGACGATGGGCGCATCGCGCGCGGCGCTGATGAAGATTTTCATGACGGTCGGCATCGTGATCGGCGTGCTTGGCACCGGTACGGGCATCATCCTGGGATCGGTGTTCCTGTTCTACCGGCAGGCGGTGGTCAATTTCGTGCAGTTGCTGACCGGCCAGAATCTGTGGGATCCGTCGATCCGCTTCCTGACCGAGCTGCCCGCCAAGAGCGATCCCGTCGAGGTCGGCGCGATCATCATCATGGCGCTGGGCTTCAGCTTCCTGTCTACGCTCTATCCCGCGTGGAAGGCCGCGAGCACCGATCCGGTCGAGGTGCTCCGCTATGAGTGACGTGCTCGACGTGACGGGCCTTACCCGCACCTTCCACCAGGCGGATGTCGCGATCGAGGTGCTGCGGCAGGTCGATCTGTCGATCGCGCCGGGGGAGATCGTGGCACTGCTCGGCCCCTCGGGTTCGGGCAAGTCGACGCTGCTCCAGGCGGTCGGGCTGCTCGAGGGCGGGTTCGAGGGATCGATCCGCATCGCAGGCGAGGAAGCCGCCAAGGCCGACGCGGCGGGCCGCACCCGCATCCGCCGCGACCAGCTCGGCTTCGTCTATCAGTTCCACCATCTGCTGCCGGATTTCAGCGCGGTCGAGAATGTCGTGCTGCCGCAGCTGATCCATGGTGCCGAGATGCAGCCGGCGCGCGACCGGGCGGAAAGCCTGCTCTCCTCGCTCGGCCTCGCCAAGCGGCTGACCCATCGCCCGTCCCAGCTGTCGGGCGGCGAGCAGCAGCGCGTCGCCGTGGCGCGCGCGCTGGCCAACCGGCCGGCGCTGGTGCTGGCCGACGAACCCACCGGCAATCTCGACGAGGCGACCGCCGATGTGGTGTTCGCCGAATTCCTGCGGCTCGTCCGCCACGAGGGTTCGGCGGCGCTGGTGGCGACGCATAACGAGCGGCTGGCGGCGCGGATGGACCGGGTGGTGCGGCTGCACGAGGGACGGCTGAGCTAGGCGAGCTCCACCGACATACACACACTCCCCCTAATCCGTCACTCCGGCCTCCGCCGGAACGACGTGATGAGGTGGTGGCTGCTAATCGTCTCCTTATCCGCTTTATTAACCACCATCGTTTAGACGAGCCCCATGATCCGGGGCTGGATTCACTCTTTCGCGGCTTTCGCGCGCCGCCTGTCCGATAGTACGCACGGCGCCGTGGCGCTGATTGGCGCGCTGTCGCTGACGACGATCGTCGGCATGGGGGCGTTCGCGGTCGAGGCGACCCAGGGCTATGCCGTTGACACCACCAACCAGCGGGTCGCCGACATGGCGGCGCTGGCCGGGGCGCTGGCGTATAACGTCAACAGCAGCACCAACGAGATGACTGCGACCGCCAAGGCGGTCGTCGTCGCGCAGGGCATTGCGGCGAGCGCGGCCACGGTGGCGTTGGTCACCGACGCGTCGAGCAGCCGGCAGCTCGTCGAGGTGACGATCACCACGGCCGTGCCGCTCGCGCTCGGCCGGGTCTTCACCGCCGCGCTGAGCTACGATGTCACCGCGGTCGGCGCCGCGACCACCACGACGATCGCGACGACCACGCCGCCCTGTATCGCTGCGTTGTCTTCTTCGCCCGCCTACGCCATCACGATGACCGGCAACTCATCGGTCACGGCCGCGGGATGCGCCGTCGATACCAACGCCGGAGTCAGCGTCGCGGGCAGCGCCTCGATCGCCGCCAAGCAGGTCGATGCGGGCAAGACGGTGAGCAAGAGCGGTGGCGCTTCCATCACCACCTCTCCCACCGCGAACAATGTCTTCGCCAGCAAGGCCAATGCCGCGAGCGACTGGATGAGCGGTGACGCGGCGCTCAAATTGCTGCTCTGTCAGGTCAACAAGCTGACGGGCACGAGCGACAGCGACTATGCCGACGGCAACACGCTGTGCACCTCGCCGCTGGTGACGCCGCCTGCAGCCGGCACGTCGGATTGGGATCTCAACTATAATCCCGCCGTCAACGTCGCGGCCTATCGCACCAGCAACAACACCTATGTCATTCCCGCCGGCACCTATTCGATCAGGACGCTGACGCTGCAGGGCGGCATCACGGCCACCTTTCAGGGACCGGTCAACCTGACGATCGGTTCGATCAGCATGGGCGGCGGGACGGTGCTGCATGTCGGCAGCGGCAATATCGGCATCAACGGCAAGATCGATCTGAGCGGGGGCGCGCTGGCCGATTTCGATGTCGGCGTCGGCAACACCGTTACGATCGGATCCAGCGGGGGTGTTGCCATCAACATCGGCGGCGGCAGCAAGCTCTGCTTCACGGCCAATTGCGGCACGCCCACCGCCGCTGCCGGCACCTTCAGCGCGGGCGGCAACATCACCAGCAATGGCGGCAGCACGATCGTCTTCCCGAAGGCGGCGACGCACGTCATCGCCGGCAATCTCGATCTGAGCGGCAGCTCGACCTTCGGTTCGGGCAGCTATGTCATCAAGGGCAATTTCACGAACAACACCGGCGGCACGATGACCGGCGTCGACGTCAGCTTTGGCCTCGGCGGTACTTTCGCGCTGTCGGGCGGCACGTCGCTTAACCTTGCCGCCCCTGGCGCCGCGAGTAGCTACGGCATACCCGGTCTGCTGCTCGCAACCAAGAGCACCGCCGATACATCCATAGGGGGCGGATCGAGCAACCAATATGCCGGGCTGATCTATGCGCCCAAATCGGACATGAGCATCAGCGGCGGCGCATCGATGTCCGCATCTGGATCGGCCTGCATGATGCTGATCGTCAGCACCTTGAGCATGACCGGCAGTGGCGCGACCTCGACCGGCACCTGTTCGGCCCTGTCGGGGGCCACCGGCCCCGTACCGAGCGTGTCGCTGTTCAGATGATCCGGCAGCTGCTCCATCGCCTCCGCGAAGACCGCCGCGGCGTCGCCACGATCGAGTTCGCGCTGCTCTCGGTGCTGTTCTTCTTCGTGATGACCGCCGGGCTCGATATCGGCATGTGGTATCAGCAGCGGCTCCGGCTCGACAGCGCGGTCGAGCAGGGCGCGATGATCGCGTTCAATTCGCGCAGCAGCGTCGACCAGGCGGCGATCGGCACGTTCGTTGCCGCCGCTGCGAAGCTGTCGACCGCGCCGGTCGTGACCGTGGGCTGCAACGGCGGCAGTGCGAACTGCGTCAACACATCGCGGACCTGCGCCTGTGTCACCGGCACAACGCCGACTCCGACCTATATAACGACCGCGTGCAACGCGGCCTGCGCCGACGGCAGCCTCGCCGGCTATTATCTGAACATCAAGGCGGTCGCGACGAGCAGCACGATGCTGGTGCCGGCGGCGATGCTGGGCGGCAACATGGTCCAGACGCGCAGTGCGGTGGTAAGGCTGCAATGAGGCGCCTGCCGCGCGATGTCTCGGGGGTGACGGCGGTCGAGTTCGCGCTGGTCGCGCCCGCCTTCCTGATGTTCATGTTCCTGATCATCGATGGCGCGCGCGCCACCTGGACCTATCAGACGCTGCAGGAGGTGGCGACGCACACTGCCCGTTGCGCCGCGCTGGGCGTGACCGGCTGCAAGACCTCGGCCGAGGTGCAGGGCTATGCGGTCGCGCGCGCCGCCGCCTCGGGCGTGCCGCTGGCGACAACGTCGGTCACGCTGACGCCGAGCACGAGTTGCTCTTCGATAGCGGGCATGACCAAGGTGGCGATCACCAGCCCCTATCAGGGTGCCACGACCAAGCTGCTGCCGAGCACGCTGACAACGCTCAGCACCGAAAGCTGTTTTCCGACCGCCAGCTGATCCGCGTTCAAGCCGCCTCCTTGATCCGATCGAACACGGCATAGGCGCGCGCCGTCGCGGGGCGTGCGGCTATGGCCTCGAACCAGCGCTTGATATGGGGAAAATCGTCGAGATTCTGGCCCTGCCGCTCATGGGGCACGATCCAGGGATAGATCGCCATGTCGGCAATCGAGTAATCTTGGCCCGCCACGAAGGCGCGGTCGGCGAGCCGCTTGTCGAGCACGCCGTAAAGACGCGCCGTTTCCTTCACATAGCGGTCGATCGCATAGGGGATCTTCTCGGGTGCGAAGGTGCCGAAATGATGATTCTGCCCCGCCATCGGGCCAAGCCCGCCCACCTGCCAGAACAGCCATTGCAGCACCTCGGCGCGGCCCGCGAGATCGGCGGGCAGGAAGCGCCCGGTCTTCTCCGCAAGATAGAGCAGGATCGCGCCCGATTCGAACAGCGACAGCGGAGCCCCGCCGCTGGGCGGTTCGTTGTCGACGATGGCCGGAATGCGGTTGTTCGGAGAGATTGCCAGGAAGCCGGGGGCGAACTGCTCACCCTTGGAAATATCGATCGGATGCGCGCGATAGCCGACCCCCGCCTCCTCAAGGAACAGCGTGATCTTGTGCCCGTTGGGGGTGCCCCAATAATAGAGATCGATCATCCTTCTGCTCCTCGCCGCCAACCGATGTTACAGATCGGTACGTCGCTGTGAAGAGTCAAGCAGAACCTCTCCCGCACGGGAGATGTTCTGCTTGCCAACGCTACGCCCGCGCCCTTGCCTCGGCGACATGCTCCAGGATCGTCAGCGGCAGCGCGCCTTCGAGCAGCACCTCGTGGAACTGGCGGAGGTCGAACTTCGCGCCCTGGATCGCCTTGGCCCGCTCGCGCGCCTTCACCCAGCTCATATGGCCGATCTTGTAGCTGCACGCCTGGCCCGGCCAGACGCAGTAGCGATCGACCTCCCGCTGGGTGCGGGGGCGCGCGAAGCCGGTCGCCTCGATCATATAATCAGTGGCCTGTTCGCGGCTCCAGCGCTTGTAGTGGATGCCAGTATCGGTCACGAGCCGCACCGCGCGGAACAGGAAGCTCTGGAGGAAGCCGACTCGGCCGATCGGATCGCCCTCATAGACGCCCAGCTCGTCGGCGAGCTGCTCCGAATAGAGCGCCCAGCCCTCGACATAAGCGCCGAACGGCGCGTCCTTGCGCAGCATTGGGAGGTCCTTCGCCTCCTGCGCCAGGCTGATCTGGAGATGATGGCCCGGCACGCCCTCATGATAGGTTAGGCTCGGTAGGCCGTAGCGCGGCCAGTCGGCGGTATCCTTGAGGTTGATATAGTAGATGGCGCCGCGCGAGCCATCGAGCGCGGCCGAGTTGTAATAGCCGTTCGGCGCGCCGTCCTGGATGAAAGGCGGCACCCGTTTCACCTCTAGCTTCGCCTGCGGAAGCGTCGCAAAGGCCTGGGGCAGCTTCGCTTCGATCACCTTCACCAGGCCGTTGATATAGTCGATCAGCTCGGCCCGGCCGGCGTCGGTATTGGGGAAGATCTGCTTGGGGTCGTGGTTGAGCGCGGTCAGCCGCTCGCCGATCGAGCCCCGGGTCATCCCCTGCCCCTTGAGGATCGCGTCGATCTGCGACGAGATGTCGGCGACCTGTTCGCGACCGATGTTGTGGACTTCCTCGGGCGTCAGCTTGGTGGTCGTCGCGTTCATCAGCGCGTCGGCATAATATTCGTCGCCCTTGGGCAGCCGCCAGCAGCCGGCATCATGGGTCGCCGCCTTGCGCAGACCGGCGACGAGCGCGATCTGGCGGTCGAGGGCCGGAAACACCTCGCTGGTGACGATCCTCTCGGCGACAGCCTGATAGTCACCCGGGATATTCTTCTGCTTCGTCCGGCGGACGACCGATTCGACCATTACCGTGTCCGCGGCGGGCGTATCGCGCAGCGCCTTGAGCTGCGCCATTGTCAGGTCGAGCGCGAAATCCGGAGCGAAGGCGCCGTAGCGGACATCCTCCTGCTGGAAGCGCGTATTCTCGTCGAGCACCCGCGCGAACTCGCGCAGCCGGGCGACATAGGCGTCGGCGTCCGGCTTGGTCTCGATCACATGTTGCGAATCTAGGAAGTCCGGCACCTGCGAATAGGGGCCAGTCAGCTGGCTGATCGCATAGGGCGTGTAATAGCCGTCGGTGTCGCCGAACGGATATTTGCCGCCGCCCTTGGTGACCTGCTCGAAGATATAGACGATCACGTCATAGTTGAGCTGGGCCTTTGGCGAGAAGGCGGCGCGGTCGAAGCCTCGGAGCTGGGCCAGCGCGGCCCTGTCGCGGGCAAGGCTGCCCGCCTGATCGGCCTTGCTATAGCCATCCAGCCTGCTCTTCGCCGCGACGCGCGGCCCCTTGTCGAGGCCCAGGTTTGTCGCGAGTTCGGGACTGTGGTCGAGCTTCTGCTCCCACAGCGAGGCGGCGAGCGCGGAGAGCTTTTGGTCGGCCGTGTTGCCCGAAATGGCGGCAGCCTCGACCAGCCGCGGCACCGCGCCGGCAAGCAGTGCCAGGCCGGCCGAGCCGATGAATTGACGTCTATCCATGAAAATCGTCTCCCGAACGGGTTATGGCCGGGAGATTATCCGCTGATTTCAGAGGTGCAAGACTGTATTAGTCGCAGAAGACACCTTTGATTGCCCCCAGACGCCGGGCGCAGGGCATCCGCCCTGCTAGGCTCCGCGCCAATAAGGCGCGGCGGCCGTTCGGCCTTGCGGAGCGCTGGTCGGGCTCCGATGCTGGGCTCGATGTCCGAGCGGGCCAATATCGAAGGCCCGAAGTGCCTGCCGCCCGGCGCCTGAGGCAATTTCGAATGAAGTGGGGAGCTTCTGTTGCCCGGTGCTCCGAGTCTCAGAGTGGGTCGGGGGGTTCTGTTGCCCGGCCCCCCCGGGGCCGCTGGATTCCGCTTCTGTTGCCCGGTGCGGACCGAACCGCGCTAAGCCTTAGTAACTTTGTCCGTGAGGACTAGGTTACGCGGCGATCGCGAGTGCCTCGTTATCGTTAGCACTTGTAGGTTCGAACGGTTTAACGGCTCATTCAGGCCGGGCAAAAACATCGCCTTTGAATACACGTCGATCCTAGTTCGGCCCCGTCAGGAACCCCGTTGCCGGGCCTTCTGGTGGAGCCGCCGGGTACCGCCCCCGGGTCCGCTGCATCTATTTCGCGACATCATTTATCACCATAGCCGGGCGAACCCGGCAGGACCCATATAGGGGCGCGTCGCGGATATTTGAAGCCTTCGCGTGCGCGGATCAGTCCTTCCTCTTAAGTTCCGCCAATATTTCGCGCAAAAGCACAACCTCCTCCGCTGGGGCCGCCGGCGCATCCTCCTGCTTCCGCTGGAGCCGCTGCACTGCGCGCACCGCCAGGAACACGATGAACGCCACGATCAGGAAATTGACGGTAACGGTGATGAACTGGCCGAAGCCTAGCAGCGGCACGCCGGCCTTCTTGAGATCGGCGTAGCTGGTGATCGAGCCCGCGAAATCGGCGGGGATCGCGCCGAGCCGGATAAAGTGACTCGAAAAATCGAGGCCGCCGGTAAGATAGCCGATCACGGGCATGATGAGGTCGTCGGTCAGCGAGGTGATGATACGCCCGAACGCCGCGCCGATGATCACCGCCACCGCCAGATCGACGACATTGCCCTTGTTGATGAAGGCCTTGAAATCGTTAAGCATGTCAGGCTCTCCTTACGCATGTCCGAGCAGCTCGGCCGTGACGCGATCATCGCCTTCATGCAATAAAGGTCAAGCCGGGCATTGAACTCCTACGCGTCGGCAATACGTAGCGCATTGATATAGTCGGTTCAGGGAAGACCAGCAGATGACCATCGATCGTCGTTTCTCCGCCGCCCTGCTTGCTCCGGTCGCTGCGATTGCCGTCAGTGGCTGCGGCATCAACAGCGTGCCGGCGGCGCAGGAGGAAGCCAAGGCGAAGTGGGCGGATGTCCAGACCCAGTATCAGCGCCGCGCCGACCTCATTCCCAACCTCGTCAACACCGTGAAGGGCTATGCGGCGCAGGAAAAGTCGGTGCTTACCGATGTCACCAACGCCCGCGCCCGCGCGACCAGCATCCAGCTGTCGGGCGCCGACCTGCAGGATCCGGCCAAGGTGAAGGCTTTTGCCGATGCCCAGGCGCAGCTCAGCGGCTCGCTGGGACGCCTGCTCGCCGTGTCGGAGGCCTATCCCGAGCTCAAGTCGAGTGATCAGTTCCTCGCGCTGCAGAGCCAGATTGAGGGCACCGAGAACAGAATTTCGATCGCCCGCCGCGATTATAACGAAGCGGTGCGCAGCTATAATACGCTGATCCGCACCTTCCCGACCGCGATCGGCGCCAAGGTGTTTCATGGCGCCCAGCCACTGCAGCCATTCGAAGCCAGTGCAGGTGCCGCCAACGCGCCGACCGTCACTTTTTGAGATCTGAGACGGTGTTGCACCCAGCATCTTTCCTCCCTCCCCCGAAGGGGAGGGGGATCGTTGCTTTTGTAGCGCTCCTCCTCCTCTCACTCCTCACCGCTCCCGCCTTCGCGCAGAGCTTTCCTGCGCTCACCGGCCGCGTCGTCGACAACGCTCACCTTCTCCAGCCCGATCAGGCCGCCGCGCTCGACGCGAAGCTCGCGCAACTTGAGCAGCAGAGTGGCCGGCAGATGGTGGTTGCGACGATCCCTGACCTGCAGGGCTACCCGATCGAGGATTATGGCTATCAGCTCGGCCGCAAATGGGGACTCGGCGACAAGAAGGCCAATGACGGGCTGCTCCTCCTGGTCGCGCCCAATGAGCGGAAGGTGCGGATCGAGGTCGGCTACGGCCTCGAACCGATCGTCACCGACGCCTTGTCGAGCGTCATCATCCAGCGAAACATCCTGCCCAGATTCCGTGACAAGGACATGGCCGGCGGTATTCTCGCCGGCAGTAACGCGCTGGTGCAGCTCCTCCAGCTTCCGCCCGACCAGGCCCGGGCGCAGGCCGCGAAGCTCGTCGCCGAGGACCGCCAGAAGCAGGAAAGCGGCCCGCCGCTCTCGCTGATCTTCTGGATAATCGTGCTGCTCTTCATCTTCGGGTCGAGCATCGCCAACCGCTTCGGTGGTGGTCGCCGCTATCGCCGCGGCGGCGGGCCGGTCATCCTCTGGGGCCCCGGCTGGGGCGGAGGCGGCGGCGGCTGGGGCGGCGGTTCCGGGGGCGGCTGGGGCGGCGGCGGCTTTTCGGGCGGCGGCGGTTCGTTCGGCGGCGGCGGATCGTCGGGGAGTTGGTGATGCAGAAGATCAGCATCGACGAACAGGACATCGAGCTCGTCACCCAGGCCGTCACCGAGGCCGAAAGCCGTTCGGACGCCGAGATCGCGACGATCGTTGCCGAACGCTCGGACAATTATAACGACGTGCCGCTGGTATGGGCGGCGCTGATCGCTTTGTTCGCGCTGGCCGTCTATGCCGCCTTCCCCGATGTCTATGTCGGCTTGATCGACCGGTTGAGCGGAGGCTGGCACATCTGGACGCCGCGCGAGCTGCTGACCATTATGGTCTTCGCCGCGACGATCAAATTCCTGTTCACGCGCTTCATCATCGCCTGGTGGCCGCTGCGCATGGTCTTCACGCCGGGCAAGACCAAGACGCGGCGCGTGCGCAGCCGCGCTATCGCCCTGTTCAAGGCATCGACCGAGCGGCGCACGCGCAGTCGTACCGGGGTGTTGGTGTACCTGTCGATCGCCGAGCACCGCGCCGAGATCGTTGCAGACGAGGCAATCGTCGCGAAGGTTGCGCCCGAAGCCTGGGGCGCGGCGATGGCGCTGCTGGTCGATCACCTCAAGGAAGACCGGCCGGGCGAGGGGATGGCGGCGGCCGTCAGCGCGATCGGCGACGTTCTTGCCGAGCATTTCCCACACAGCGGCAACGACCCCGAGGAGATGCCGAACAGGATGATCTACCTGTGACGATGCAAGTCGAGACGATGTGGCAGGGCCGCTTCATCACTGCAAAGCGCGAAGGCCAGTGGGAATATGTCGGCCGCGCCCGGGGCATCCGCGCCGCGGTGATCGTAGCGATCGACGACGGCCACATCCTGCTGGTCGAGCAATATCGCGTGCCGCTCAAGGCGAACTGCATCGAACTGCCCGCCGGGCTGATCGGCGACGAAACCGCGGGCGAGGCGATGGAGACCGCCGCCGCGCGCGAGCTGGAGGAGGAGACCGGCTACCGCCCCGCGCGAATCGAAGCGATCGGTGAATTCGCGTCGTCACCCGGGATGGTTTCGGAGACCTTCACCCTGGTTCGCGCGACGGGGCTGGAGAGGGTGCATGACGGCGGCGGCGTCGAGGGCGAGAACATCATCGTCCACCGGGTCGCCTTGGATGCGGTTGCGGATTTTCTCGAGCGCCAGCGTGCGCTGGGCAAGATGATGGACGTGAAGCTGCTACTGCTGCTGGGCGGCGGTATAGTTAAAGATTGATCGGCCCGACCTGGAAATTGTCGGCATAAGCCTGCAGCTTGAGCGTCCGCGCCCCACCAGCAACGACATGGGCGGTCAGGCCCTCCCGTTCGGCATAGGCGCGCGCAGCGTCCAATGTCGGGAAGGCCAGCTTGACCTGTCCGCGGGTGTCGCCCGACCCGGTCCACCCGGTCAGCGGATCGGCGCGCTTGGCTTCGGTCGGCTCATATTCGAGAATCCAGCTATCTGTCCGGGCACGGCCGGACTGCATCGCATTCTTGGTGAGCTGATAGATGCGCGCATGCGCCATGTGGATTGTCCCGAACGGCGTTGATATATGCGAGAGAGCCTTGCCGCAGCGCAGCGACGCTCGTCAAGACCGCTGCATCGCCTTCTTCGTCCTGAGCGTCGGATCGGCCCCCGCCGGATCGTCCGGCCATGGGTGCCGGGGATAGCGGCCGCGCATTTCCTTGGCGACGGCGGTCCAGCTGCCGGACCAGAAGCCGGGCAGGTCCTTGGTCGTCTGGATCGGCCGCCCGGCCGGCGAGGTCAGTCGCAAGGTGAGCGGCACGCTTCCGCCGCCCACCATCGGATGTGAAGACAGGCCGAACAGCGCTTGCGGGCGGATCTCGACCGCCGGACCTCCTTCCGCCGCATAGTCGATCGGATGACGGCTGCCGGCCGGCGACACAAGATGCTCTGGCGCGAGCCGATCGAGCGCCTGCCGTCCATCCCAACCGAGCAGATCGTGGAGCGCATGCGACAGGCTGGCGGCAGAAATGTCCGTAAGCCGTCGCTTGCCCTCGACCAATGGCGCGAGCCAATCGTCGAGGGTCAGGATCAGGGTGGCGTCCGACAGGTCAGGCACGTCGCCGCCATGATCCGCCGCGAAGGCCGCCCTCGCTCGCAGCGCCGTCACGCCCTCGGGCCACTCGATCAGTTCGAGCCCGCGCGTGCGCACCGCATCGAGCAAGGCCGCGCTGATCATGGCGGGGGAGGTACTCTCGTCGCGGCCCGAGGCGAGCACGATCGCACCGAGCCGGCGCTCGCGCCTTGCCTCGACCGCTCCCGTCGCGGGATCGAAGCGGGCGGTGCGGCTGATCTCGATGCGATCAGCGAACAGCCTCTCGACCTCCGCCGCGGAGATCGGCGCCGCCGACAATATCCTCGCACCCGACGCCGCACCCTGGATTTCCGCCACCGCCAGCCAGTCGTTGCGCGCGAGCGGCGATGTCGGATCGAGCCGGAAGCCCCGCCCACCGCTGGATATCCAGTCTTCTCCTGACGCGGAGCGGCGCTTGGCGACGCGATCCGGATAGGCCAGCGCCACCGCCGCGGCTATCATCGAGTCGTCGCGACCGCGCTGGCCGACGAGCCGTGCCCAGCGTCCCGCCAGCTGCCGTGCCCCTTCGGCGCGCTTGCCGCGCTCGCTGCGCCAGCGCCGCAGCCGCAGCTCGAGATCGGCGTCCTGGCCGCCAAGTCCGCGCTCCGACAGCAGCACGGCCACTTCCGCCGCCGTCTCGGCAAAGCCCTGCTCGCCGGCCCGGATCATCATATGGCCCAGTCGGGGCGATAATGGCAGGCCGGCTATCGCCTTGCCATGCGGCGTAGGCCGGCCGTCGGCGTCGATCGCCTCGAGCCGGGCCAGCCGCTCGCGCGCCTCGCCGATCGCGGCAGGCGGCGGCGGATCGAGCCAGCGCAGCGTCGCCGGATCGGCGACGCCCCACAGCGCGCAGTCCAGCGTCAGGGCGGACAGATCGGTCTCCAGTATTTCGGGCGGATCGAAGCGCGGCAACCCCGCCGTGGCCGCTGCTTCCCACAGGCGATAGACCACGCCCGGCTGCTGCCGCCCAGCGCGGCCGGCGCGCTGCGTCACCGATGCCTGGCTCGCGCGCTCGGTGACCAGCCGGGTCATCCCGGCAGCGCGATCATAGCGCGGCCGCCGGGCAAGTCCCGAATCGACGACGATTCGCAGGCCGTCGATGGTGACGCTGGTCTCGGCGATCGAGGTGGCGAGCACAAGCTTGCGCATACCCGGCGGCGATGGCGCGATCGCAGCCCGCTGCTCGGCAGGATCGAGCGATCCGTGCAGCCGGTGAAGAACCAGGTCCTCGGGCAGGCCGATCAGCCGCTCGGCCGTGCGCTCGATTTCGGCGACACCCGGCAGGAAGGCCAGCAGGCTTCCGCTCTCTTCGGCCAGTGCACGGCGGATCGCCGCCGCCATCTCGTCCTCGATCCGCTTCTCGGCCGATCGGGCGATGTGGCGGAGTTCGATCGGAAAAGCCCGGCCTTCGCTCTCGATCAGCGGCGCACCGCCGAGAAGATCGGCGAACCGTCCGCCATCGAGCGTCGCCGACATCGCGACGATGCGGAGGTCGGGCCGCAGCGCCGCCTGGGCATCCAGCGCCAGCGCCAGGCCGAAATCGCTGTCGAGGCTGCGTTCGTGCACTTCGTCGAACAGCACCGCCGACACGCCGGGCAAATCGGGATCGGCCTGGATGCGGTTGACGAAAATCCCCTCGGTGACGACCATGATCCGCGTCGCCGCCGACTGTTTGCTGTCGAGCCGGGTGGCATAGCCGACCGACTTGCCGACCGGCTCCCCGGCGAGCTCGGCCATGCGCTCGGCAGCGGCGCGGGCGGCGAGGCGGCGTGGGGACAGCAGCAGGATCTGTCCGTCGCACCAGACCTGACCCACCAGCGCCGGCGCCACGGCGGTGGTCTTGCCCGCGCCCGGCGGCGCGACCAGCACCGCATTGGACTGCACGGCGAGCGCGGCAATGAGATCGGGCAGGACGGCGTCGATCGGCAACATGGCGGAGGTGTGGCAGACTTGCAGCGATCCGTCATCCCGGCGCGCGCCGGAAGGAGAGTTCAATAGGCGCGCGACACCGCGAACTGGGCGGCCTCGACCAGCGCGGACTTGGCCAGGCCATTCGGGAAGCGCGCCAGCGCGTCGATGGCGCGCTGCGAATAATGGCGCGCACGCGCCGCCGTGTCGGCCAACGCTCCGGTTTCGCGCAGGATCGCCGTCGCCCGGACCAGATCCTCGTCCTCGTTGCGCAAGCCCTCGATCGCCTCGCGCAGGAATTCGCGATCGACGGCGCCGGCGCGGGCGAAGGCCAGGATCACCGGCAAGGTCACCTTGCCGTCGCGGAAATCGTCACCGGCGTCCTTGCCCATCGTCGCACCGTCGGAGACATAATCGATCACATCGTCGACCAGCTGGAAGGCGATGCCGAGGTGGCGGCCATATTGGTCGAGCGCCTCCTCGATCGCGGGTTCGCGCTCCGCCACCACCGCGGCGATGCGGCAGGCAGCGGCAAACAGGATCGCGGTCTTGGCGGTGATGATTTCGAGATAGCGTTCTTCGCTGGTATCGATCCGGCGTTGCGCCGTCAGCTGGTTGACCTCGCCCTCCGCAATAACCGCAGAAGCATTGGAGAGGATGCGCAGCACCCTGAGCGATCCATCCTCCACCATCAGCTCGAACGACCGGCTGAAAAGGAAATCGCCGACGAGGACGCTGGCGGCATTGCCCCAGATCATATTAGCGGTGCTGCGCCCGCGGCGCAGGCCCGACTGGTCGACGACATCGTCGTGCAGCAGGGTGGCGGTGTGGATGAACTCGACGGTGGCGGCCAGCTTGTGGTGCCGCTCGCCGCTATAATCGAGCAGCTTCGCGCAGGCGAGGGTCAGCATCGGCCGCATCCGCTTGCCGCCGCCGGCGATCAGATGGCCAGCCAGCTCGGGGATGAGCGGCACGTCCGATTGCATTCGCGCCAGAATGACGCTGTTCACGGCGTTCATGTCGGAAGCGACCAGGGCCATGATCGGATCAAGCGAGGGCGTCGACGCGCGGCGGATCGGGGTGACGGTAGCAGTCATGGGCCAGCCCATGAGCCCCGATCGCGGGAAAGGCAATATGGCGGCGATATGAACAGGACTTTCGAGCCGTTGCGGATCAAACTCCGTGCTTGCCAAGCCCGGCCCCGATCAACATTAGACGCAAGCAGCAATAGCGAGGGGCGGCGGCATGACAGACGATATCCTGAATCGCTACCGGGAAAGCATCGACAACATCGATGCGGCGCTGATCTTCATGCTGGCGGAGCGCTTCAAGGTCACCAAGGCGGTCGGCGAATATAAGGCCACCACCGGCCTGCCTCCTGCCGATCCCGCCCGCGAGAAAATCCAGATCGAGCGGCTGCGCACGCTGGCCAAGAGCGCCAATCTCGATCCGGACTTTTCCGAGAAATTCCTGCGCTTCATCATCGACGAGGTGATTCACCATCATCGCCAGGCGAAGGGTATTTAGTTTAGCCTCAGACGCCGGCGGTCGCATCCGCGACTTGGCTTGCCTCGCTATGCTCGGACGCGCTGCACGCGCTTGCCTCTTCGAACCACTGGAGCTTTGCGGTGGTGGAGGCGGAGCCGAGAAGCCGCGAAAAGCGGCCCGAGCTTATGCGAGGAAGCCAAGCAGGGCGGACGTCCTGGGCCTGACGTTTGAGGGCTATAAACTGTCAGCCATCTCGGCCAGTTCCAGCCAGCGCAGCTCGGCTTCTTCCTTCTTCGTCCGTGCCGCTTCGATCGCCTGCATCAGCGCGTCGAACTTTTTCGGGTTCTTGGCATAGAGATCAGGATCGGCCAGCGCTGCCTCGTCGCGCATGATCGCCGCCTCCAGCTTTTCGATCTCGACCGGCAGCAGTTCGAGGTCGCGCTGGTCCTTGTAGCTCAGCTTCGTCCTCGCCTTTGCCGGAGCCGGCGGCTCCGCCTTCGGCGCTGCGGCGCGCTTCGGTTCGCTGCGGCCGGTCCGCTGCCGCTCCCAGTCCTCATAGCCGCCGGCCACGATGTCGACCTTGCCCGAGCCGTCGAGACCAAGGGTCACCGTCACCGTCCGGTCGAGGAAGTCGCGATCGTGGCTGACGATCAGGACGGTGCCCTCATAATCCGAGATAACCTCCTGGAGCAGATCGAGCGTCTCGAGGTCGAGATCGTTGGTCGGCTCGTCGAGCACCAGCAGGTTCGACGGGCGGGCGAACTCGCGCGCCAGCAGGACGCGAGAGCGTTCGCCGCCGGACAGCGTGCCGATCTTGGCTTCCGCGATGGAGGGCTCGAACAGAAATTCCTTGAGATAGCCGTGGACATGCTTCCGGACGCCCTGGACATCGATCCAGTCGCCGCCATCGGCGAGCACGTCGCGGACCCGCTTGTCGGGAGCCATCAGCTTGCGCTGCTGATCGATGACGATGCCGTTCAGGGTCTTCGACAGCTTGATCCGCCCTTCATCGGGCACCAGCTCCCCGGTCAGCAGCTTGAGCAGGGTCGACTTGCCGGTGCCGTTCGCGCCGACCACGCCGATTCGATCGCCGCGCGTCACGCGGAAGCTGAAATCCTTGATGATGGTGCGCGCTTCGAAACGCTTGGTGACATGCTCGGCATCGATGACAACCTTCGTCTTCACGTCGTCGACGGCGATGGCGAGCCGGGCGGTGCCGGGCGGGCCGAGCATCGCCTTGCGCTGCTCGCGCATCTCGTAGAGCTTGGTGAGCCGTCCCTGGTTGCGCCGCCGCCGCGCCGTGACGCCGCGCAGCTTCCAATGCTCCTCGATCTTGAGCTTGGCGTCGAGCCGCTCGGCGTTGCGCGCTTCCTCCTCATAGACGCGCTCGGTCCACGCTTCGAATCCTCCGAAGCCGACCTCGTGGCGGCGGATCGCGCCGCGGTCGAGCCACAGGGTCTGGCGGGTCAGCCGAGTCAGGAAGGTCCGGTCATGGCTGATCGCGATGAACGCGCCGGTAAAGCGGCCGAGCCAGCCCTCCAGCCATTCGATCGCGGCGAGATCGAGATGATTGGTCGGCTCGTCGAGCAGCAGCACGTCCGGCTCCATCGCCAGCGCGCGGGCAATCGCGGCGCGGCGGCGTTCGCCACCGCTGGCGCTTGCCGCCTCGCGCGACAGATCGATGCCGATCTGGTCGGCAATCGCCTCGACCTCGTGCAGCGCCGGCGCGTCGGGGCCTGCCATTGCGAAATCACGCAGCGTCGTGTGGCCCGCCATCGACGGTTCCTGCTCAAGCAGCACCACGCGCGAGCCCGGCACGATGGTGCGGAGCCCCTCGTCGGCCTCGATCGTGCCGGCCAGGAGTTTGAGCAAGGTGGTCTTGCCGGCGCCGTTGCGGCCGATCAGCGCGAGCCGGTCGCGTGGCGCGACATAGAGGTCGAGCCCGCGAAACAGCCAGCCGCTGCCCTGCACGAGGCCGAGATTCTGATAGGCGAGTATAGGTGCGGGCATAAGCCGTCGGGGGCCTGTTCTGGGGTGTCTTCGATCGGCAACAGGTTGCCAGTTTTCGCTAAAGCACGAACATTCATGCCCTATTCAAGCCCCAGACCCTATGCCAATACCCCATGTCAATGCGTAACCCCCTTGCCGCCATGTGTCTGGCGATCTTCTTTCTCGCCAGCGCGCCGGTCTCGGCGGATCGCAATCGCTCGCCTGAACAGGATGCTTTGCGCAACGGTGTGCGCTCGGGCGAGCTCCTGCCCTATCAGGAGATGCGCGCGCGCGCGCAGGGCCGGGTCGATGGCCAAATGATCGGTTCGGAGTTCGATCCGGGAACAGGACGCTACCGTTTCAAGTTTCAGCGGGGCGGATCGGTGATATGGATGGACATGGACGGCCGCACCGGACGCGAACTGGGCCGCGTCGGTCAATAAGCGGCACCTGCCAAGGCGCCTGAAAAGGGGAATATATGCGCGTCCTGATCGTCGAGGATGAACCGAATCTCGGCCGGCAATTGCGGGCGACGCTCGAAGGCGCCGGCTATGCGATCGATCTCGCCACCGATGGCGAGGATGGGCATTTTCTGGGCTCCACCGAGAATTATGACGCGATCATCCTCGATCTTGGCTTGCCCGAGGTCGACGGGTTGACGGTGCTGGACCGATGGCGGCGCGAGGGCAGGGATACGCCGGTGCTGGTGCTGACGGCGCGCGACAGCTGGTCGGACAAGGTCGCCGGGCTCGATGCCGGTGCCGACGATTATCTCGCAAAGCCGTTCCAGACCGAAGAGTTGATCGCGCGGTTGCGGGCGCTGATCCGCCGCGCTTCGGGCAATGCATCGTCGGAACTGACCGCGGGCGATGTCCGCCTCGACACGCGCAGCGGCAAGGTAACGCTCGCGGGCGAACCGGTGAAGCTGACGGCGCAGGAGTATAAGCTGCTCAGCTATCTGCTCCATCACAAGGGCAAGGTGGTCAGCCGCACCGAGCTGATCGAGCATATCTACGACCAGGATTTCGACCGTGATTCGAACACCATCGAGGTGTTCGTCACACGGATAAGAAAGAAGCTCGGCCAGGATGTGATCACGACGATCCGCGGGCTCGGCTATTCGCTGGATGATCCGGCCTAAGGCTGGTCATGACGCCGCTTAAGCGTCGGTTTGCGGCGGTGCGCGGCTGGTTCTCCAGGCGGCGTCACCACAGCGAGACCCACTCGACCGGTTCGCTGACCGGGCGGATGATTTCGATCGCAGCGCTGTGGATCAGCGTCTTGCTGGTCGCGGGCGGCTTCGCGCTCGATCGGGTGCTGAGCGAGGCGATTACGCGCAATTTCGACGCCCAGCTCGAATATGTCCTCAACGCGATGATCGCATCGGCCGAGATCGGCCCCGATAGCGAGGTCCGGTTCAACCGCCCGCTGGGCGACCAGCGCTTCCTGGAACCCTATTCCGGCCTGTACTGGCAGGTGTCCGGCCCTGGCCATGAGCCGTTCCGCTCGCGCTCGCTTTGGGACCGCGCATTGCTCCAGCAGCGAGATCACGCCGGCCAGCAGCTCCACGTCGCCGACAGCGACGAGTTCGACGGCGAGCCGCTGCGCATTCTGGACCGGGAGGTTCGGCTTCCCGGCTCATCGACCGAATGGCGATTCCAGGTCGCCGCCAGTCGCGCCAACCTCAACGATCAGATCGCGGTGCTCCGGCGGACACTGGTCCGCTCCTTCGCGATCCTCGGGCTCGGACTGCTCATCCTGGCCGCGCTGCAGGCGACCTATGGCCTGTGGCCGCTGCGCAGCCTGCGCCGGGCCGTGGCGGCGGTCGGCTCGGGCGCCAGCGCGCGGATCGACGCCAAGCTTCCCAACGAGGTTCGCCCGCTGGTCGAGGAACTCAACGAGCTGCTCGCGCATAACGAGCGGCAGGCGGAGGAGGCGCGGCGCCATGCCGGCAACCTCGCCCATGCGCTCAAGACGCCGCTGACCGTGCTGATGAACGAGGCGACCGCCGGCAGCGCCGAGCTGGCCGAGACGGTGGTGCGCACCACCGCCGACATGCGCCGCCAGGTCGATCATCATCTTGCGCGGGCCCGCGCGGTCGGCCGCCGCGCCAATGCGCAGGCTCGTTCGGAGGTGTGGCCGTCGCTCAAGGCGGTCGAGCGCGCGATGGCGCGGATGCACCGCCACGTCACGGTCGACATGGTCGGCGACCAGAAGGCGGTGGTCCATGTCGAGCGGCAGGATCTTGATGAGATTCTCGGCAACCTGATCGAGAATGCCGCCAAATATGGCCAGGGTCGGGTCTTCGTGACCGTGGTCCGCGAAATCTCGAACATCGCGGTGTCGCGCAAGATCGATTTCGTCGAGATCCTGATCGAGGATGACGGACCCGGCATCCCGCCGGCCGAGCGCAACAGGCTGTTCGAACGCGGCGCGCGGCTCGACACCGGCAAGCCCGGCACGGGCCTCGGCCTCGCCATCGTGCGCGACGTCGTCGGCATCTATGGCGGCACGATCGGCCTGGAGGAGAGCGAGGATCTCGGCGGGCTGCTGGTTCGGGTGAGGCTACCGGCGGCAAGCTAGCGCCGGCTCTACAAGGCCTTGCCCGCTCGCCCCGCGAGTTCGACCACATATTGCCATGCCACCCGACCCGAGCGACTCCCCCGCTGCGTCGCCCAGGCGATCGCGTCGAGCGGCTGGAATTCCAGCCCGAAGCGGGCCGCATAGCCCGCCACCATCGCAACATAAGTGTCCTGGTCACAGACGTGGAAGCCGAGCGACAGGCCGAAGCGGTCCCCTAGCGCAAGCTTGTCGTCGACCACGTCGCGCGGGTTGATCGGGCTGTCCTGCTCCTTCAGGTCGCGCGAGACGATATGGCGACGATTCGCGGTGACATGGAGCCTGGCGTTGCCGGGTCGTGCCTCGGCGCCGCCTTCGAGCATCGAGCGCAGCAGCCGTGGTCCTTGTCCGCCCGACGCATCGTCGAAGCCGAGATCGTCGAGGAACAGGACGAAGGCACGCGGCACGTCGGCAATCGCGGCGAACAGCCGGGGCAGCATCTCGACCTTTTCACCCGCCACTTCGATGAGCGCGATGTCGTGCCCCTCGGCCCGCAGCTCCGCGACGGCGGACTTGACCAGCGCCGACTTGCCGGACCCGCGCGCGCCCCAGAGCAGCACGTCATGCGCGGCGGCGCCGCGGGCGAGACGCCGCGCATTGTCGACCAGCGCCGCCTTTTGCGCGTCGATGCCGGTCAGCAGGTCGAGCGGCAGCGGCGCGAAGGCGCGCGCCGCTGCGAGTCCCCCGTCGCGCCATACATAGGCGGCATGCGCGGCGGGATCGGCATGCGGTGCGGGGGGCGGCGCAAGGCGTTCGAGCGCGTCGGCGATACGGGCGAGGGTGGGGTCGGTCATGACGGTGCGGATAATCCAACCGGTTTCGTCATGCCAGCCCGCGCGGGATTTTGTCGGCCCCGACCCTCTCCTGTTCCGTCATGCCAGCGAAGGCTGGCATCCATGTCTGTTTCCACGCGCCATTCCACCGATCCATTAACGGATCTAAAGGCTACGCCTCGATCCTATAGTGCTTGAGCAGGTCGTAGAGCGTCGGCCGGCTGATCCCCAGCATCTTCGCCGCACTCGAGATATTGCCCTCGCTGCGCGCCAGCGCCCGCGTGATCGCGGTGCGGTCGGCGACCTCGCGAACCGCCTTCAGGTTGAGGAAGCCGCCATCGTCGCGCTCGGGCAGCAGGTCGAGATCCTCGGCCGTGATCAGCTTGCCGTCGGCCATGATCACCGCGCGCTTGAGCTTGTTCTCCAGCTCGCGGACATTGCCGGGCCAGCGCCAGCCATCGATTGCCGCCAGCGCATCGGGGGCGAAGCCGCGAACCGGCGAACCCATGTCGCGCGCGAGCTTCTTGACCAGCATGCGTGCGATCAGCAGCGCGTCGCCGGGTCGCTCGGCGAGCGAAGGGATACGCACCACGATTTCGGCAAGCCGATAATAGAGGTCCTCGCGGAAGCGCGCCGCCGCGATCATCGCGTCGAGATCCTGATGGGTCGCGCAGACGATCCGCGTGTCGACAGGAATCGGCTTGCGGCTGCCGATCCGCTCGATCACCCGCTCTTGCAGGAAGCGCAGCAGCTTCACCTGGAGCGGCAGCGGGATATCGCCGACCTCGTCGAGGAACAGGGTGCCGCACTGCGCCTGCTCGATCTTGCCTTCGGTGGTCTTGATCGCTCCGGTGAAGGCACCCTTCTCATAACCGAACAACTCGGCTTCCAGCAGATTTTCGGGGATGGCGGCGCAGTTGATCGCGACGAAATTGCCGTCGCGGCGCTTGCTTGCGCGATGCAGGCCGCGCGCAAGCACTTCCTTTCCGGTGCCGCTCGCGCCGAGCAGCATGATCGAGACGTCGCTGGTCGCAACCCGCTCGATCGTGCGGGCGACCTTCAGCATCGCCGGGTCGTTGGTGATCAGGCCGCCGTCCAGGGCCGCGCCGTCGCCCTGCGCCTGGAGCCGGGCATTTTCCTGCTCGAGCTCGTGGAGCTGGAAGGCGCGCGCGACGATCAGGCCCAGCTCGTCGATGTCGACCGGCTTATGATAATAATCATAGGCGCCAGCGGCCACGGCGCGCAGCGCGCCTTCGCGTGCGCCATGGCCGGACGCGACAATCACCTTGGTATCGGGCTTGAGCGCAAGGATCTCGTCGAGCGTGGCGAAGCCCTCGGTGGTGCCGTCGGGATCGGGCGGCAGGCCGAGATCGAGTGTCACCACGGCCGGCTCGTAATGGCGTAGCGCATCGATCGCCGCCGCGCGGCTGGTGGCCGAGATCACCTCATAATCCTCATAGGCCCAGCGCAGCTGCTTCTGCAGGCCTTCATCGTCCTCGACGATCAGCAGGCGGGGCTTTGCGGCGTTGCTCATGCTGTTGCGCCGATCCTGCCGCCGAACAGCGCCGCCAGCGGGAGGGCGATGGTAAAGCGGCTACCCTGGCCTTCGCGGCTTTGCACCTCGAGCCGTCCGCCCATGCCCGCGATGATCGAGCGCGCCTCGAAGGCGCCGATGCCGAAGCCGCCCTGCTTGGTGGACGAAAAGGGGTGGAACAGCCGCGACCGGATGAACTCCGCCGACATGCCGCAGCCGCGATCGACGACCTCGACTATGGCCTCCAGCCCGCGGCGCCCGATGATCAGGTCGATCGGTTCGCCCCTCGGACTGGCATCGATCGCATTCTGGAGGATATGGCTGAGCGCCTGCTCGAAGCGGTCGGGATCGACCATCGCCATCACCTCGTCGCGCGCGTTGATCCGCACCGGATAGCTGTTGGTGCGCTCGCGTAGCAGCTCTTCGGCGAGTTCGCGCAGCGACCAGGGCGCCGGCTCGTCGGGCTGCGAGCGGTGATGCTGCGACAGGCGCGCCAGCAGGTCGTTCATCTTGCCGACCGAGTTTTTCAGCGTGTCGATCATGTCGGCCCGGAATTCTGGCTTGTCGGCATGGCGCTCGGCATTGCGCGCGAGCAGGCTAAGCTGGCTCACCAAATTCTTGATGTCGTGCATGATGAACGCAAAGCGCCGGTTGAATTCGTCGAAACGCCGGGCATCGGAAAGCGCCTCCTGTCCGCGGGCTTCGGCTAGATAGCTCGCCACCTGCCGCCCCGCCACCCTCAGCAGATCATGATCCTCGTCGTCCAGCAGCCGCGGTTCGAGCGGGCGCTCGAGGAGTGCAGCGCCGACCAGACGGTCGAAATGGATCAGCGGCACCAGCGTCCAGCCCTGCTCCTCCGCCACCATCCATTCGGGCACGAGCGGCAGCACCAAAGACGTTTCGCCAGCGCGCATCTGTTCGAGTTCGATCACCTCGCCCTCGGCTTCGAGGTGCGCGGCGAGGTCCGCGCCCGCCGCCACCTGCGGTGCATCGAGCGATTGCCAGTTCCATCGCGCCGAGGCCTCCAGCCCGCCATCGGGACTCCGCAGCATCAACAAGCCGCCGGGACAATCGAATATATCGGCGATCGCCTTGACCGTCCGTTCCGCCAGCGCAGGGGCCGCCTCGCCGGGCTGGCCCACGGTTTCCGTGAACCGGCGCCATTCAAGGCGGTAATCATAGCGGTGCTGGAACAGGTGGCGCCCGATCTCCTTCTTGAACCGCTCCCGGAACCGGGTGGAAGGAAACAGCGACAGCGCAAAGGTGGCGAACGCGAAGGCGATCGTGAGCTGGGGCAGGCGCTCGACATGCCCGCCCACGGCCAGCAGCCGCGCTAACAGGACCATCGCGGCCAGATAGCCGCCACTGACCACGAGGACCACGGTCTGGAAGCTGGCGCTGCGCGATGCCCGAATGCGATTGAGGGTGGCCAGCCGGCTCACCGACACCAGCATCGGCGCGATCAGCACCATCACGAGGCCGCGCAGCGCGAACAGCCCCTTCGGCCAGCCGTCCAGGAGATAGGCCACGGTCGCCAGGTTGAGGTCGAACGCCCACATGACGGCGAGCGCCAGCATCGGCGAGCCGAGTCCCCATCGCGCTTCCGGCGATGCCGCAGTGTAGAGATTGTGCAGCAGGCACAATGCGCCAATGGCGATCGCGATGCGCATGGCCTGCCCCGACAGGAACAGCCCTTCCTGAATGCGCGGGCTGCCGGAGAATAGCAGCGGCAGCAGCTTGATCACCACCGATGTCAGGATCAGCGTGGCAAGCAGAACGTAGAGCGCCAGAACGGCCGGCCGCCGCTTTCCTGCGCCTAGCGTCGGCTGGAGCGCGAACAGGAAGCCGACCCAGGCCGCATCGGCCAGGCTCTTGGTGACGCTCGACGCGACGCCGCCCGCGCCGCTGGTGGCGACCAGCGCACACCAGAGCGCCGTGAGCCCGCATGCCAGGGTCAGCGCGATCCGGCGCGATCCGCCCGTTCGGACAGTCGCCAGCCAGCCGACCAGGGCCGCGAACATGAACGCCGCCAGCGCGTGGCCCCACATCGTGGCGGCCTGGATGATCGGTTCGGGCAGGGTTGTGGTATAGGCGGGAGAAAGCTCGACCTGACTGGCCAGCATCGCGGCTTCGAGTCCCCGCGCCATTCGGCTATCGAGCCCCTTCGGCCCAGAGCAGCACGCGCAGCGTCTGCAGGATGATCAAAATGTCGAGGAACGGACTGTAATTCTTCGTGTAATAGAGGTCATATTCGAGCTTGTGGCGCGCGTCGTCGAGGCTCGCGCCGTACGGATAGTTGATCTGGGCCCAGCCGGTGATCCCGGGCTTGATCATGTGCCGCTCGGCGTAGAAGGGGATTTGCTTTTCCAGCTCCGCCACGAACTCCGGACGTTCCGGGCGGGGCCCGACGAAGCTCATGTCGCCCTTCAGAACCGTCCACATCTGCGGCAGTTCGTCGACCCGGATCAGCCGGATGATGCGGCCGATCCTGGTGATCCGGGCGTCGCCCTTCTGCGCCCAGATGGCGGAACCGCCGCTCTCCGCATCCTGCCGCATAGAGCGCAGCTTCAATATCTCGAAGATCTCGCCATAGCGCCCGACCCGGCTCTGGCGGTAGAAGGCCGGTCCCGGGCTATCGAGCTTGATCAGCATCGCCGTCGCCAGGATTACCGGGGCGGTGATCGCCAGCAGCAGCGCGCTCACCGCAAGATCGAAGCCGCGTTTGAGGATCAGCGACAGCTGCCGCCCCGACGAGAAACCGTCCGAGAAGATGAGCCAGGACGGCCTCACCGTGTCGAGATCGATGCGGCCGGTTTCGCGCTCAAGGAAGTCGGCTATGTCGGTTACGTGCACGCCTGTGGTCTTCAGCCGCAGCAGCGCATCGACCGGCACGGTGTTCCGGCGCTCGTCCAGAGCCAGCACGACTTCGTTGGCCGCGGTCCTTTCGACCAGATCGGCGAGGCTCTCGACGTTGGTGCGCGAGATGGCCGTTTCGATCTGGGGCGGCGCATCCTTCATGTCCACGCAGCCGACGATCAGGAAGGCGGCGCCGGCGCGGCGTTCCATGTCGGCGACCCGCTTGGCGCGCCGGCCCGCGCCCAGCAGAAGCACGCGACGCTTGAACATGTCGCCGCTGACGAAGCCGCCGAGCAGGATGCGGACCGCCAGCAGCAGGATGACCGCCAGCACCATCGCGTAGACCGAGTTGGACCGCCACAGCGTCATGCCCGGCGTGATGAAGTGGAGCACCGAAATCAGGATGACGCCGAGCGAGATCGCCACCAGCAGCCGCGCCGCCGCGAAGCGGAATGTCTGCAGCGATTCTGCCGCATAGACCCCCACGCCGATCATCGCCGCCTGTATCGAGAAGGCGAAGGTCAGCAACTGGGGGACGCGATTCGCAAGCGGGCCCGGATCGATACCGATCTGGCGCAACCGCAGCACCCACCCTGCCTCTGCCACTAGCAGAAGAACTGCCATATCGACGAAACACAGCACCAGTACCGGATAGGCTATATAATGCTTGAATAGCCTGATCATTGCCGACGCCGCGTCACAACCGGTTTCATACCCCCGTACATGAAACCCCCTTGCCGCCCGTATAATACTCATCGGATAACGGCATTATCCTTCTGGACCATGGAGCCCGCTATTTCTACCACCTTAATAACGCCGGTTATCCTTTCGGGTGGCTCGGGCACCCGGTTATGGCCGCTGTCGCGCTCCCGGAAACCGAAACAGCTGCTCGCTCTGACCGGCGATCGCACCATGTTGCAGATGACGGTGGCCCGCTGCCCCGATACCGGCCGCTTCGGCAAGACCATCGTTGTCACGAACACGCTCCACGCCGAGGAGATCGCGGCGCAGATGCACGACTGCATGCCATCCGCGATCATTCTCGAGCCGGCCGGCCGCAACACCGCACCGGCGATCGCGCTCGCTGCGATGGAGGCCGGGCCCGATGCAGCACTGCTGGTGATGCCGAGCGACCATGTGATCGACGACGTGCCCGCCTTCCACTCCGCGATCGATGCGGCGATGCCGCTGGTCCAGCAAGGCTGGCTCGTCACCTTCGGCATTACGCCGGACAAGCCGGAGACCGGCTATGGCTATATCCGCCGCGGCGCACCGGTGGCGCCTGGCGTCCACAAGGTCGAGGCTTTCGTCGAGAAGCCCGATCTCGCCCGTGCGACTGCCTATCTCGCCGCGGGCGACTATAGCTGGAACGGCGGCATCTTCCTGTTCCGGGCGGATGCCTATCTGGCTGCGCTTCGGAAATATCAGCCGGCGATGGTCGATGCGGTCCAGGCTTCGCTCGCCGGAGCGGCACGAGACGGCGTGTTCATCTCGCCGGCGCGTGACGCCTTTCTCGGCTGCCCGTCCGAGTCGATCGATTATGCGGTAATGGAGAAGGCCGAGCAGGTTGCCGTGGTGCCGGTTGAAATGGGTTGGTCGGACGTCGGCAGCTGGGACGCATTGCATGCGCTCGGCCTTGGCGACGCGCAGGGCAATGTCATCCACGGCGATGTCGTGACGATCGACAGCCGCGATTGCCTGGTGCGTAGCGAAGGGCCGGTTGTGACGATGGTCGGCGTGCAGGATCTCATCGTCGTTGCGACCCGCGATGCGGTAATGATCCTGCCGCGCGGATCGAGCCAGGACGTCAAGCGCATCGTCGAAGAGCTCAAGTCGAAAGGCCACGAGACGCTCGACACACCGTTTTAGAGTGATTTCGAGGCAGATGGAATCGTCTGCCGGCTCGGAAATCACGGAAAACGGACAAAATCTAGGCTCGATCCGGTTCAATCTGAACGGGAACGAGTCTAGCTGCCAAGCTGGGCCCTAATCTCCAGCGAAGGAGAAGGGCGTGATCCCGCGCTCGCGCTCGTTGATGGTGAGGGTGCTGCCGATCGGCGGTGCGGCGCGCTGGACACACTCGACCCGCTGACAATGGGTGCAGCCGAGTCCGATCCGCTCCGCCGGGCCGGCCAGGTCTATGCCCCGTGCGAGTGCGAGGGTGGCGGCATGCTCGGCGGCGAGGCCCAAGGCGACGACATGCTCCGCTGCCGGAACGTCCGCGGCACCGCCGTGATGGCGGACGCTGCGTGCGATCGTGAACCAGCGCGAGCCGTCCTCGAGTTCGGCAATCTGCCGAATCAGCCGGCCGGGCTGGTCGAAGGCGTGGTGAATCGCCCAGAGCGGGCAGCGGTGGAGGGCGTCGATCAGCGATGATCCGCTGGCACCGGCATAACCCTTGGACAATTGGCCGGCGCGGTCGATCCGCAGCATGAAGAAGGGCAACCCGCGTGCGCCGACGCGCTGCAGCGTCGTCAGGCGGTGGGCGACCTGCTCATAGCCGGCGCCGAAGCGGCGCTGCAGCAGCTGGATATCATAGCCGGTGGTCTCGCAAGCCCGCAGGAAGCGGCTATAGGGCATCATCAGCGCCGCGGCGAAATAGGCGCTGACATGCCGGCGATACAGCCGTTCGGCCGGCCGGTCGCCAAAGGCGGCGCCGGCGACCAGCGCATCGATCTCCGCTTTCGCCTCGATCTGGGCGAGCTGGAATGCGGCCTGGAAGCTGCGCGCGGCCGGATCGAGCAGTTCGGAGAGCTGCAACTGCCGGGCGTGCAGGTCGAGCCGGCGCAGCCGGTCGGGCATCACGTCGAACGGCAATATGCGAATGGTGAGCTGGTGCTTGACCCGCAGCCGCTCGGCGATGGCGCCGTAAAGATCCCCGGCGCCGATGCGCAGTTCGTCGGCAAGCGCTTCCGCATGGGCGTCGAGGTCGGCGAAATGGTTGCGCCACCGCTCGATCTCGCGCCGCACCGCACCGACCGGCCCCGGGCCCTGCTGCTCGCCGCCGCCGCCTTCCCGCCAGCGATCGAACAGCCGGGCGAAGGCTTCGGCCGCGGCGGGAGCATTGTCGATCCAGGCCTCGAGTTCGGTGCGGTCGATCGACAGGTCCGCAAAGAGCGGGTCCGACAATCGGCGTCGCATTGCCGCGGCGCCGCCGCCGGGCTCCTCCTGGCTCAGGCTGCGGATGTCGAAGTCGTACAGTTCGGCGAGGCGGACGATCAGCCCCGCGGTGAGCGGCCGCCTGTTGCCCTCGATCAAGGCCAGATAGCTGTCCGAGATGCCCAGCATCTCGGCCATGCCCTGCTGGGTAAGCCCATGGTCGCGGCGCAGCCGCTTGATCCGCGGGCCTGCCAATATTCCCTGTTTCACCATCGCCTACCCCCGACCGGTAAGAATCTTACAACATTACATATCGTGCTACTGGTTTTTGGCACAGCTGGACATCAAAATACGATCTAAGCGGCTGCATGCCGTCAATTTCCGCCCTAGTGACGGGAAGCGAATTCATGCTGGCAACTATGGGCTGTCGAAGTTTGTAAGCCAGATCCGAGCTTTTCCTGGGGAGGAAGAGAAGCGCCCGTCAGGCCTGGCCTGGCGGGCGTCTTATCGTCCGGGCGTGCCGGTAATTCGTGCAGTGCCGCTGCGCGACCGAACGCGCAATTGCGCCTGCAGCATTTCTGCGCCATCAGGGCCCCCCGGGACGTCGATGAGGATATGCATGTGAGCCACCCCCCCACGGGTACGCGGGTCCTGATCGTGGAAGATGATACGATCATCGCCATGACGGCGGAAGACATGCTCGACGAAGTCGGCTGCAAGACCGCTGCAGTGGCCGGTACGGTCGCCGAGGCGCTGGCCCGTGCCGGCGATACTGAATTCGACATTGCGTTGCTCGATCTCAACCTGCGCGACGAGAACAGCCTTCCAGTCGCTCAGCGTCTCCGCGACGATGGGAAACGCTTCATCTTTGCAACCGGATATGACGGACTTCCTCCCGGCAGCGGCTTCGCAGACGCGCCGGTGATCTCCAAGCCTTACCGGCTCGAGCAGCTTGCGTTGATCATCGCGCAAACGCTGCAGGGATAATTGCGCTTATCACATGTCCGTGTTTGGCATGCTTCTCTCCGCGGCGCTCAGGTCGCTATGATCATGCGCTCCACATTTTTCATGAAGTGCTTGTAATTCCTCGGCTCCTCGTTGATCTGCGGCCGATAGAACGGCGAGAGACCGCGCAGGAACTGCTTGAACATCCGGTTGCTGTAACGCTTCGAGGCGACCTTGGCATTGATCTTCGAGGCGCGTAATTCCTCGGGGGTCATCTTTTCCCGGTCGACGGAGAGGATGTAGCTGTTCACCTTCGCGACATAGCTGAACAGGTGGTAGGCTTGGTATAGCATCCCGTAGATGCGCATGAAGTAGCCGCCGTGGATGCGCTTGAACACGTCGTAGGCGACAAACCGGTGTTCGTATTCCTCCATGAGGTGCCACTTCCACATCGCCACGGCGCGGGGATCGGCACCTTCGACCATGTCTTCCAGTTCATCCAGCCAGTTGATCGCGCTCGGCGGGCCGAGGATCTCGAAGCCTTCGCAATAGGCGGTGAGGAACGCTAGCGATTTCGTCGCGAGGATCTTCTCGTAATGTTTCGCCAGTTCGGCCTCGAACTCGGGGATCTTCGGGTATTCGCCCCGGCGCAGGATCTCGTTGTACTGGGCGTGGGTCTTGTAATGAACCGACTCCTGCTTGATGAATATCGAGATCTGCTTACGCAGTTCCACGTCGGCGGGGCTGTCGCCCTTGATGGCGGCCCGGGCGCGCGACATCACGCGGTTGAGGAAGGGTTCAAGATGGGGAAATGCGGTCGATGACGCATTGGCCGACTGGGCGAACTCTCCGTTCCGGGCCCAACGCGTGGGCATGTCGGAAAAGTCGAGCTGGGGTTGACGTACCTTCATCTTGTCATCCTTGGCTGCAATGGTCGGGAACCGAATGGTGGGGCAGCTTATCCTCCCTGGTGGTCGCCGGCGCGCCACCGGGCGCCAGGAACGAGCGGATCACGCGGGCAAACATCTGCAAGGCGTGCTGCCGGTCCATCTCCGGATCGCGAAGGCTCAGCGACTGGGCCGCATCGACAAGGCTGATCAGCATGCTGGCGGCGTGACGTGGGTCCAGGCTGCGATCGATCTCGCCATCGGCCTGCCCTTGGCGCAAGACGGCGCAGAGGGCATCCGCCATGCCGGCATGGCATTCCCGCACGATCCGCGCGATGCTCTCGTTGCGGGCGCTGTCGGCCAGGACGTCGAACAGCAGGGCCGCGGTAATCGCGCGGTCTCCCGCCGCCAGAGCCGTGACCTCGTCGACCAGGATCTCGATCGCCGGACTGTCCTGCGCCAAGGCGGCGTCGAGTGAATCGCGCGCGGTATCGAGCCGTCCCTTGGCCAGCTCTTCGATGATGTCGTCCTTGCAGTCGAAATAGTGGTAGAGGTGCCCGGGGCTGATCCCGGCCTCCGCGCAGATCTCGGACACGGCAATCGCGCGCAGCCCGGTTCGGCAGAAACAGCGGTTCGCCGCCTCGAGGATTTCCAGACGTTTGGCGGCGTGCCGCAATGGGTCGATCGTGCGCGCCAAGGAGTCTCTCCTTTTCTCGAGGGATCACTCTAACATAATGGCGCGATCTGGCGCAAGTTGATAGAGTGATCGCTCTACCTTATAATCACGGGGAATGTGTTGTGCGAGTTCTCACGCGGCAAGGGCCGTGGGCAACGCCTACTAGCGGATGACGCAGCGAAACCCGATATGGCTGGTCGCGCTGTCGATCGGCTGCGCTTGACGGGCGGCGGGCCGGTAGCGTTGGCAGTAATTGGGCGCGCACAGATGCGAGCCGCCTTTCAGGACCTTGCGACCTATTCGTACCTGGGGTGCCGCGGGGTCGTAGCTTTCGCGCTCATCGCCGCCGCGCGGATT
The DNA here is from genome assembly GCF_056401045.1 of Rhizorhabdus sp. P4_G6. Lineage (NCBI taxonomy): Bacteria > Pseudomonadati > Pseudomonadota > Alphaproteobacteria > Sphingomonadales > Rhizorhabdaceae > Rhizorhabdus > Rhizorhabdus sp. P4_G6. The sequence continues at coordinate 45,424 of NZ_JBFUKC010000004.1, read as the reverse complement.
GGTGGGGATGCAGCAAGCAGCTTTCGCCCGATGGCTCTCGGCCGGTGGCCGCGCATACCAGTCGCACGTCCATTCCCAGACATTACCTATCATGTCATACAGGCCATGGCCGTTCGGCGGGAAGCTGCGGACCGGCGAGGTGCGCTCCCATCCGTCGATCAGATCGTTCGCATGAGGGAAAGCGCCTTGCCAGTAATTGGCGAGCATCGCGCCGTCAGGCGCCAGTTCGTCGCCCCAGGCGAACTCGGCGCCTTCGAGACCGCCGCGGGCGGCATATTCCCACTCGGCCTCTGTGGGCAGCATCTTGCCTGCCCAGGCCGCATAGGCCTCGGCATCGGCATAGGCGATATGGACGACGGGATGATCCTCCAGCCCCGTGATCGCACTTTCGGGGCCGAGCGGGTGGCGCCAATCCGCCCCGAAGCGGAAGTGCCACCACCGGGTGAGGTCATCGAGCGGCACCGGGCCGGCAGTGCATTCGAACAGGAGCGATCCGGGATGGGCCAGTTCGGGCGGCATGCCCGGGTAGTCTGCCGGGTCCGGGGCTAGTTCTGCGAAGGTCGTGTAGCCAGTGGCCGCTACGAAGCGGGCGAACTCCCCATTGGTGACGGGAGCTTCGTCGATCCAGAACGGATCGACGCGCACCTGGCGCACCGGCGCTTCCTCGACATAGAAGCGCGTTGAGCCCATTCCAAACGCGCCGCCTTCAAGGAAGCGCATCCCCTCTCGCGCCGCCATCGGCACCGCCCCCTTGTCCGGCGACGCGATCACGACATCAGGGCCGTTTCTGGCCCGCAGGCCCCAGATCGATCGTGAGCTTTTCCAGATTGCCCGTGTACGCGTTCGATTTTCCTCCCAGGTCGATGACCGGAACACCGGAGTCGAGGCCGATATCGAAGGTCTCGCTATAAGGATCGGCCACGATTATGCTCCTGTTCACGCGCCCTGTGCCGACGGCCTGGCCGTTGATCGCGATGGAGACAATGCCTCCCTTTCCGAAGCCTCCACCGTCATAATCGAAATCGAAGGTGACGCGCGCCTTTTCGCCCGGGCGTATGGCTTGTGACGAAACAAGGTCGAATTGATCTGCCGGCATGATCGTCAAGGAATGATGCACCTGCGGATAGCCATCCTTGATGCCAAAGCTCCAACCGCCGAACCAACTGCCGGTCGCGACCAAGACACCATCGCCCCCGGTCAGATCGGCGGTGATGGTGAAAGCGCGACCTTCGATCGGCGGAGCGTCATCGTGCGTAACGGTAAGACCTTTGCCCCAGTATTTATATTGGTCATGGGGCGTGGTATAGGCGCGGGCTTCGCTGGTGATGCGCGCGAAATCGGTGCGGTCGTTGACCGGATTGACGTTGTAACGCGCCGCTTGCTGGTCGAACAGCGCCTTCATCTCCGCCAGCTTCTGTGGATAGCGCGCACTGACATCCGTCGTCTGATTGAAGTCTCGTCGGATGTCGTAAAGGGCCCATTTGTAGAACGGTGCCCTGTTTTTCGAGGCGTCGGATCCCTGCCCCATCTTCCATGGCTGCTGCTCGGGCAAGGTCGACGCTAGCCATCCGTCGGAGTAGATCGCTCTGTTCCCGAGCATCTCATAATATTGCAACCGATGCCGCGAAGCAGCGCGCGGGTCGGAAAAGCTGTAGGTCAGATCAACGCCATCGACTTGCTGTTGCTTGACGCAACGCACCGACTCGGGAGCCGGCACGCCTGCCGCATCGAGCACGGTGGGAAAGATATCAGTGATATGGGCATATTGCGTCCTGAGGCCGCGCGCCGCGATTTTCGCTGGCCAGGAGATGACAAGCCCGTTTCGCGTACCACCCAGATGAGAGGCGATCTGCTTGTAATAGGGAAAGGGCGTCGCCATCGCCTGGGCCCATCCCGTGCCATAGTTGCTACCGACCTTCGGGCCGCCGACTTGATCTTTCAGCGTCCAGTGTTCGACGGGGGATAGTCGGCGGTTGGCGTTTTCACCCGCTTCGGCGACGGAGCCTTGCGGTGAGCCGGCCGAGTCCGGCCCGTTGTCGCCGTTAACGAATATGATCAGCGTGTTGTCGCGCAGCCCCATCCTGTCGAGTTCATCAAGAAGCCTGCCAAGCTGAGCATCCTGAAAGGCGAGTTCGCCCGCGAACGCCTCCATGGTCCGCGCCTGATAGTCTTTCTCCTGCGGAGAAAGACTATCCCAGTGCGGCACGTCGACCGGCCACGCCGGCAGATGGATGCCCGGTGGCACGATGCCCATCGCTTTCTGGCGCTTCAACGTCGTGTTGCGTGCTTCTTCCCAGCCAGCGTCAAATTTCCCGCGAAACTTGGAGATCCACTCGGCGGGAGCTTGGTGCGGCGCATGCGCCGATCCCGGGGCGTAGTAGAGCAGGAACGGCTTGCCCTGGCCGTTCGCCTGCTGCTGATGCAGCCATTGGATGGCGTCGTCTGCCAGGCGCTGATCGAGGATCGGCTGCGGTGATGCATCGACGACCCGGATGCCGTTTCGATATAATGTCGGATGCCACTGGTCGGTGTCCGACCCGACGAATCCGAAAAAATACTCGAACCCCAGCCCGTTCGGCATGTAGTCGTTCGGACCCGCCCCCGCGAAGGGGCCATGGGGCACGTTATGATGTTTGCCGATCCAAGCCGTGTTATACCCGTTTTCACGCAGGACCTCCCCGATCGTCGCTGCGGTTGGCGGGAGCATTCCCGTATAGCCCGGTGCTCCCATAGGAAAATCCGTGAGCGATCCGGTTCCGACCGCGTGATGATTCCTGCCGGTCAGTAGGGCGGCCCTGCTGGGCGAGCACATCCCAGTCGTTTGAAAATTGTTATATTTAAGGCCTTCGTTCGCCAGTCGTTCCAGATTGGGTGTCGGCACCGGTCCACCAAATGCGGACGAGGCGCCAAATCCGACATCATCAGTCATGATCAGCAAGATGTTCGGCGCGTCGATGCGGGCCGTTACTATGGGCGGATAGCTGGTCGGCAGAGCGTTCGTATCGACCGGGAGTGCCGCAGCCTGCTTGCCGCCGCGCACTTGGCTCAGGGCGGTACCGGGTATCAGCGCAGCGACTGCTGCCGAGAGGATCCAAGCACTTCGGGTTCGCATGGTGGCCTTTCCGAGAAATGATTGTCGGCAACGTGGCAGAGGCGCTGGCGTGCGTCCAATGCATGGTTTAGGCATATTCCATGCATAAATCGAATATAGACCTCCGCAAGCTATATCACGCTCTTGTTCTGGCGGATTTGGGCAGTTTCACCCTTGCCAGCGAAAAGCTTAATCTCACCCAGTCCGCGCTAAGCCGCAGCATCCGCGCGCTGGAGGACGAAATAATGCTGTCGTTATTCGCGAGAGGCCGCCGTGGTGCAGTGGCGACGAAAGAGGGTCGGGAGTTCCTGGGCATGGCCCGAGAAGTCTATGGCTCCGCGCTTCACCTGAAAGCGTTCGGCCATAGCCTGGCCGTAGGTGATGGCGGCGACGTTTCGGTCGGCCTGGGAACGAGCGTGGCCCACCTTGTCCTGCCCGATCTTCTCCCACGAACCTTGGAGACGTGGCCAAATCTTTCGCTGGTGATCAAGACCGCCCCGGCGCACACTCTTATCGACGAGGTCATCGACGGAAAATGCGATTTTGCCGTGCTGACCCAACACCGCCCAGCCCATTTGCAACTCCTGGACGTTCATCATCTGACGCCGCCGCTGAGGGGCGGCTTTTTCGTGCGTGCAGGTCACCCTCTTGCAGCTGACGCGGCGCCCGACAGGAACGGCCTGAACGATTTTACGATCGCAGCGGGAGCGGCAACCCTGGCTGAAATCCGACGGTCGTTCGGAAGCCGGCAACGGGTTGTTGTCTGCGAACAGGCTGACAGCTTACGAAATCTTGCCCTGCGGTCTGATGCCATATGGGCAACGCTGGAGCCTTTGGCCCGCGATGACGTCCGCCAGCGCAGACTGATCGAACTCAACGGGCCTGAGATGTTCGATGTAATGGGCGGACCACTGCCCATTACGCGGTTTGGTCGCAACCGAATCGCCATGTCTCCGGCGGCGACGAACGTCTCTGGGATAATCGGAGATATTCTGATGTCCAGGCTCGCCGAGCAAGGCTGAGATCGCCGCCAGGGCACCACCATCATCTTAAAGAACCGCTCGAGCTGGGCAATCCAGAGCGGGCTGGCATTCATGCCCTGGCCGAAGTCGAGCGCCGCCGTCGCCCAGTGGTTCGCGCGGCGATCAAAACCGTGGGCAAGAAATTGTGCCACACCCGTGGGATCGCGTCAGGCCTACGCGCTTAGGATGGCGGCGGGCGACGCGCGCGTGGAAGGACGATATCGTCCTGTCGGACATTGACGGGGCCGTGCAGGGCGTGGGACGCCTTTGCGACGAAGTGGGTGATCGGGGCGGACGCGGCCATCCAAGGGCATGATCTATGACGTCACTATCAACGATGTGTCGAGCGTCCCGTGCGGAGCGCCGCTCGATCACTCTCGTCTGAGGTGGCCTGTCCCCTGCAAGTTTTCTGTTGATCAAGGAGAATGATGTGAAGGCCATTCAGTTCAAGGAGCATGGAACTCCAGAGGTGCTTAAACTGGTAGAACTGGAAGCGCCGGCCGCCGCCGCCGGGCAAGTGCAAATTCGGGTGGAGGCGGTCGGCCTCAATCCGGCCGACTATAAATGGCGTAGCGGGTTCAACCTGCGCTATTATCCACTGCCGCTGCCACATGTGCCCGGCTATGACGTCGCGGGAACAATATCGGCCGTTGGCGAAGGGGTGGTGGGCTTCAAGATCGGCGACCGCATTCTGGCGACGGTCAATGGCGCCTACGCCGAATATGCCGTGGCGGACGCCAGTGCCATCGCTCCGATCCCTGACGGACCCGATTTTGTCCAGGCCGCCGCATTGCCATGCTCTTCGCTGACCGGTGTGGAGATGGTCGAGGAAGGCGTTTCGCCCTCCAGTGGCCAGACCGTGCTCGTCACGGGCGCCACGGGCGGGGTGGGTCGGTTTGCCGCCTGGGCCGCAAAAGGACTGGGCTGTCGGGTGATCATGGCCGTACGCGAGTCCTACATGGATGAGGCGCGGAAACTGGGTTTTGGCGACGTGATCGTCCTCGGTGGACCCGTGCCCGACGGCCTGCGATTCGATCATATCGCGGACACGGTGGGCGGACCTGAGGTTGCGCACCTGGCCCGCAATCTTGCACCCGGCGGCAGGTTCATCACGGTTGCCACGACGCCGATCGACCCCGAGGGATTGCCCGCAGAACCAAAGGTGTTCGGTTATCACCCCGATGGCGAAAGGCTCTCCCGAATCATAAACGCCATCGCTACCGGTGCAATCACGATGCCCGTGGCGCGCACCCTCCCGCTGACCGAAGCGGCTGAGGCCCATCGCCTGCTGGAAGAGGGCGGCGTGCGGGGCAGGGTGGTGCTGCTGCCCTGACCAGTCGTACCGGCGGCGCTCGCGACGAGGCGCCGCCGGCCGATGCGGTGCTCAGGCGTGCCGCAGAAAACCAAGCACCCTGCCGTCGAACGCGGCCCTCTGCCCGATCATGCCGATGCTGGAGCAGGATCAGTTCCTGGTTGACGGTATCGCAGCCCGTAGCCGAGCGGTGCGGATACATTGCTTCAGATCATCCAGAAGTGGCTAATCCGGCATCCACAAGCCAGCCTTCAGGCCACGCCTGCCTGAAATAAGGAGGCGGGCGGACCGGCCCTGTTCCTGGCGGGAGAGGACACCGGTATGACCTTCTCACTCGATGGCGGGATGACCGCGCGCGCCTGACTGGACCTAAGGCTTTTCGATCAGCCAGGCTGGGCTGCGACCGGTTTTGACGATGGGCTTTCCCTCAAGCTTCGGCATCGATCACCTGTTCATTGCGGAAATGCTCGTCTTCCCGAGCCAACACGATGTCGAAGTAGCTGACATCGGCGACGACCACGCGCTGAAGCGTTCGTGATCCATCGCCTGTCACGGGGCCGCGGGCGTGCTGCCAGGCGATGTTGTCCCAGACAACAAGGTCGCCATTGCGCCAGAAATGCTCTTGAACATTGCCCGGCGCATAGATTCGAGCATGAAGATCGAGAAGGAGTGCACGGCTTGCCTCATCCTCCATATCCTCGAACCGCACCGCCTGCTGGGATATCATCAGTAGCGGCTCGCCCGTCAGCGGATGTTCGACAATTGGCGCACGCGTCGCGTGGGGAGTGTCCGGCGTTATCGCCATCCCCACCGCATCGTGAGCGACGTTGCTGGGCAGCGCCGTTGTAAGACGCATCGATGCGAGCCGCCACCGCTCATCCTCCGAAAGCATCCGCCAAGCGCCACGATTGCTCGCAAAGCGAGTGGATGTTGCTCCAGGGACAACATCCTTCGCCAGTAGCGAAATCGATGTGTACGGCGTGGCAAAATCCAGGTCGCTGTGGAAAATCAGCTCGGTTCGTCCCAGCTCACCTTTTTTCTCGTCGGTGGAAATGTAGCCGACCCCATCCCTGCGATGTAGAACTGGACCGATGGAACCGAGGACCTCGATCTGTTGCACCATGCTGAGCTGCTGATCGGGAAAATAGAGCAGGCCGTATCGCAGGAACAGCGATCGTAATCGCTCCTTGTCGGCGGGTTCCAGTGGAACGCGCAAATCGTCCCGTATCTCGACACCCATCCTCATAGGCCGGGTCTCGCGAAAACGATCCATGCGATCTCCTTTCGTCCCTAACGATACGAAATGTTAGCATCGATCTCGCGCCCCAGACATCTAAAAGGCTCCTTCGCGCCCATGATCTGTCCTGGCTGTTCTTGTCCGGTCGCGCCGCGCCGTTGACCCGCCAGGCAGCAAAACATCAAATGGTTTCGCACTGGCCGGGCGAGCGCCGTCAGCGCCCCCGCACGCGGACGAATCCGTCGCCGAACGGCGCGTCGCGGTTCGTGAGGGCTTCCTTGAGGCCGTGCTCCTTCATGTCGGACTTGAAGCGCAGCCGCCGCGGCCCCGTGGCCAGATGCGCGCGGGCATCGACTTCGGCGGCCAGCCGCTGGAGCGTCCCGGCCCCCATCTGTTCGAGCGCGAGATTGACGATCCGCTTGTGGGCCGAGAGCAGCTCCTGGTCGACCGCGGCGACCCGGCGGGCCAGGGCGTCGACTGCGGCATCGAGTTCGTCGGCCGGCCATGATTCCAGCGCCAGGCCGATCTTCACCGCGTCAGCCCCCGTCATCTTGTCGCCGGTGAACAGCATCCGCTTGGCCCATTGTGGACCGCAGTGATAGATCCACATGTGCGCCGGTGGCGACCCGTTGGCGCGGGTCGCGGGAAAGCCGATCCGTGCATCATCGGCCGTGATAACCAGATCGCACGACAGGGCGATGTCGGTCCCACCCGCCAGGCAGTTGCCCTGGACCTTGGCGATCACCGGCTTGTGGATCGCCGGGATGATCAGCGCGTTTTCCTGGACGCGCTCCAGCGAGAAGCAATCGTCGTCGAAGCGCTGACCGGCCTTGCGGTACTCGAAATCGCCCATCTGGGTCGTCTCGCCGCGCCCCTGATATGACTGTTCGAGATCGTAGCCGGCGCAGAAGTCCTTGCCGGCGCCGCACAGCACGATCGCGTTCACGTCCATCCGGTCGTCCGCTTCGAGCAGGGCGTCACGCATCTCGCTCAGCATCGGGCCGTTCAGCGCGTTGCGCTTGTCGGGGTGGTTGAATGTGATCGTCGCGACGGCGTCGCTCACCGCGAACAAGATATGCTGTGGCTCGTAAAGCCACTTCCCGCGATAATCCTGCATCATGTCTCCTGTTAACGGTTCCGGACATCCGGCTCACGGGTTTCCACTATGATCTTGCCGTGCCTGATGCGGTGAGGAAAGCATGTGCTCGCGAGATCGCATCCCTGATGCCGATGCTGCCCGGGGCCGCGTGAACTGCCGCGGTGCGGAAGCTTGCCCCGCCATGTCGAAGGCGGCAAGGCCGCGGCCGATTTCAACGATGTTTCGACCCAGGAGGGCGGGTCGTCCGCCGGGGTTTCGCCTCTACCGGGCGGCCGGCGCGCTGGCTGGACCGCTCGCTCCTCATTCATATGCCGGAGGGGCTGGCGCCTCGATATCGGACAGGCGATGCTTTGGGGCGTTCCATTGCGCGTGCGCCAGGCATCCGCATTGTTCTGCGCTCGGGAGATACGCGCCGGAGGAGAGGGGATAGCCATGCAGACAATAGACGGAACGCGTCCGATGATCGGGAGAATTCATGGCTGATGCACCGGGATTTCTGGACCAGCGCGCAAGGCTGGCCGGGCAGACTGCGGCGATCGTTGGCGGTGGCGGCGGCATTGGCGCGGGAATCACCATCGCCCTGGCCGAGGCAGGGGTCGACGTCGCGATCTGCGACATCGACGCGGAGCAGCTGGAGGTTACGGCCGCCGCAGCTGCCGCCCTGGGGCGCAAGGTCTATTCCGCCGTGATCGATGCCACCGACGCGGCCCAGCTCGACCGGTTCTACGACGAGGTGACCCGTGCGTTCGGCCATCTGGATGTTGTCGTCAACGTCGTGGGTGGGACGTACCGTACCAACTTCATGGATCTCGACCGGGGCGGGATCGCCCGCGATATCCAGCGCAACTACGGCTATGTCGTCCAGTCGGTGCAGCGCGCGGTGCCGCTGCTGCGCGCCGGCGGCCGACGCGGCGGCAGCATCATCAACTTTACCACGATCGAGGCACATCGCGGCGCGGCGACCTTCTCGGTCTATGCCGGCGCCAAGGCGGCAACCACCAACTTCACCCGCGCCATGGCGGTTGAACTCGGCAAGGAAGGCATCCGCCTGAACTGCATTGCCCCGGATACCACGCCGAGCCGCGGCAACGAGAATGCCATGCCCCCGGAAATCGCAGCGGGCTACGTCAGCGTCCCCGTCGAATCGATCGGCAAGGCCATGGCGATGTACATTCCTGCCGGCGGCGCGCCCCCGGTCGAGGCCCTGGCCAACGCCGTCCTGTTTCTGGCCTCCGATCTAGCCGCCTACGTGTCCGGCATGACGCTGCATGTCGATGGGGGCACCATGGCCGCGGCCGGATTCCTGGACTGGCCGCATGGTGACGGTTTCGTGCCGGTGGCGCTCAGCGGGACGGTGCCGAAGATTTTTCCTGCGGAGCATGACCGATGAAACTCTACGCCCTGACCCTGTCGCCCTATGCCGCGCGCATCCGGCTTGCGTTGCGGCTGAAGGGTCTTTCCTATGAGCAGGAGGCCCCGCCCGGCGGTGGGACCCGTTCGCCTGAATATCTGGCCATCAATCCGATCGGCAAGCTGCCGGTGCTGGTGACCGACGACGGCCTGATCATCGCGGAATCCGAGACAATCATCGACTATCTCGAGGATCACTATCCCGCCCCGTCCCTGACACCCACCGGTGACGCAGCGCGGGTGCAGATGCGCAATGCGATCCGCACCCAGGAACTCTATGCCGTACCGGCCATGTCGCGTCTATTCGCACAACGGAATGCGGCGGTCCGGGATGATCGCGTTGTTGCCGCCGAGCTGGCGGAGTTGCGCAGCGGAATGGCCCTGCTGCAGCATTTCGTCGATGATGCACCCTATGTCGCAGGCGGCGCGGTCAGCAAGGCGGACTGCCTTGTGCTGCCGACCCTCATGCTCTGCGGTATTGCCGGGGCCATGTTTGGCGAGCCGGGCATTCTGGGCGATTTCCCTGTTCTGACCAGCTATGTCGCGAAGGCGCGGCAACATCCGGACATGGGCGCGATCTGGAACGAGACGGAGGCCGCGCTGAAGGCGATGACGGGCTGAACTGCCCCGCTTTCCGTTGCGTGGCGGCTGCTTGATTGTGACTGCAAGGTGCAAACAGGAAGGACTCTGGACCCGCGTGCCGGATCGACTGCGGCTTGACCAATGCGCTTCATGCACTATGTAGTGATTACTACACAGGAGAGGATGGCCGAGTCATGGCGACCGCATTCAAGATCCGGGAATTCGACGATCCCACCTACGATCCGTTCCTCTCGGACGAGGTAAATTTCGGGGACGACCTGGACCCCTATCCACAGATCCATGCGATGCGCGCGCGCGGTGCTGTCCTGCCCGGCTCCTATCGCGAGAACCTGGGCTATTCGTGCTTCTACGGACCGGGGCCCAAATTCTCGATCCTGGGCAGCAAGGAAATCGAGGAGGTGCTGACCGATACCAGCCGCTTTTCGAATTCAGGTTATCGCCCGACGCTTGGCACCACGTTCGGCATGGGCAGCATCAGCACCATGGACAATCCCGAGCACGGCCGTTGGCGCAGGATCTTCCAGAAGATCTTCCTGCCGCAGTTTGTGAGGACGTGGGGCGAGAGCATCGTCGACCCGGTCGTGAACGGCTTGATGGACAAGTTCCTGCCGCGCGGCGAGGCTGACCTTGTCGGCGAGTTTACCCAACGCTACCCGTTCGAGGTGATCTATCGCCAGCTCGACCTGCCGGAGTCTGACGTCCAGACCTTCCAGCGGCTCGCCATCGGCCAGACCGACTATGTCCATATGGCCCAGGCCCAGGAGGCAGGGGTCAAGCTTGGCGAGTATTTCAAGGCTCTGATCGACGCGCGCCGCGCCAATCCGGGCGATGATCTTGTCAGCCTGCTCGCCGCGACCGAGGTGGACGGCGAGAATCTTCCCGAGCTCGAACTGGTGTCGTTCCTGCGCCAGCTCATGAATGCCGCCGGCGACACGACCTACCGCGGGACCAGCGTGCTGCTGACGGCGCTCCTCAACAATCCCGACCAATTGGAGGCGATCCGCCAGAACCGGGAGCTCATTCCCGCCGCGATCGAGGAAGCGCTGCGTTGGGACGGCCCAGTGCTGGCGCAACTGCGGGTCGCGATTCACGACACGACGCTCGGCGGCGTGCAGATCCCCGCCGGGGCCTACCTTGACGCGGTAGCCGGCGCCGCCAACCGCGATCCGGCGATCTATCCCGATCCTGACAGCTTCAACATCAACCGGGACAAGCGGGCGCACTACGCATTTGCCAGGGGGCCGCACATCTGCGTCGGCCAGCATCTGGCGAGGGTGGAAATGACCCGTGCGCTGCATGCGGTTCTGGACAGCCTGCACAACCTGCGGCTCGACCCGGAAAAGCCTGTGCCCGAAATTCGCGGAATCATGATGCGGGTCCCGGCGCATATCCATGTCCGCTTCGATCACTGAAAATTGCCCTAAAGGCTGCGAAACGGATCATGTCGGACGCGATGGAAGCCTCCTTGGCGGCAAAGCCCGGCACCAAGAACATAAGGGATCATTACGGATAGACGCCCTGTTTCCGCGCCGCTGCCGCGACGGCCGCGAACTCCGCTCTTGATCGATTCATCGCGTGTACGAGCAATGCTGAAGCTCATACCTTTTGAATATTGACAGGGATTGCTGTCATCCTGGGCATCGCATTGACGACTTCGACATAGCGATTGTCGCTTATCAACGGATTGATGTTCGTCCCAATTTCGCGCGGACTCTCGGAATCGTCAGGAGCTCCACCCCATCCGTGGGTGAGGGAGATGACGCCGGTGCGCAAGCTGTCGTCGCTCTTGACGATGGCACGTACCGCTCCATTCTCGGAACTGATTTCAACCATGTCGCCGTCGATCAGGCCCAGAGCATCCATCTCTGTCGACGCAAGGCAGGCCGGGTTGAAGGCATTGCGCTTTCGCACGGATTCGAGATGAAAGCCATTGCTGTTGAACAGGTCGCGCGTCCGGCGGGAGATCATAAGGAATTTGAATTCGTCCGGTTGTGGCGATGCCGATGCGTCAGCCATTTCCTCGGCTACGTCGTCGGGCATCACGTCGAACCGCCCTTCGTGGCCGGCGCGCGTTGGGCCGACGCGAATGTCGCCGACGTCGAAGAGCGCGCCGCGGGGATGCTTCTTGATCTCATCGAGCGGAACCGCGGAATGGCGCGCCCTGATAGCTATGAGATCATCGCTGGTCGGCGGCGTGGTCATGTCGAGGTCGATACCCTCGAACTTGACCTGCTTTCCGAGTAGCGAAGCGATCTTCCACAAGGGATACCAGTCATCAAAAACGTCCGAGCCCTTGGGTGGCGGAACTATAGCTGGTGTGTAGTGGGACCAAGGGACGGGAAGAATTGGGAAGCCTTCGAAGCTGACGGGAAGCTCGGGACGTTCATAAATGAGCTTGGGCGGAATGATATAGTCGGCGCGTTTGGCGGTGTCCGACATGAAGGGTTCGATCGCTACAAGAAGCTCAAGTGATTCCAGTGCCGTGGTAATTTTGGCTTGGTCCGGTACGGAGTTCACCGGGTTCCCACCACTGACGATCAGTGCTCGGATCTGGCCATCGCCAGGCGTCAGAATCTCGTCTGCCAAGGTTCCGGTCAGCCGCTCGCCAATGATCATCCCCACGCCGCGAATGCGACTGGGCGGCAGGCTGGACCATGAGCGGGGCGGTGAGTAGACCTCCTCGCGGTACTCAGGCAGCGGATTGAGCACATCGATCGCGACTACTTGTTCCCCGGCCCGAGGAAATCGCCCGCAGATCACGTTGAGACAATCGACCATGTGCTGCGACAGGTTGGAATGCGGCCCGAAGCAGGGGCCGGTCGCAGTCACGGCGACTCCGCGATTGCATTCGTGCGCGAACAGGCGTGTGGCGCGGAGGAGATCGCCCGGCTGCAGGCCGGCCCTTTGCTCGACGAAATCGGGCGTAAAGGGTTCTACGACCTCACGCAGGCGAGCAAGGCCGCCATCCTTGACGAAGCGCGAGCAAAAATCAGCATCGTGCCAGTTCTCTTCGAGGATCATCCGTATCATCGCCGAGGCGATGGCGTAGTCCTGACCGGGCAGGGGCTGGATATGCACGTCGGCATGCCGCGCCGTTTCGCTTACGCGCGGATCAATGACGATGAACTTCGTTCCACGCGCCTTCGCGTCCTTGAGCCGCTTTACCGGATCGATGCTGATCACGCCGATCGCGCCGTGCGATACCAGCGGATTGGTGCCGAACATCATGGCTACATCCGCCGTCTCCAGCTGAATGGAGCCACCCGCCCATCCACCCATGCGTTCGAACGAGACGAATTTGGCTGACTGGTCCATGGTGATCGTCGAGTAACGCTGGGTGGACCCCATGGCGGCCATGAACGCCCGCTGCATCGGGAAGGCAAGATACGTGGAAATGGTGCCATTTCCGCAAAACATGCCAAAGGCTTCGGGTCCGTGCTCCGCGATAATCGGCTTCAGTCGCTCTGCGATTTCGGCCAGCGCAGTTTCGGAATCTATTTGCGCGAACGATCCGTCGGGCTGCTTCTTCAGGGGGTGAAGTAGCCGCGCCGGTGCGCTGTGTGCCTCGCCGAAATGAAGGCCCTTGAAACAGGCATAGCCGCGGCTCAGCCCATGTTCGCGGTCAGCCCGCAGGCCGACGATGCGATCTTCGTCATCTATGCTGACCAGCACTCCACAACCGGCGCCGCAAAGCCTGCAGAAACTAGGCACTTCCTTCACGGCAACTCTCCCATGCGGCGTAGCCGCCGTTTCCGGCTGCGGTGGCCCTCTCTCTTGCGGTCACCTTCCGCTACGGTCGACCTCGCCGCCTTCGGCGCAAGTTCAGACAATTGCAGAGGTGCCGGCGCGGAGCCTCGTCCGAATGGATGTTCCGGGGAGCGCAACGCGATTGCGACCTGACGGCCCGCCATGCCAATGCGGATGAAGGAAGCGCGGACGGCAAACTGGTCTCGTGCGTGAGACAGCGCGGCATTTCTGGCGGCGTGGGCCCGATCGACGCGGGTGCCCGCAGATCTCCTGCCAGGCGACCGATGTCGACAGCCCTGATGTGCCGGAACCTTGCCCGCAGCTCTAGTCTATGCGGACCATGCCTCTGCGTGGATGTGCGCCGAACTTGAGACCATATCGGTGATAAGATGTGCCCCAACCGGCAGTTGCGGCGCGGCAAGAGGATAGGGATCCAATGCGAATGAGATTTGATGGCAAGGTCGCCCTCGTGACGGGGTCCGGATCCGGCATTGGACAGGCTTCGGCAGTATTGTTTGCGGAGCGAGGCGCCCAGGTCGTGGTTGCCGAACTCGATGAGAAGAAGGGCGCGGAGACGGTTGATCTGATCCGCGCCAAAGGCGGCGAAGCAGCCTATGTGAAAGTCGACGCGGCCGACGAGGATTCAGTCCGTTCAATGGTCGAGTTTGCGTTGACCACCTATGGCCGTCTCGATGCGGCGCACAACCACGTCGGGCATCCAGGGCCGCTGGGTGACCTGACCGACATTTCGCTCGCCGACTTCGACCGGTGCTACAGGCTGAACACCGTGTCCTGCTTTCTTGGCATGAAGTATGAAATTCCCGCGATGCGGCAGACCGGAGGCGGTGCCATCGTGAACACCGGTTCGCTCGCCAGCGTAATCGGAACGCCGAGCATGTCTGCTTATGTCAGTGCAAAGCACGGCGTCGCGGGGCTGACGCGCACCGCCGCTCTCGAATTTGCGACGCGCAATGTGCGCGTCAACGCAATCTGTCCCGGCGCAACCAATACGCCGATGATGCGAGCCGCATTCGAGGAGGTCGAAAAGACCGATCCTGAACTCCTCAAGCACTGGGTCGAACCGATTGGTCGATTTGCGACGTCGGAAGAGCAGGCGGAGGCAGCGGTCTGGCTTTGTTCGGACGCAGCGTCCTTCATCACCGGTCATGTCCTCCCGGTTGATGGCGGACATATCGCCGGAAATCGCGCTACCAACTGAGAATAAAGGAAATTCCCATGGAAGGAAGGATGGCCGGAAAGGTTGTGGTCGTTGTCGGCGCGACACGCGGGATCGGGGCTGCCACGTCCCGCAGGCTTTGTGGCGAGGGTGCGACGGTTATTCTGGGTGGCGTCAGCGTCGATCGTGGCAAGGCGTTCGCTGAGGAACTCCGTGCGGCCGGCGGCGATGCCGAGTTCCGGTCGGTCGACCTGGCTGACGGTGACACCATCACTGCGCTGATGGACGGCGTCGCCCAGGACCACGGCGGTATCGACGGCCTATTCAACAATGGAGCCGACCTGCGCCTCCTCGAGCATGACTTCGACGTGCTGCAGACCAGCGCGGACGTTTTCACGAAGTCGCTTGAAACGAATCTCGTCGGCTATTTTCTGTCATGCAAGGCTGCGATTCCGCACATGCTGAAGCGCGGCGGCGGCGCGATCGTCCAGACGTCATCATTGGCATCATCGCGCGGGGATTCCGCTATGGTGGGATACAGCACCTCGAAGGCGGGCGTCGATGCCCTGACCCGCCATGTCGCGGCGCGTTTTGGCAAGCAGAAGGTCCGGTGCAATGCAATCCAGCCCGGCATGATCATGGTGGAAAACGCGGTCGAACAAAGCGACGTGCTCCCGCTTGAAGTCCTGCTCCGTCAGACCCCTTCGCCGCGTTTGGGCGAACCTGAAGATATCGCTGCGGCTGCAGCATTCCTGCTTTCGGACGACGCAGCCTTTATCAACGGCCAGATCATCCGGGTGGATGGCGGGATGAGCATCCCGCTGTCGGGTGTGTCGATTTCCGCCGGCTGAGGCTATCCTGTACACAAGGACCTCGGCGCTTCCTTCGCCGACGCGCGCGCGTCTTGAGAGCGTCGAGACTGAGGACGCGATGCGACGGCAAGCATAGATCGGTCACGTCCGCTCGGACGAGGCTGATGTCAGGGGGGCCGCCTACCGCTGGAATCACGCAAAGTGGCGAGAGGAGCGCGGAGTGGTCAACGAACAGAAAACGATCCCCTTTGCCGGAGGCCAGATTGCTTATCACGAGGCGGGGCAGGGCGAGCCACTGTTCATGCTGCACGGATCCGGTCCGGGCGTAACGGCATGGATGAACTTTTCCGGCAACGTGCCCGTGTTTGCCGAGCATTTTCGGTGCATCGTTCCCGACCTGCCGGGGTATGGCAATAGCAGCCCCATCCAAGGTGATCCCTTCGCGGGGACGATCGACGCAGTCCTAGCGCTGATGGATGCGCTGGGGATCGCCAAGGCGCGCTTCATCGGCAATTCGTTCGGCGGGCTGATTTCCGCGCGACTTGCCGCTGCCTATCCCGACCGAGTGGACCGCCTTGTGTGCATCGGCGGCGTGGGCGTGCCGATTTTCAACCCGTTTCCCTATGAAGGGATCGAGCGGCTGGCCGAATTCGTCGAAGAGCCGACCCGTGAGCAGATCGTCCGCTGGCTGCGTTCGATGGTCCACGACAAGTCGATCCTGACCGACGAGCTGATTGACATGCGCTTCAAGGCCGCCAGCGATCCGGTGGCGTTGGAGACCAACCGCAAGATCTATTCCCGCGCCGGTCTGGCGGCGATCGCGCAGGGCATGGCCGGGCCGGAAGCGGTGCAGAGCTTTGCATACCTGCCCAAGATCCAGGCTCCCACCTTCCTGGCGTGGGGTAGGGACGACCGCGTGACCCCGCTGGACGGGGCGCTGGTGCCGCTGCGGCTGATCCCGAACGCCGAGTTGCACGTGTTCCCCAAGTGCGGACACTGGGCGATGATCGAGCAGAAGGCGGCGTTCGAGAGCGCGGTACTGGCCTTCATGAAGCGCCCCTGAAGCTCGGACGCAACCGATTGACCCGCAAGCAGAAGGATTGCCAATGATGACGACGACCACCGGTTCCATTGTTCTCGATGCGCCTGCCAACGAGGTCTGGGCGCTTTTCCGTGACTTCGGCGGCCTGACGAAGTGGTTTTCCGGCGCGGCATCGTGCACGGTTGCCGACGGTAAGGCCACCGACCAGATCGGCGCGGTGCGCATGGTGGAAGTTCCGAACGCCGGAGGGTTCAAGGTGCCCGAGCGGCTGACCGGGCTGAGCGACGAGGACAGGGTGCTGACCTATGTCATCGACTGCCCAACCGACCTCGGTGCGGTGAAGACCGCGCAGGGGACGAAATCATGCATACAGGTGCGGGAGATCACGCACGGCGGCGGCACCTACCTGCGCATGGAGCACCGCTATGAGGTCACCGAAGGGGATCCGGCGGTGCTGCTGCAGTTCATGCAGGGCGTTTACCAGCACTTCTTCGACGACCTGAAGAAGCACTTCGCCGGCTAGGTCTGCTGAACCGATCTGTGCGACGCCGGCCCGGCCTGTGGCATAATGAGGACCGATCGATCGGGTCACGCGGAGTCGAGACCTGGTTTCAGAGGCAAGGGTGCAAAGGCATCCTTGCCTGGATCAACTAGTCACCCAAATTGCCCGCCCGTTCGACGGACGGAGGGGGCGTTACGCCTGGGAGACGACCGTGGCCGAACAGCGCCGGGCAAACGCGTACGCCCGCGACGGGATCAGCGAGGACGAGTTCGTGGCCATGCGCGAAGGCCGGGACCGCACGCTGGCCATGCCGCGTCTCATCCTGCCTTCCGTGCAGATCAACATGCGCGCCGGACATCTGCCGCCAGCTGAAGGCAACGGCGTCGCTTATCTCAAGATTCCGGTGAACCAGCTGTGATCACGGGAGCCTTCTCCCTTAGAAGTCGCGATCCGGCCCGATCGAGCGCAGCGATGAGGCCGCGCCATGCATCCCCCTCGATAAATCTCCAAGTGGCCGCCGTCAGTCTTATGTCCATTGCTACTGTAAACTGGATCGCAAGTGCGATGCATTGAGATGTCCGGTTGCCAGGCTCGCCGCATTGCTTTTGATCGATGTAACTCGCACGGAGGTAGCTAGTTAGGATTCCCCTCCGATGGACCACCTTGGAGACTCTTCGAAATGAGCGACACCATCCTTGTCGATACGCCAATGGAAGGCGTTCGCCGGTTAACGCTGAACCGTCCGGGGGCGCTCAACGCCTTCACCTGGGAGATGTACCAGCGGTTGCTGGATATGCTTGCCGATATCCGGATTGATCCCTCGGTTCGCGCGGTAATCCTGACCGGAGCAGGCCGCGGCTTTTGCTCCGGTCATGATCTGAAGAACGCCGGGCCGTCGCCCCATGATCGCGAGGGTTTCGGAAGCGCGTTCAACAAGCGCAACAGTCTGAGGTGGCTCGGCGCGATCCCGATCGCGATGCGTAACCTGCCGCAGCCGATCATCGGCGCGATCAACGGGGTGGTGGCCGGCGTCGGCTACACGCTCGCGCTGGCATCGGATATGTGCGTCGCCGGGCGTTCGGCGCGCTTCATCAATACCATCCACAATGCCGCCACGGGCACAGAACTCGGCCTGTCCTATATGCTGCCCCGCGCGATCGGCAGCCAGCGGGCGGCGGAGCTGTTGCTCACTTCACGCCCCGTCGATGGGGAGGAGGCGGAACGGATTGGGCTCGTGCTGCGGACCGTGGACGACGATATACTGATGGAAGAGGCACTCAAGATCGCGCGGGGGGTTGTCGCCAACGTCCCCATGGGGGTCGAGCTTACCAAACAGTCGCTGTGGCTCAACCAGTCCGCAGGCAGCCTGGAGTCGGCGATCGAACTGGAAAGTCGTGCCGTGCATATAGCGCAGGCGACCCAGGATGCCGGGGAGAAGCGCGCTGCGTTCCTCGAGAAGCGCGCGCCGCAGTTCAAGATGGCCTGAAGCTGGATCTCCCCCAGCCATCTCGTTTTTTCCGACGTACGGGCGATGGGCTCCGATCTGGGTCGATCGGATTGGAACATCAACGCTGTCGCGGCACCCGGTAATCGCCGCCGCCGGAAGGCAGCCGGGATTGTCGCGATCACATAGCTCCTCATCACGGCGCCCGCCCCCCCATGAAGGGCTGGGGACCAACGATCCGCGCAATCCATCGGCCATACGATGAAATCGCTTCACCCCTTCGACTCGGCGGCGCAATCGCGGCAGGGTGAATCGGTGTCGATAATCTCACTCCTCAGGCCGCACCATTCAGGCCAGCAACGTGGCGCGAAGTGTGAGATCAGACTGAACCTTATCCCTATGATCTATGCTACCCGAACTCGGGAAGCGGCGATCCGCTCGCGGATTCAACTCAATCCTCGCAATTGGAGCGCAAAATGACGAGTAACTTCGCGCCGGATGCAGCGACCCAGGTCGAGATCTATCGAAAGGTCGCGCTGCTCAAGGCGAATGACGAGCGCAGTCGAAAGGTCATCATGACCGGCCGGCTGGTCATGCCCTATTACAGCTATCGTGGGCAGGAGGTTATCCCGGCGGCAATGTCCGCCAATCTGACCGACGACGACTATCTTGTAACTATCTATCGAGGCATTCACGACATGCTCGCCAAGGGCCTGCCGCTGAAAGACCTCTGGGCCGAGATTGCGGGGCGCGTCGATGGCACCTGCAAGGGCAAGGGAGGCCCGATGCATCTCACCTATCCTAGCAAAGGCGTGATGGTCACCACGGGCATTGTCGGCTCCTCGATGCCGATCGCCAACGGCCTTGCCTGGGGATCGCAGCTTTCGGGCGACGGGCGCGTCGCGGTTGCCACCTTCGGCGACGGCGCGTCGAATATCGGCGCTTTCCATGAAAGCCTCAACCTGGCATCGGTCTGGAAGCTGCCGGTGATCTTCCTCTGCCAGAACAATCTCTATGGCGAGCATACGACCTATGAGAAGGCGACGTCGGCGAAGCGTATCGCCGACCGCGCGGTCGCCTATGACATGCCGGGCGTCCGCGTGAACGGCAACGATCCGATCGAGATGTACGCCGCGGCGCGCGAGGCCGTGGCACGCGCACGCGCCGGCGAGGGGCCGACGCTGATCGAGGCGATGACCTTCCGCTTCCACGGCCATGTCTTCGGTGATGCTGATAAGTATATGGACAAGGCGCAGAAGCAGGCGGCGATCGCCGCCGACCCGGCGCCTGCCTTCCGGGCGCGTCTGATCGCCGAGGGCATCGCCACTGAAGCGCAACTGGCCGACATGGAAGCTGCCATCGAGCGTGAGATCGACGAAGCCGTCGAGTTCGCGCTCGCCTCCCCTTTCCCCGACCTCGCCGAACTGACCCGCGACGTCTACGCCGAAGGAGTGGCGGCATGAACGATACGACGATCATTGCAAAGCCGGCCGTGGCCGAGACCAAGCCCATGACGATCCTCCAGGCGATCAATAGCGCGATCGCCGATGCCATGGCCGACGACGAGAAGGTCGTCGTGCTCGGCGAAGATGTCGCCGACCCGGAAGAGGGCGGCGTGTGCGGCGTGACGAAGGGGCTTTCCTCGCGCTTCGGCGACAAGCGTGTCCGTTCCACCCCGATCGCGGAACAGGCGATTATAGGGGCGGCGATCGGCGCGAGCCTCGTCGGCTGGAAGCCTGTAGCAGAAATCATGCTGATGAATTTCACGACGGTCGCGATGGACATGATCGTGAATCACGCGGCCAAGCTCCGCTTCATGTCAGGCGGGCAGACGCATGTTCCGATCGTGATCCGCACGATGACAGGCACAGGCTTCTCTTCCGGTGGCCAGCACTGCGATTATCTTGAGGCCTGGTTTGCGCACACGGCCGGGATGAAGGTGGTGGCACCTTCCAACGCGCAGGATGCCTATGGACTCATGCGCTCGGCGATCGACGACCCCGATCCCGTGCTGTTCATCGAGAACCTGCCAAATTACTGGTTGCCTTGCCCGCCACCCCAGCCGGGCCATCGCGTGCCGCTTGGCAAGGCGCGGATCGCGAAGGACGGCAGCGACGTCACCATCGTAAGCTACTCGCGTGTCCTCAACGAAGCGATGGCGGCTGTTGAGCAGATGGAGGCCGCCGGCGTTTCAGCCGAGATCATCGACCTGCGCACGATATCGCCTTGGGATCGCGATACCGTCCTGGCGTCGGTCGCCAAGACGGGACGGTGCCTGGTCGTTCATGAGGCAGTGACGCAGTTCGGGGTAGGCGCCGAGATCGCAGCAACGCTATCGAGCGAACTGTTCGGCCGGCTCAAGAAGCCGATCGCCCGCATGGGTGCACCTTATGCACCGGTTCCCTTTTCCAAGCCGCTGGAAACCGCCTATGCACCAGACGCGAAGCGGATCGCGGAAACCGCCATCAACCTTGCACGATAGGAACGATAGAATATGCCAACCGAAGTGCTCCTGCCTAAGCTTGGCTTCTCGATGAACGAGGGAACGCTTGCCGAGTGGCTCGTCGCTGATGGCGGCGAAGCAATCGAAGGTCAGCCGCTGTTCGCGCTCGAAAGCGACAAGTCGACCAACGAGGTCGAGAGCCCGGCCACCGGCACGCTCAAGATCCTGAAGGAAGCTGGCGAGCTTTACGAAGTCGGCACTGTGCTCGGCATCATCGAGTAGCGCGAACTTCACGCCAGCGCTTTTATGCGCTGCGAGGCAGCAGGCCCGGCGCGAGCACGTGCCGCTCCTGCCTGTCAGGTCAGGCGATTCAGCGAATCCGGGTCGAATGCCGGCAGCGGCGCGCCGGTGCGGGCCTTGGTGACCCACTGCGGATCGTGCAGGATCATGCGTCCGACCGATGCGACGTCGAACTCACCTGCCAGGAAACGCTTGAGCAGCATGCCGAGATTGTTGGACGCTTCGGCCGAGACGGAGGTCGTGTCGTACATGCCCTTGGTGACGCCGATGCCGCCCACGGCGCCGGTCAGCTTGCCGGTCAGCTTCTTGGCCCAGCCCGCCAGCGACAGTTCGTTCTCCTGCGGGAAGGCCGGCGTGTTGAAGAAGCGCACGCTGGCATCGAACAGGTCGACTCCGGCGTCGCTGATCGGGCCTAGGATCGCCTCCAGCTCGCCGGGGGTCTCGGCCAGCTTGGCGCGAAAATCCTGCTGCTTCCATTGTGAGAACCGGAAGATCAGTGGACGATCGGGGCCGATTGCCTCGCGGCAGGCCTTGACCACTTCCACAGCAAAGCGGGTGCGCGCTACAGCGTCGCCGCCCCAGGGGGCCGGGCGGTGGTTGGTTTCGGCCCAGAGGAACGCATCGATCAGATAGCCATGGGCGCCGTGCAGGGCGAGACCGTCGAAGCCGGCCGCGACAGCATCGCGCGCCGCCCGGCCGAAGCCCGCCACCACGTCCGCGATGTCCTCGTCGGTCGGTACCGGCATCTCCGCGGCCGATATGATCTTCGCCTTTTCGATATAGTAGTCCGCCGCCTTGGAGGGGTCCCCGTAGCGCCCCGAAGGAGAGAAGGCCGGAGTCACGCCATCGGGCATCCGCATCGGCCCCTGGTGCCACAGCTGCGGGAAGATGACTCCGCCGCGCGCGTGGACGGCATCGGCCACCCGCGCCCAGGCGTTCACCGTGCGCTCGCCCCTGAACAGCGGCAGATTGGCCTCGCCCAGTCCTGTATCGCCGGCTGCGGCGGGATGGTCCGTGCCGATCGCTTCGGTCAGGATCAGGCCGGTGCCGCCCTCGGCGCGCCGCGCATAGTAGCCCACCACATCGTCGCCGGGCAGGTTGTCCGGACAAAAGCTGCGCGTCATCGGCGACATCACGAAGCGGTTCGGCAAGGTCACGCCGCGGATAGTCAGCGGCTCCAATAGCGGCGCGAGGTCAGCGGGCGTGGTAAGGGTCGGGGCTGTGGTCACACTATCTCTTCCACTTTTGTATCAATGCCACCCTTGTCGGAGGGGTCGTTGCTGGCAAGGGTGCTTCGCGGCAATATCGCACCTGTGTTGACCGTGCGGTCTTCAAGAGCGTCGGCTGCATGGGCCAGCCAGTTTCCTGCGCAGCCTGCCCGGCTCAACAGCCTGGGGTTCCCTTGCGGGTCAGCGGTTGGCGTTCTGGCCGCCGTCCACCGGCAGGACGATGCCGGTGATCATCGCCGCCTCGGCCGAACACAGGAAGGTCACCGCAGCAGCGACTTCCTCCGGCTTGATGGGGCGCTTGATCAGGTGATCGGCGGCGAAGCCGACCTGCTCCTCGTGGCTGTACATCTGGCTGATGATCTTGGTCGCCACCAGGCCGGGCGCGACGCAGTTCACCCGGATGTTGTGCTGGGCATAGCCCCGCGCGGCGTGCGCGGTCATCTGAATGACCCCTGCCTTGGCTCCGGCATAGACGATGTCGGCCGCCTGCGTCGTGCTGATGGCTGACATCGACGCGGTATTGACGATCACGCCGCCCCCGCGCGCGCGCATCACCGGCAGTTCATACCGCAGGCCAAGGTAGCAGGACTTGAACGAGGTATCGACCGAGAACTGGTAATCGGCTTCGGTAAGGTCTTCCAGGGCCTTACCGGTTCCGCAGCCCACGTTGTTATGGGCGAAGTCGAGCGAGCCGAACCGGTCGAGCGTGGCCTGAATCAGGCGCTGGACCGCAGCGTCGTCGGTGGCATCACATTGCATCGCCTCGGCCTCGCCGCCAGCGGCGTGGATCATCGCGGCCGTCTCCTCGGCATCGGCGAGACTGATGTCGCAGACCATGACGCGCGCGCCCTTGGCGGCAAAGGCCTGGGCCGAAGCCCGGCCGATCCCTGCTCCCGATCCGCTGACCAGCGCGGTCTTGCCGCGGAATTGGGGCTCACTCATGGTTCATGCTCCTTGTAGGGTGGTCCAGTGCCGCTGCATCGGGATCGAGTCAGGCCAGCGCGCGCCGCATCTCTCCCGGTCATGTTTATGTCGGGAAATGTATCTCCAGATGAGGGACCGTGAACCCCTCACCGGTCTTTCGTCGTCAGATCAGTCAAACCATCGGGACTGCGATCCTTTGCGCAGATTTCGATAAGCCTGATCAAGCCATCGGCGCTAACGCCATGATCAGTGCGGCACGCGCGATGGATCTTGCGGGACTGCGGCGAAGGGTGTCCGGCTCAAGGCTGGCTGGTCAGCCCGGCAAGCACGTCCTTGTCGGTCCCCTCCCAGAACGGCGCCCAGGTGGGGAAGCTGCCCGGCAGGTCAGGCAGACGGGCGGCCCACCGGTCCCAGAGCTGGAAGGGGGTGTGGGGCCGCTCGAGCAGATCGGCAGAATACCAGTGCTTCTCCTGCCGGCGTTCGAAGTACCAGCTGCCATCGCGCCGGACGTAGCGGTCATAATAGATGATCGCCATGACGATCCACTTGTCGCCGTCCTCGTGCTCGGCCCGGCAGTAGGCCGTGCCGGTCGCAGTGTCGTCATCGATGAAGTCGATCACGTGGCCGCAGATCTGGTGGATCGACCGATAGAAGGTCTTCACGCTCGGGGCGATGAAGCCGCGCAGCACATCGCGGCCCTTTCCGCGCTTGCCGCAGTCCACGTCCTCCACGAACAGGTTCACCCAGCTGTCGATATCGCGCGAATCCACCGCGATCGCGTAGCGCGCGGGCAGTTCGGCAATGGCCTGCCGGGCTTCGCTTCGTTCGATCCGGCGAACAAGGTCTGAAAGATCCGTCATCGATGCTCCCCGGGTGAATGGCAGGCAGGGTAATGGCTGGCCGCCGCCGAGGGCAACACTTCCCCGCAACACAGGCTGACGATCATAGGGGCGATATGCGCTGGCATGAACCGCGCGCCGTCAGGAGCGGTGAAGCGGTCTGCGAAGCCGGCTTCGCGCTCGTCCAGCCGAGGGATGATCTCCGCCCGAACTCCGCAGCCTTGAGAACAAGCGGGCTGCATCTCTTGCCGGCCTCGTTGCCGTCATGCGAAAACGCATCGTCACCGCAAACGCCCGCTCAAGGCAGACCGTTGTTGGACGCGATCTCCCTCTTGCCCATCACGGATCCTAGCTCTTTGCCAGCACCGTCAGCGCTGCGGTGGTCATCGCCTCTACCGCGGTCGATATCACCGCTTCGGCGTCGGGCGCCCACAATGGGCTGTGAATCGACGGCAGCTTGCCGATGTCGCCGCCGGCGGCTTCCCACTTTTCCCTGGGCACGCCGCCTACCCAGAACAGCATCGACTGGATCGAGGTGTCGGCCAGGTAGAGTTCGCTGAAATCCTCGCCGCCCATCTGGGCACGCACCGGCTGCACCCGCTCCTTGCCGAAACGCGCGGTGAATATCTCGGCCATCCTGCTGGTGATTTCATGGGTGTTGAACGTGGCCGGCGTGCGCTGGTCCTGCAGTGTGACCACCGGAAGCTGGTCGTCGGCCATGCCGGCGGCGATGCCCTCGCCCCTGGCGATACGGGCTATGCCGTCGAGCAGATGCTGGCGCACCTCTGGTTTGTAGGATCGCACGGTGATCTGGAGCTTCGCTTCGGGCGGTATGATGTTGTGTTTGGTACCGGCCTGGAAGCTGCCGACCGTGACCACGCCCGATTCGAGCGGATCGGTCTCGCGCGAGATCAGCGTCTGCAGGGTCGTCACGATGCGCGCCGCCGTGACGATCGGATCCTTGGCAAGGTGCGGATA
Organism: Rhizorhabdus sp. P4_G6; assembly: GCF_056401045.1. NCBI lineage: Bacteria > Pseudomonadati > Pseudomonadota > Alphaproteobacteria > Sphingomonadales > Rhizorhabdaceae > Rhizorhabdus > Rhizorhabdus sp. P4_G6. Next base: position 20,213 of record NZ_JBFUKC010000004.1, on the reverse strand, counting down.
GGCGCCATGCCCGCCGACCCCCTTCACCACCACGTCGACCGAGTCGACGTTCGCCATGATATAGCCGTCGACATAGCCGATCGTCCCGGCCTTCAGCGACGCGGAGTCATGGAAGGCGATCACGGTGCCGGGCTTGGGGAAGCGGGTGTAAAGCCCGTCCTTGAGCATGGCGCGCGCGCCGGAGCCGATCTCCTCCGCTGGCTGGCCTATCATCACCAGCGTACCCGACCAGCGATCCTTCATCGCAGCCATGCGGCGGGCAATGCCGATCCAGCTGGTCATGTGGGTATCGTGGCCGCAGGCGTGCATCACCCCGGGGGTCTGGCTGGCATAGGGGAGGCCGGTCTGCTCGGTAACCGGCAGGGCGTCCATGTCCGCGCGCAGCAGCAGAACCGGTCCGGGCCCGTTTTTCATTACCGCGACGACGCCGGTGCCGCCAACGCCGGTCGTCACGGTGAAGCCAGCCTTCTTCGCCTCAACGGCCATGATCCCGGCACTGCGCCCTTCCTTGAAGCTCAGTTCGGGATGAATGTGGAGATCGCGATAGATGGCGATGAGGCTTGGCAAGTCCGCCGCCACTGCCTGGCCGAGCGGATCGGCACGACCTGGCGCTGCCGCAAGCGAAGCGCCCAGCGCGAGGAGGGGCAGTATGGCTTTCATGCTATCCTTTCGGGATCAGTTCGAGGATGTCGATCGTCGATTCCCAGCGGGGGTAGGGAAAGGCGACCCTCCAGCGCCGCGGACCGATCCGCTCGACAATCCCCGCCATGTCGCGTTCGGCATCCCGGCCGTAGGGCAGGGGTCGTGCCTCGTCGCCCAGCGTCATCGCGCCAAGGAAGATCATCCGCGAACCTTCGTCGGGGAAGATGTCGCCCACCGGACGCTGCGAGCCGTCGATCTTGGCAAGATGGATTCGCCCTTCCTCGGCGGTTATCCGGCAGGTGAACGGCGGATAGGCGACGAATTCGAGCATGCCCTGGGTCTGCGCACCCATCTTGACGACACGGCAGCTATAATCGCCGGGTGGCGTGACCGGATCGTCAAGCGCGAAATCGGGCTTGAGCAGCGCGCCCTGCGCCGCGATCTGCGCGCTCCTGCCGGCGGCCGTCGCCTTTTCGAGACCGGTGATCCAGGCGGAGCGCCACCGCGCCAGCCGCTCCCGATCGGTGGGCGTCACGATCGCATGCCAGTCATTGGGACGCGCCTTGGGCGCCTTGGTCTCGAGCGACTTGCCGCCGCAGCCCGCCAGCATCAGCAACACGGACAGGACCGGGGCGGCTCTCGAACGCAACAAGCGATCGTCTCCTCTCGCTCAAAGAAACGCAGCCTGCCCCGCCCCGCTACGCTTGGCAAGCGCTGCGGAAGTCGCGCTTAGCCTCCTATTGCGCAGTCCAGCCGCCATCGATCGACATATTGGCTCCAGTGATCGACGCCGCATCGTCTCGGCACAGAAAGAGCGCCATCGCCGCGACCTGCTCGACCGTGACGAACTGCTTGGTGGGCTGGCCGGCGAGCAGGACGTCGTTCATCACCTGCTCCTTGGTCATGCCGCGGGCTTTCATCGTGTCCGGAATCTGTTTTTCGACCAGCGGCGTCCAGACATAGCCGGGGCTGATGCAATTGGCGGTCACGCCGAAGGTCGCCGCCTCGAGGGCGATCGTCTTGGTCAGGCCGGCCAGGCCGTGCTTGGCGGTGACATAGGCCGACTTGAACGGTGAGGCGGTCAGCGAATGGGCCGAGGCCGTCTGGATGATTCGACCCCACTTCTTCGATTTCATCCATGGCAGCGCAAGCCGCGCGGTGTGGAAGGCGCTGGTCAGGTTGAGCGCGATGATCAGGTCCCATTTCTCGACCGGGAATTCCTCGATCGGCGCGACATGCTGGACGCCGGCGTTGTTGATCAGGATGTCCACCCCGCCGAACGCGGCGGCGGCCTCGGTCATCATCGCCTCGATCTGGTCGACGTTCGACAGATCATGTCCACTGTAGAGCGCGCGCGCGCCACTCACCGCCTCCAGCCCCTTGCGTTCCGCCTCGATGGCGGCCGCATCGCCGAAGCCGTTGATCACGACATTCGCGCCTTCGCCTGCGATCGCTTTGGCATAAGCAAGGCCGATTCCCGAGGTGGAGCCTGTTATCAGCGCAGTTTTGCCCTTCAGGAACATGGGTCTTTCTCCGTCGAGTTGATGGTCAGATGAGATCGAAGGCGGCGGTCTTGCCGTCATAGATGTTGCGGGCGATCAACCCCGACTTGGTCATCGTCTCGGCGATCGCCGCGCGGCCAGCGGCAATGTGATCCCGCATCGTGCGTTGCGAAAACTCATAGTCGCGCGAACCGCCTTCCCAGGCGTTGGCGCGGTAGATGAGCTGGACGAGGTTGAGGCTCGATTCGCGCGTGGCCGCCCGCAGTGCGATGACGTCGGGATCGTCGGCCATGTCGGCGGGCAGCTTGCCGAGCAGCTTTGCTACCCGCTGGTTTTCGCGGCGCGCGCGGACAAGCTGGTTCGAGATCTGGCGGGTGCGGCTGGAAAAGCGGATCTCCTTTTCGCGAGCCAGCACGTCGAGCATGGTCTTCGGCCGCTCGTCCTGCGCGGAGAACAGGTCCACCTGGAACACCAGCATGTCGGTTTGCTGGTGATCGACGATATGGCCGAGCGGGGTGTTCGATACGAGGCCGCCGTCCCACCACAGCTTGCCATCGATCTCGACCGGTGGAAGCCCTGGCGGCAGCGCACCCGAGGCCATGATGTGACGGGCGTCGATGCGCTCGGAGCGGTTGTCGAAATAGTGGAAGTTGCCGCTCTCTACCTCGACCGCGCCGACGGAAAGGCGCATCGGGCCATCGTTGAGCAGCTCCCAGTCGACCAGCTCGTCGAGCGTGGCGGCCAGCGGAGCGCTATCGTAGAAGCTCAACGCTTCGATCGAACCCGACGGTGCCAGCAGCGGCGGCAGCAATCGCGGCCGGAAAAAGCCGGGCACACCGAACATCGCCACCATCGCCGCCGCCGTCTGGTGCAGCGCCTCGCGGCCGAAATTGCCGTCGAGAACCGCCAGCGCCGGCAGCGCGCCCGTGATCCGGTCCCAGAAGGCGTGCAGCCGCTCGAGCCGGCGGCCGCGGGGATTTCCCGCGATGATCGCCGCGTTGACCGCGCCGATCGAAATGCCTGAGATCCAGTCGATCTCGATCTCCGCCGAGTCGAGCGCTTCAAACACCCCGACCTGGAATGCGCCCAGGGCACCGCCGCCCTGCAGCACCAGCGCCACCACATCGGGCAGTGGCATGCCGGTCGCGGAGCGCTTCACAGTTTCTGCATCGGCCATGGCGCTCTTGTGGGCCTGATGCTGCACCGCATCAAGAGCTAGCCGCGCTTTACATAGAGCGAAGTGGCGGACCAGCCAGCGTGTCGGAGAGATGGCCGCACACCCTCATGTGCTGTTGCATCGCCACCGCGCTGCGGGTAGAGGGGGCGCCCGGCGTGCGGGGCTGTAGCTCAGATGGGAGAGCGCTGCAATCGCACTGCAGAGGTCAGGGGTTCGATTCCCCTCAGCTCCACCACGCCGTTCCCTGTTGATATGCTGATATCATGATGACGGCCGGCCTGAATCGGCCAAGGATTCGGTCGGTTCGAACTTGGGCATGTTCCGGTGAGCATGGGTGTGGCAGGCTTGCGGCTGGACCTGATCGGGAGGGCAGCTGTCGCCCGGCGGCCGGCAAACATTGTTGGATCACGCCGAACCGGGGTCCATCAAGTGATAAACCCCGGCGGAGTGTTTGGTGACAAATCGCCGCAATCAGGCGAACCGCGGTTCCGGTAATTCCCTCAATCTGCGCTCATATTCGGCAGCCAGGGCGCTGTAGCTTCGGGCCGTATTCACATCCTGGGCCGCTTCGGCTTTCTCTGTTGCATGCCTCAACTTCTGCGAGAAGTAGGCTCGATCCATCTCGTCTAGCATCATCCCTCCTATAGGCTGCTTTGGCAGCTCACATCCGGCGACTAGGTGATTCGGGCGGCACCAGCAATTACCCATGTGAGTGCCTTCGGGTCCGCCATCCCCGCAGGCTGGCCACACTCTCGCGATCGCTCTTTGACCATGTTCTCGTTATGTTCAAGCATTATCGTCATGGGATCGCCGCATATGATCGCGGAGGCGGTGCAGCGAAGGGCTCGTCGTGCGTGCCCCTGATTTTAGGGAACAATTGATCAACTAGCAGAATTGGATTTCCGCGCCGCGCCGCTAATGTGTCAGCAGAGTACTGGCGGCCATTTGTCGGCCGCCGGTCTGGAAAAGTGGTGAGAGTGATGAGAACGCGGTTCACGGAGATGTTCGGAGTCGAGCATCCTATTGCGCAAGGCGGCATGCAGTGGGTGGGCACCGCGGAGCTCGTTTCCGCTGTCGCGAACGCCGGCGCCCTCGGCTTTCTGACGGCGCTGACCCAACCGACCCCCGAGGCGCTGGTGCGCGAGATCGCCCGGACGCGCGACATGACGGACAAGCCGTTCGGCGTTAACCTGACCATCCTGCCGTCGATCAACCCACCCCCTTATGACGAGTATCGCCGCGCGATCATCGAGAGCGGCATCAAGGCCGTCGAAACCGCCGGCTACAAGCCGCAGGAGCATGTCGATGCCTTCAAGGCGCACGGCGTCAAGGTGATCCACAAGTGCACGGCTGTCCGGCATGCACTGGCGGCCGAGCGCATGGGCGTCGACGCGGTGTCGATCGATGGCTTCGAATGCGCCGGCCATCCCGGCGAGGACGATATTCCGGGGCTGATCCTGATTCCTGCGGCGGCCGACAAGGTCAGGATTCCGATGCTGGCGTCGGGCGGGTTCGCCGATGGCCGCGGACTCGTTGCCGCCCTTGCGCTCGGCGCCGAAGGCATCAACATGGGCACGCGTTTCTGTGCGACCAAGGAAGCGCCGATCCACGACAACATCAAGCAGGCCATCGTGAACAACGACGAGCGGGCGACCGAGCTGCTGTTCCGCAGCTATCGCAACACCGCCCGCGTGGCGAAGAACGGCATCGCGCTCGAGGCGGTCCGAATCGAGCGCGAGGGCAATCCGTTCGAGGCGATCTCGCACCTGGTCAAGGGCGCGCGCGGGCGCGAGGGGTTGATCAAGGGAGATCCGGAACATGGTATCTGGACCGCCGGCATGGTGCAGGGCCTGATCCACGACATCCCTTCCGTTGCCGATCTGATCGCCACGATCGTCGGTGATGCCGAGCGCTTGATTGCAGGACGCCTCGCCGGGTTTGCGGCCACCATTGATCGGAGAGATACTCAACTGGCCTAATCGTGCGCGTGCCTGCGAAGATCAGCCGAGCAGACTGCCCACCGGGACATGGTCATAGCCGAGGTCGCGCGCGACGGCTTCGTAGGTAACCTGGCCCTCATGGACGTTGAGGCCTGCTGCGAGGTGCGGATTGGCCTTGAGCGCGGCCTTCCAGCCGAGATCGGCGATCCGCAGCGCGTGCGGCAGGGTCACGTTGTTCAGCGCATAGGTGCTGGTCCGAGCAACGGCACCCGGCATGTTGGCCACACAGTAATGAACGATCCCGTTTACGACATAGGTCGGTTCGGCATGGGTCGTGGCATGGCTGGTTTCGAAGCAGCCACCCTGGTCGATTGCGACATCGACGAGGACCGCGCCAGGCATCATGGTGCCGAGCATGTCGCGGGTCACCAGCTTGGGCGCAGAGGCGCCGGGAACCAGCACCGCACCGATCACCAGATCGGCCGCGGCCACTTCGGTGGCGAGCGCGGCGCGGCCCGAATAGAGCGTGCGCGCACGGCCTTCGAAATGGCTGTCGAGTCGTTCGAGAACGGCCGGATCACGGTCGAGAATGGTCACGTCGGCGCCGAGGCCGACGGCCATCTGCGCCGCGTTGAAGCCAACCACGCCGCCACCGATTACCACGACCTTTGCGGGAAGCACGCCGGGTACGCCGCCAAGGAGCACGCCGCGGCCGCCATTGGCCTTTTCGAGCGCGGTGGCGCCGGCCTGGATCGACATGCGGCCGGCAACCTGGCTCATGGGCTTGAGCAGCGGCAGCGAGTTATCCGCGCCGGTCACGGTCTCATAGGCGATTGCGGTGACGCCCGACTTGACCAGATCGGCAGTCTGCTCCGGATCGGGCGCGAGGTGGAGATAGGTGTAGAGGATCTGACCCTTGCGCAGCTGCGCACGCTCGATTGGTTGCGGTTCCTTGACCTTCACAACCATCTCGCATTCGGCGAAAATCTGGGCGGCTGTTGCCTTGATGAGCGCACCCGCGGCCGTGTAGTCGCTATCGGACGCGCCGATACCGTTGCCGGCGCCGGTTTCGACCCAAACCTCGTGGCCGTGGGCGATCAACTCGCGCGCACTCTCCGGCGTCAGGCCCACGCGATATTCGTGATTCTTGATTTCCTTGACAGTGCCCACGCGCATCGCGGTCTTCCTAACTCATTGATGCGCTAGTGTAGCTCGTTCTGACCGGGCGATCTTGCCAAAATCTGTAGCACTACCATAACATTTGATATTCTTTCCCGGATACTGCGGAATTCTGGAATGGATTACATGGACGAGCCCCGCCTTACGGGGCGACTCATGCCATCGGGTCCAGCGTGCCCAGCCAGGCCACCAGTCCGATGATGGCGATCGCGGCGCTCGTTTCGATGAGCAGCGACAGCCGCAGATGCGCTACCGCGCGCTGCGGTGCGCTGCTTTCCAGCGCGGGCGTCAGCCTCCAGCGATTTGCCGCGGCCAGCGCCAGCATCAGTCCGAACAACGCCAGCTTGGTGCCCAGCAGCCAGCCATAGCGGCTCCCGGTCAGCACCGGCAGCTGCGCCACGCCCACGATCATGGCAGCGTTGATTGCGCCGCTTACCACCAAAGTGGCGACGATCAGCGTCCCCATGAGCAACGCCAGGTCGATCATCAGCGCAAACCGCGCGCCGAGCAATGCCCCCTCCGCCATCCCGGCTTACTTCACGTCGAAGGTGTAGCCGCCTTCCATCCTGTGCTGGTCGGCGCCGACGATATGCCATTTGAGATCATAGCTGCCGGCAGGAAGGGCGCGAGGCAGGGTGATGGTCATCGTCTTGCCTTCGATGCTGGTCTTGAAACCCTTGATCGGCATCGCCGCGTGGTCGGCCATCCCCGGCATAGAGGTCATGGTGAGATCGACGCCGCTCATCGGCGCGAGGAATGTCTCGGAGAAAGTCAGCGTCAACTTGGTCGGCTTGGCGATCACGGCATTGGCGGCCGGGTTCGACGAGAGGAGTTTGGCGTGCGCGCTGGCGATGCCGGGCATGGCCACTGCGATAGCGGCGGCGGTGATCAGAAAAGTGCGGGTCATCGGTGATCTCCATTCGGGGTGATTCTGGAGGATTACGCATGGACTTGCCCAAACCCTTGCCTGTGCGTCGAACTTTTCCGGTCTGTTGGGCAAGGGGTGGATGCATCGTCATGCGTATGCGATCGTGACGATGGAGATTATACGATGACCGATCTGGACCGGATGCTGGGCGCGATGCGGACGATGCCGACCGATGCCCGGCTTGAACATATCGAAGGCGCCGTGATCGAAGGTCTCGCACATCGCCGCGACCAGCTGATCGCCCGGCGCAGCATGATGCTGGCGGCCCTGCTGGCGATCGGCGTAGGCTGGGCGGGCAGTATCGTGCCCGTATCCCCGGCGCAGGCCGCGTCGCTGCCGATTGGCATGTCGGACTATGCGCCCTCGCTCTTGCTCGGCCAATGAGTCCCGGGCGCTATATTCTCGTCGCCGTGACGGCCTTTGCGGCAGCGCTCGCTGCGGTGCTCGTCGCGCGCACGTGGCTGGCGCCCGCGCCGCGTGTCGAAAGCCAGGTGCACGCCTTGCTGCACCAGCGGCTGAAGCTCGACCCTGCACAGGAGCAGCGCATCCATCAACTGGAGGCCGCTTTCGCCAAGCGCCGCGAGGCACTGGAGGCGGAAATGCGCGTCGACAATGAGCGGCTAGCGAAAGCGATCACCGCCGAACATGGCTATGGCCCGCAGGTTGGCGCGGCTGTCGATCGTTCGCACCATGTCATGGGGCAACTGCAAAAGGAGACGCTTCAGCATATCTTCACGATGCGTGGAGTGCTGCGGCCCGACCAGGCGGCGGAGTTTGATGCAGCCATCGTCAAGGCGCTGACGCAGCCGGCCCGGTGAGTGAAGCCGAGCCCGAGGATAGCGTGCTCGCTGCCCGCGCGCTGGAAGGGCAGCAATCCGCCTATGGCATATTGATGCGGCGTCACCGCGACGCGGTCTGGCGGCTTGCGCGGGGCCATGTCGGTGACCCGGATGAAGCGCTCGACATCACGCAAGAGACCTTCGTCGCCGCTTTCGCCGCGCTCGCGCGCTACGATCCGACGCGTCCATTTCACGTCTGGATCGCCCGGATCGCGCTCAACAAATGTCGCGACTGGGCCCGGCGCAGGGCGGTGAGGCGCTTCTTCACCTTTGCCAGGCCCATCGACGACGCGCTCGATCTTGCCGATTCCGGCGCATCGCCAGAAGAGGCGCTACACTCGCAGAGGGATCTGGCCCGGATCCACGCCGCGGTCGCCGCGCTGCCGGCTGCGCTCAAGGATGTCCTTCTCCTTCGCACGGTGGAAGCGATGAGCCAGGCAGATACCGCGCTAGTCCTGAAAATCACTGAAAAGTCGGTCGAAACCCGGCTATCTCGCGCCCGCGCCAAGCTTGCGGATATTTTAAGGGATTGAACATCCTCCCGCGTATGAGCAGGCATGAACCAATTTGCCGTCGATCGCCGAACCTTCTTCAAGAGCGCCGCCGCCCTTACGCTTGCTCAGGCTTTCCCTGCCTGGGCGCGAAGCGGAACCGCCGGACTCCATCCAGCGCCCGGGGTTCTTTCGGGCGAGACGATCGCGCTGACGGTAGGCGAAAGCCATTTCGGCACGGGCGGGCGATCGGGCCATGCAATCACCATCAACGGCACGATCCCCGCACCGCTTATCCGACTCAAGCAAGGGCAGACCGTTCGTCTCGCGGTAACCAACAATCTGAAGGAGGATACGTCGATCCACTGGCACGGCCTGATCGTCCCGTTTCAGATGGATGGCGTTCCTGGCATCAGTTTCCCTGGAATCCGGCCCGGTGAGACCTTCTCTTATGAGTTTCCCATTCGCCAGTCCGGCACTTACTGGTACCACAGCCATTCGGGTATGCAGGAGGCCATGGGTCATTATGGCCCGATCGTCATAGATCCCGCCGGTCCGGATCCGGTCCATAGCGACCGCGAGCATGTGATTGTCCTTTCAGACTGGTCGCCGGTCCACCCCCATATGCTCCTGACGCGCCTGAAGCAGATGGGCGGCTATTATAATATGCGGCGCCAAACGCTCTCCGATCTGCTGAAGGGCGAAGGCCAGAGTCTGAAGGAGCGGATGGAGTGGGGCGCGATGCGCATGGATCCCACCGATATTTCCGATGTCACCGGGTCGACATACAGCTTCCTGGTGAATGGCCATGGCACGGCGGAAAACTGGACTGGTCTGTTCGTGCCGGGAGAACGCGTCCGCCTGCGTATCATCAATGCCTCGGCGATGACCAATTTCAACATTCGCCTGCCCGGTCTGCCGATGACCGTGGTCCAGTGCGACGGTCAGCACGTCCAGCCGGTGGAGACGGACGAGTTCCAGATCGGCATTGCCGAAACCTACGACGTGATCGTCCAGCCGGTGGACGCGGCCCCCCATGCGTTGATTGCCGAAGCCATCGACCGGTCGGGGCTGGTTCGCGCAACGCTCGCGCCGGAGATTGGCATGGTCGCCTCGATTCCTGAATTGCGGAAGCGCCCACTGCTGACCATGAAGGACATGGGCATGGACATGTCCGACATGGACATGGGCCAGGGGGGCGTCATCGACCTCAGCAAGCCCGCCAATTCCAGCATGGCCGGCCACAGCATGAAGATGCTCGATCCGTCCGCGGCGCCGCATGTATCAGTGGGGCCAGGCGTAGCGACCCTGGCGCCGATGCCGGCCGACCGCACTGGTGACCGCCCGACAGGGCTGGAGCATGTCGACCATAGGGTGCTTACCTATTCCGACCTGCGGGCGCTCGAGCCCAATGACGACACGCGCGCACCGACCCGCTCGCTCGACATCCACCTGACGGCCAACATGGAGCGCTATATGTGGTCGTTCGACGGCGTGAAGCTGTCGGACGGCGCGGAACCGATCGCCTTTCGTCATATGGAGCGAGTCCGCGTTACCCTTATCAACGACACCATGATGCCGCATCCCATTCACATTCATGGCCATTTCTTTCAGTTGCTGACCGGTGAGGATGCCGCACACAACCCCCGAAAGCATAGCGTGAACGTCCTGCCGGGCGGCAAGATCAGCTTCGACCTGACTGCCGATGCGCTCGGCGACTGGGCGTTCCATTGCCATATGCTGATGCACATGCACGCCGGGATGATGCGGATCGTCACCGTCCGCCATGACGGAGCAGCAGCATGACGCGCGGAATGATCGAAGCTGTCGCGTTACTGTTCGCAAGCACGGCCGCGCCCGCGTTCGCGCAAATGGACCATAGTCAGATGGAGCATGGCGCGCATGAGACGCCGCCGGCGCAGGCGATGCCCGCGCAGGATCGGCCAGCCGATCCCCATGCCGGCCATGTTGCGCCTGTAACCAGCAATATCGTTCCGCAGGGCGTGGCTCCGCCGATCCCGACCGACCATGCCGCCGAAGCCTTTTATGACGCCGCCGCCATGGCGCGCGCCCGCTCGGCGATGACCAGGGAGAGCGGCGGCATGAGCTTTTCGGAGCTGATGCTGGAGCGTTTCGAATATCGTGCGCGAAAGGGGCGGGACGGCTATAATTGGGAAGGCGAAGGCTGGATCGGCGGCGACATCAACCGTCTGGCCATCAGGTCGGAAGGTGAAGGGGACGTCGGCGGCACGCTGGAGAGCGTGGAAGTGCAGGCGCTGTACAGCCGCGCGATCGACCCTTGGTGGAACCTCGTCGGCGGCATCCGGCAGGATTTTCGTCCCCGACCCCAGCGCACCTACGCTACGATCGGCATCGAAGGTCTCGCTCCTTACTGGTTCGGGCTCGAAGCGAAGGCCTTTTTGTCCGAGAAGGGGGACGTGCATCTGCGACTGGAGGGAAGCTATGATCAACGCATCTTCCAGCGGCTGATCCTCCAACCCGCCGCCGAAATCAACGTCGCCGCCCAGGACGTCCCGGCACTCGGCATCGGTTCGGGATTTTCCGACTTCGAGCTGGGGCTTCGCCTGCGATACGAGTTCGCCCGCGAATTTGCGCCCTATGTGGGCGTCAATTGGGAACGCAAGCTGGGCGACGGCGCCCGCTACGCCCGCGCCGCAGGGGAGGGGCCATCGTCCACCAGCCTCGTCATGGGCGCGCGCTTCTGGTTTTAGCCCTCGCGGCACAAGCGGACAAGGCCGGCGTTGTTGACCAGGATATCGATCCGATCGATGACCGGCGCGAGGTCCGCAATGCTGCCGGTCAGGTCCCATCGATCGGACATCGTCATTGCGCCGTCGTACCGCCGTCTAGCACCAGTTCCGCGCCGGTCATATATCGCGATTGGTCGCCCGCCAGGAACAGGATCGCGTCGGCAATCTCCGATGCCTCACCGATCCGGCCTAGCGGCACGTCAGCGAGAAGTTTCTCGGCGATCTTCGGATCGGCATAAGCCGGCGCGGAGAGCGGCGTAGCGATATGGCCCGGGTGGATCGAATTGGCGCGCACCCCGTTGCCGAGTGCCGCGCATTCGAGCGCCGTCGCCTTGGTGAATAGACGGACGCCGCCCTTCGCTGCGCAATAGGAACCGGTATTGGCCGCGGCGACGATGCCGCGGATCGACGACATGTTGACGATCGCGCCGCGTCCCGATGCTGCCAGCAGCGGTAGCAGATATTTGGTCGCGAGGAACACGCTGTCGAGATTGACCGCGAGGATCGACCGCCATTGATCGAGCGATGTATCGGCGATCGACTTGAAGCTGCCATAACCGGCATTGTTGACGAGGATGTCGAGCCGGCCGTGATCGTCCGCGATCCGCTTCGCCACCACGATCCACGCGGCTTCGTCGGTCACGTCGAAGGGAAACGCTGCGTGCAATCCCGCACCCAGGCCCTGCAGCGCGGCTTGAAGCCCTTCGGCATTGCGATCGGCCAGCAGCACGGTCGCACCTTGGGCGGCGAAAAGCTGCGCCGTCGCCAGCCCGATGCCCGAAGCAGCGCCGGTGATCAGCGCGACGCGGCCTGCGAAATCTGGCATAAAGCTCCTTCTCTGCGGCGATCCATCGCCGGTTCGCGACAGACTCGAATAGCCGACAGATTACTCGACCGGCTGGTCGGTCGTCAAATCTCCTTGTGGTCAATTGACCTCTTCGGGAGAGCCGAATAGCGTGGTCGCCCGACCGAGCGGTCTAATGAAATGAGAGGAATGTGGATGCCCCTGACTGGCGCAAATCCCCTGCTGGCGGCCGGGCGTCTCTGCCACGATGCGCCAAAGACGGTGGCCGGCTATCGACGTTTCCGATCGGTGATCGACAGCGACGGCGCCATCCCGGCGCGGATCAAGCGGCTGTTCGTGGCCTGTGCGGCAACGGTGAAAAGCTATGAGGAGATGGCGCTGCGTGAGCTGACGGGCGCCCGCGATGCCGGCCTGAGCGAGGGGGAGGCGGGTGCTGCGATCGCGATCCTCGCCAGCGTGCGCGGCGAGGGCGCCGCTTTGCGCTATCGCGGCCTGTTTCTGCAGGCCTATCCGGACGCTGCGGAGCCCGATCAGGCCGAAGACGATCTGAGCGTCGCGCCCGGTGAGGCCGAGGCGAATTTCCTAGCCTATTTCGGGTCGATGCCGCCGTCACTCGGCAAATTGCTCGAGCTGGTGCCGATTGGGGCGGACGCTTATTATCTGATGCGCGAAGGAACATTATCGGGCACCGCGCTCGGCAAGGCCAATGCGGAGCTGCTGCTCGTCACGGTGTTGACGGCTGATTACAGTAGCTGGGCCAATGTGCACATGACCGGTGCCCGCAAGGCCGGCGCGAGCGAGGCGGCGATAGCGGAAGCGGTCCTCTGCGCGGTTCCGACCAGCGGGCTCTCCGCCTGGGTGGTGGGCGCGACGGCCATGGACGCCTGAGTTTTGTCATCACCTGCATCTCCTGCTTGCGTCGTCAGCATCGGCGGGGCATCGTCGAACGCATCCGACCGGGCGGTCGAGAGAGATAGAATGGACCGGGCATGGTGCGAACACCGATCAAGAAACGACCGACCACCGAAGCACATGACGAAAAGCGCGCCGAGATCATCCAGCATTGCGCAGCGTTGTTCGACAAAGTGGGATATCATAAGGCGTCGATGCAGATGCTCGCCGACGAAGTCGGCCTCGGCAAGCCGACTCTCTACCATTATTTTCCCAGCAAGGACGCCATCCTCTATGCCATCCACGACCGGCATATCGGCGCGTTGCTCGATGGCTTGGCCAGCAGTGGCGAGGAAGAAGGCGATCCCCGCAGCCAGCTGCGTTCGGCGTGCATCGACATCCTGCGCCAGATAGCCGATCACCCCGGCTATGTCCGCGCCTTCATGGATCATTATGGCGATCTGGAAGGTAAGATGCGCGTTCAGATCCGCGCCCGGCGGAACGATTATTTCGATCGGCTGCGGGCGATCATCATCAGCGGCGTCGAGCGCGGCCAGTTTCGCGACTGCGATCCGATGCTGACCGCATATGCCTTTCTCGGCATGTGCAACTGGGCTTATAAATGGTATCCGCCATTGGCCAGCAAGCAGACGCCCGAAGAGGTTGCAGATGCGCTTTGCCGCCCGTTCTTCGATGGGCTCTGCCTCACGCCGGCGGACTAGGGTCCAGATCCATAACTTATGAGGCCGTGATGGTGCGAAAGCGGGATGAGACGCGAGGAGGACGGCCGAAGGCGTGGCGGCGCCACGTCGAGATCGTTCGACGCTGCGGATCGCCCGCTTCCGCGCCACCCGAAGGACAAGGGGAAAGAGCGCCCGCGGCTGCGTTGCGCGCTTGTCGGATAGCGCTGCTATCCGCCTGCGCTTGCGCCTTGCCACGAGCCCTCTTCCCCTTGTCACGACCTCATAAGTTATGAGTCTGGACCCTAAGGAGGATTGATGGCCGCCATAGTGAACCAGGCGGCGCTCGATCCCCTCCGGATCACCGATTTCGCGCATATCCGTTCGGCTGCCGAGGCGTTACGCGACACCGTCGCAAGGCTCTGCGGCCTGCGCACCGCCATCTGCCACAATATCGCAGTGCAGGAGCCGATGCGCGATGCCGATGGCGCGGTACTGGCCGGCGACGTCTTCGGTTTTACCGATGCGGAGGCGCGCTGGTGGCAATTTCCCCAATTCGCGTTGTCATCTCCCTTGGCAAACGCATGCCGGGTGGAAAGCGAACCCTTCTGGTGCAATGCTAGCGGCTTCCACCCGCGGACACCCAACCCGCTGCTCGATGCCCTCGATCTTGTGGACTTTCGCCAACGGGCGCTGACCAGCGCCGCGATCGTGGTGCCGGTTCATCTGCCTTTCGGGCAGATCGGAGCCTCCAGCTTCCTGTCGCCCGATCCGGCGGAGGAGGATCTTTCGGCGCCGTTCGCGGCCCATGCCGAGGCGCTGGCGCTTTGCGCCCGCACCTTCATCCAGAGCTATGTGAAAGTCACCGAACGCCGCCGCTCCACCCTGTCGGGCGCAGCGCTCAGCAAGCGCGAGGTCGAATGTCTGCGGTGGGCGGCAGCGGGCAAGACCAATGACGAGATCGGCATCATATTGGGGCTGCAGCGGACGACGGTGCGCTTCCACATCCGCGCCGCCTCACGCAAGCTCGACGCAGTCAATCGCGATCAGACCCTGTTCAAGGCGGCGCAGCTCGGCTTCCTGGGCATGATGCGCTGACGCTTTGGTCAGAAGCCGGGGCAGGCCGGCCCACCTAAGATGACGGGCAGGAGAGAGTGCTCATGCCCGACCTTGTTGCCCCGATCGCGGAACGCCTTTTCAACTTTGATGCCGATGGCGAACCGCTGCTGCTTGGCGGCCGCGACCGCGAGACGGGGCGCATCACCTTTCCGGCGCCGGCCGACGAAGAGCGGTTTGAGATTGTGCCGCTGCCGCGCACCGGCCGCTTATGGTCGTGGACCGTACAGCGTTTCCGCCCGAAGTCGCCACCTTATGCCGGACCGGAGGCGTTCGAGCCTTATGCCGTCGGCTATGTCCAGCTCGGCGATACGATCATCGTCGAAGCGCGGTTGACCGGCATCGCCTTCGATGCGCTGCGCATCGACCTGCCGATGCGACTCGTCACCGAAAGTTTCGCGCTCGCGACTGGCGAACAGCGGACGACCTATGCCTTCACCCGCGAGAGCGATCGATGAGCGACGTCTTCATCGTCGGCGCCGGCATCCACCCGTTCGGCCGCACGCCCGGTCGCAGCGGCATGCAGCAGGGCGTCTATGCCGTGCGCGCGGCGCTCGCCGCCAGCGGGCTCGCATGGCGAGACATCCAGTTCGCGTTCGGGGGATCGGATTCGGCCGGCAATGCCGACACAATGGTCGCCGAACTCGGTCTGACCGGGCTCCAGTTCGTCAATGTCGCCAATGGCTGCGCGACCGGCGGCTCGGCGATGTTCGGCGCCTATTCGACGATCAAATCGGGCGAGTTCGACCTGGGCATCGCGATCGGCTTCGACAAGCATCCGCGCGGCGCCTTCGATCCCAAGCCGGCCGATTGGGGACTGCCCGACTGGTATGGCGACACCGGCCTGATGCTGACGACGCAATTCTTCGCGATGAAGATCCAGCGTTATATGGCGGCCCATGGCATCTCGCGGGAAACACTTGCCGCGGTCGCCGAGAAAGCCTTCGCCAATGGTGCGCTGGCTGATCATGCCTGGCGGCGCGAGCCGGTCGATGCCGCGACGATCCTTGCGTCGCAGATGGTCAGCGATCCGCTCACCAAATTCATGTTCTGCTCGCCCGCCGAGGGCGCGGTGGCGTTGATCTTCGCCAGCGAAAAGCGCGCTCGGGCGCTCGGGCTGCCCGGGGTGCGGCTGCGCGCGGCCGCGGTGCGCAGCCGGCCCGCGGGCTCGTTCGAAGTGTTCTCGCCATCGCTCGACGTCGAGCGTGGCCGATCACCGACAATCCTGGCGTCGCAGGCGGCGTTCGAGATGGCGGGTGTCGGGCCGGATGAGATCGGCGTCGCCCAGCTCCAGGATACCGAAGTGGGTGCCGAGATCATGCATATCGCCGAAAACGGCTTTTGCACCGATGGCGAGCAGGAGGCGTGGATCGCCGAAGGTCGCACCCGGATCGGCGGCCGCCTGCCGGTCAATACTGATGGCGGCTGCCTTGCCTGCGGCGAGCCGATCGGGGCATCGGGCCTGCGCCAAGTCTATGAGAATTTCATGCAGCTGCGCGGTGCCGCCGGCGCGCGCCAGGTGCCGGGCGAGCCGCGTATCGGCTATAGTCATGTCTATGGCGCGCCGGGGGTTTCGGCCGTTGCGATCGTCGAGCGCTGAGCATGGATCTTGCGTTGACTCCCGCGCAGGCCGCGTTCCGCGATGAGGTTCGCGCGTTCCTCGGCGAGGCGCTGCCCGATCATCTGCGGCGTGGCGCCGGCCTCACCTCGGGCGTGTTCGCCGAGCCCGATATCGCGCGCGAATGGCAGGCGATCCTCGAGGCGCAGGGCTGGCTCGTCTATCATTGGCCGCGCGCGGCGGGCGGCCCCGGCTGGACCCCGATCCAGCGCTGGATCTTCGAGAAGGAATGCGCCGAGGCCGGCACGCCGGTTCTCCCGTTCATGGGCCTGAAGCTGATCGGGCCGGTGCTCTGCCACTTCGGCACCGAGGCGCAGAAAGCCGAATATCTGCCCAAATTGCGCAGCGGCGAGCATTTCTGGGCGCAGGGCTTCTCCGAGCCCGGCTCCGGATCGGATCTGGCCAGCCTGCGCACCCGCGCGGTGCGCGACGGCGACGTTTATGTCGTCACCGGGCAGAAGATCTGGACGACGCAGGCGCAGTTCGCCAATCGGCTGTTCTGCCTCGTCCGCACCGATCCCGAAGCCAAGCCGCAGCGCGGCATATCCTTCCTGCTGATTGACATGGCCAGCCCCGGCGTGACGGTGCGACCAATCCTCAGCGCCTCGGGCGATCATGAACTCAACGAGGTGTTTCTCGACGATGCCCGCGTGCCGGTCGCCAATCGTGTCGGCGATGAAGGGCAGGGCTGGACGATCGCTAAATTCCTGCTCGACAATGAACGCGGCGGTTCCGCCTTCGGCCCGCAACTCGTCGCCGACCTTGCCCGGCTGCGCGCTGCTGCCGGAGCGTTCGAGGGTGAACTCGCGCCGCGCGCGACCCGGCTCGCGCTGGAGGCCGAGGCGCTGGAGATGACCGAGCTGCGCACCCTGATCGAAGTTGAAGCGGGCCTCCAGCCTGGGCCGCGCAGCCTCATCACCAAGCTGGTCGCATCCGAGATACGCCAGGGGATCGACGAACTCGCGGTCGACGCGTTCGGGCTGGCGGCCTTGCAGCTTCCGGTCGAGCGGCCCTTTTATCGATCCGACATGCCGGCGCCGGTCGGCTCTCCCGATGCCCGGATCGCCGCGGCGCGCTACCTCAACAGCCGCGCCTGGTCGATCTTTGGCGGCACCAGCGAAATACAGCTCACCGTCATCGCCAAGCAGGCCGTTGGCTTGTGATGCCCTACAAGAGGATCTGATCGATGCCCGAAGCCTATATCGTCTCCGCCCGCCGCACCGCCGGCGGTCGCCGCAATGGCCGGCTGGCCGGCTGGCACCCCGCCGATCTCGGCGCGGCCGTGCTCGATGCGTTGGTCGCGGAGAGCGGCGTCGATCCGGCGGCGATCGACGATGTCATCATCGGCTGCGTCAGCCAGGTCGGCGAGCAATGTTTCGCCTTCGGCCGCAACATCGTGCTGGCATCGAGCCTGCCCGACAGCGTCCCCGCGGTGACGATCGATCGCCAGTGCGGTTCTTCGCAACAGGCGCTGCATTTCGCCGCACAGGCGGTGATGTCGGGCACGCAGGATCTGGTCATCGCCGGCGGCGTCGAGAGCATGTCGCGCGTCTTCATGGGATCGCCGCTGACCCTGGCGGCGCAGGCCGGCATGGGCGAGGGCCCGTTCGCCAAGAGCATCCAGCAACGCTATGGCGTCCCGGAATTCAGCCAGTTTTACGGTGCCCAGGTGATCGCCGACAAATATGGCTTCGATCGCGAGACGATGGACCGCTTCGCGCTCGACAGCCACCAGAAGGCCGCCGCGGCGATCGCCGCCGGCGCCTTTGCCAGTGAGATCGTGCCGATCCCGGTCACCACCGCTGCCGGCGAGAAGATTGTCCATGATCGCGACGAGGGCGTGCGCGTTGAATCGACCATGGAATCGATCGGCTCGGTCAAGCTGCTGAGCGAGGGCGGCACGCTGAGCGCCGCCACCGCCAGTCAGATCTGCGACGGCGCGAGCGGCGTGCTGGTCGCGTCGGCGGCGGCGGTGAAGGCGCATGGGCTCACCCCGATCGCCCGGGTGGTGAACCTTACCGTCACCGCCGGCGATCCGGTCATCATGCTCGAAGAGCCGATCCCTGCGACCCGCCGTGCTCTGGCGCGGGCCGGCATGACGCTCGACGACATCGACCTGTTCGAGGTCAACGAGGCGTTCGCATCGATCCCGCTCGCATGGCTCAAGGCGCTGGATGCCGATCCGGCCAGGCTCAACGTCAATGGCGGCGCCATCGCGCTTGGCCACCCGCTCGGCGCGACCGGCACCAAGCTGATGGCGACTCTGGTTCACGCGCTGCACGCGCGGGGCAAACGCTATGGTTTGCAGACGATGTGCGAGGGCGGCGGCATTTCCAACGTCACGATCGTCGAGCGGCTCTGACGATGGATCTGGAGCCGAGCGAGGAGCAGGCGATGCTCCGCGATATGGTTCGCCGTTTTCTTGAGCGCCGTCAGGACATGGCCAGCATGGGGCGCGGGCCGATATCGAACGAGGATTGGTGGGCATTGGCCGACCTCGGGCTGTTCGCTTTCCTCCTGTCCGAACGAGCGGGTGGCACGGGCGGGCGGTCGCAGGATGCGGCCATCGTGGCGGAGGAACTGGGTCGCGCCATGGCGATCACGCCGCTTGCCGAGAGCGTCTTGCTTTGCGCTGCTTTGATCGGGCGCTGCGGTACGGCAGAGCAGATCGCGCAATGGGTGCAACCGGTGGTGCAGGGCGAAGCGATACTTGCTTATGCCGCGGGCGATGGCTTGCGGCATGAAGGCGCCAGCCTCCACGGACAGGCGCATATCGTGCGCTATGGCATGGACGCGAGCGCCTTCGTCATCGCCTTGCCGAAGCGGCAAGGGGCGGTCCTGATGTCCGCTGAGGCAGCCGGGCTCAGCCGCACGCCCGTCCGCCTTGCCGACGGCACTATCGCCGCCGAGCTTCGGTTCGACAGCGTCGCCGTAGAGGCGCTTGATGTGACCGCGGCCGATCTCGACGCGGCGATTACGGATGCCGAACTGGCGACGATCGCCGAGATGGTGGGCACGATGACGACTCTGTACGGGCAAACCGTCGAATATGTGCAACAACGGCGGCAGTTCGGGGCGCCGATCGGCAGCTTCCAGGTGGTCCAGCACCGCGTTGCGCGCCTGTTCGTCATCCTTGAGCAGGCGCGCTCGATGATGCTCAAGGCGGCGCTGGTCGAGGACGGTGATCGGGCTCGCACGGTCACCGCCGCCAAAGCGTATGTCGCCGACGCGGCGCTGCGGCTGGCGCAGGATGCGACCCAGCTGCACGGCGGAATAGGTGTGACCGATGAACTGCCGATCGGCCGGGGCCATCGCCGGCTGCTCGTCCTGTCGCATCTGTTCGGCGGGGCCCTGGCGGCGCGGGCCAGGCTGGCAGCCTGAGCCTTAGGCTGTATCGACATTCAGAGGATTCCCAAGTGGTGGGATGTCTGATTCATGGGTTTCCGCGATTGCGGAGGCATCATGGGGATCAAGCGATACGAGTTAAGCGAGGCGCAGTGGCGTCGGATCGAGCCGATGCTTCCGGGCAAGGTCAGTGATCCTGGGCGGACGGCGCAAGATAATCGCTTGTTTATCAATGGAGTATTGTGGGTCTTGCGTTCTGGTGCGCGCTGGTCCGACCTGCCCGAGCGCT